>NZ_JBWKPX010000007.1:0-209703 GCF_059418465.1 Caulobacter sp. GW821-FHT09A05
GGCCCCGACGCCGGTGATCGCCGCGCCCGCCGCGCCGGCGCCCGCCCCCGCTCCGGCCCCGACGCCCGCCCCGGCCGCGGTCCCCGCCACGCCGGACACCCCGATGTAGTTTTCAGTGGCGTAGCGTAAAAAAGGGCGGCTCCTCGCGGGGCCGCCCTTTTCGTCGTCCTAGGGGCGGCGGATCACCACCACTTCGTCGCCTTGGCCTTGAAGCCGGCGGCCTTCTCGATCGCCCCGGCCACCGAGAACACCGTGCCCTCGTCCAGCGGCTTGCCGATGATCTGCAGGCCCAGCGGCAGGCCGTTGGCGTCCAGACCGGCGGGCAGGCTGAGGCCCGGCAGGCCCGCCAGGTTGGTGGTCACCGTGAACACGTCGTTCAGGTACATGGCGATCGGGTCGTTGCTGTTCTCGCCCAGGCCGAAGGCCGCCGACGGCGCGGTCGGGGTCAGGATGGCGTCGACCTTCTCCCAGGCGCTGTCGAAATCCTCGGCGATGCGGCGGCGCACCTTCAGGGCCTTGAGGTAGTAGGCGTCGTAATAGCCGGCCGACAGCACATAGGTGCCGATCAGGATGCGGCGCTTGACCTCGTCGCCGAAGCCCTGGGCGCGGGTGTTCTCGTAGACCTCGGTCAGGTTCGAACCCTCGGCCCGCAGGCCGTAGCGCATGCCGTCGTAGCGGGCCAGGTTCGACGAGGCCTCGGCCGGGGCCACGATGTAGTAGGCCGGCAAGGCGTACTTGGTGTGCGGCAGGCTGATCTCGACGATCTCGCAGCCGGCGTCCTTCAGCCAGGCGATGCCGTCGGCCCACAGCTTCTCGATCTCGGCCGGCATGCCGTCGACGCGATACTCCTTCGGCACGCCGATCCGCAGGCCCTTGACCGACTTGCCGACGAAGGCGGCGAAGTCGGGAACCGGCACGTCCAGGCTGGTGGAGTCCTTGGGATCGTGGCCGCTCATCGAGGTCAGCAGAATCGCCGCGTCCTCGACGGTCTTGGCGATCGGGCCGGCCTGGTCCAGCGAACTGGCGAAGGCCACCGTGCCCCAGCGCGAGCAGCGGCCGTAGGTCGGCTTGATGCCCACGGTGCCGGTGAACGACGCCGGCTGGCGGATCGAGCCGCCGGTGTCGGTGGCCGTGGCCCCCAGGCACAGGTCGGCGGCCACGGCCGCGGCGCTGCCTCCCGAACTGCCGCCCGGCGTCAGGGCCTGGTTCGAGCCGGCCTTGCGCCAGGGATTGACCACCGGGCCGTAGGCGCTGGTCTCGTTGGACGAGCCCATGGCGAACTCGTCCAGGTTCAGCTTGCCCAGCATCACCGCCCCGTCGCGCCACAGCTGGCTGGTGACGGTCGACTCGTAGGACGGGACGAACGGCTCGAGGATCTTCGAGGCGGCCGTGGTCGGCACGCCCTGCGTGCAGAACAGGTCCTTGATGCCCAGCGGGATCCCGTCCAGCGGACGGCCAGCGCCAAGAGCACGTCTTGCGTCCGAGGCGGCGGCCATCGACAGGGCCCGCTCGGGCGTCTCGACCAGGAAGGCGTTCAGGCCGCGCGCGGCCTCGACGGCCTCGATATGGGCCTGGGTCAGCTCGACCGAGGTGAAGTCCCCGGCCTCCAGCCCGTCCAGCGCGCCCTTCAGCGTGAGAGAGGTCAGCGCGCTCATTATTCGACCACCTTGGGGACCACGAAGAAGCCGCCCACCGACTTGGGGGCGTTGCTGGTGACGAGGTCGGCGTCGCCGCCCATGGTCACCACGTCGTCGCGCAGCGGCAGGCCGGCGTGCACCACGCTGGTCAGCGGCTCGACGCCGTCGGTGTCCACCTCGGCCAGCTGCTCGATCCACGTCATGATGCCGTTGAGCTCCTGGGCCAGGGCCTCGATGCGCTCTTCGGGTTCGGCGATGCGGGCGAGCCGCGCGACCTTCCGCACGGTGGCGGCGTCAATGGCCATGGGGGCCTCCTGAATTCCAAGCGCGTGGGTTAGCCGTGTGAGGGGCGCTTTGACAAGCGTTCCCTTGTCGGGAGGGCGCTTGGCCGTGATATGAGGACCCATGCCCGTCCTCGACATCGCCGACTTCGCCGCCGCCCTCCCCGACTACAGGCCGATCGTCGGCCTGGACCCCGGCGAGAAGACCATCGGCGTGGCCGTGTCCGACGTCACCCTGACCGTCGCCAGCCCCCTGGCCCTGATCAAGAAGGGCAAGTTCAGCGACGACGCCAAGACCCTGTTCCAGCTGATGGACAGCCGCAAGGCCGTGGGCATCGTCATCGGCCTGCCCATGAACATGGACGGCACCGAAGGCGTGCGCTGCCAGTCCAACCGGGCCCTGGGCCGCAACCTGCTGCGCCTGAACCCCGACCTGCCGATCACCTTCTGGGACGAGCGCCTGTCGACGGCGGCCGTGACCCGGGTGCTGATCGACGAGCACGACGTCAACCGCAAGCGCCGCGGCGAGGTGGTCGACAAGATGGCCGCCGGCTGGATCCTGCAGGGCGCGCTGGAGCGCATCCGGGGGATCAACGAGGCGGCGGGCAAGGGGTTTTAGGCCGGCTTCAGGATGATGCCCGCGACAAGGCTCCAGACTGCGTCGAAAACCTCGTTGAGTTTGTCTTTGGCGAACACAGCCAACGAAGCGATCACGATGCCTCGGAGCCATTTCCCCGCGCGCTTCAATTTGACCGACTCTGACGCCGAAATGAAATCGGCCAGATAGAAACGGTGCATCTGCATCGTCATTTCCTTCTTGGGATGGCGGACGTCGTCTCGACGCTCGCAGAAAAACAAGGGCCAGAACGACCTCTGCCTTTGGTAGGTATGTCGGCATCACCCACCCTATGGAAGCGAAAAGATCGCGCCGCCTTCCCTCCGAGTCCAAAGCCCCGTAATACGCGCACTCATGACGGCCAAGCCCCCGCCCCATGAGCCCGCCGCGCCGATCGAGACGATCCGCGCCCGCATCTTCTCGTTCCCTCGACGCCATTTCCTGTCGGCCGGCGACCTGAACGCCCTGCAGGCCACCGAGCTGCTGGACCTGGCCGACGCCTTCGTCGCCCTCAATCGCCAGACGACCAAGTCCCTCGACATCCTCAAGGGGCGGACGCTGATGAACCTGTTCTTCGAGAACAGCACCCGCACCCAGTCCAGCTTCGAGATCGCCGGCAAGCGCCTGGGCGCCGATGTGGTCAATATGAGCCCGCGCACCTCGTCGATCACCAAGGGCGAGACCCTGATCGACACCGCCGTGACCCTGAACGCCATGCGGCCCGACCTGCTGGTGGTGCGCCACGCCTCGTCCGGCGCCGCCAGCCTGCTGAGCCAGAAGGTCAGCGGCAGCGTGATCAACGCCGGCGACGGCCAGCACGAGCACCCCACCCAGGCGGTGCTGGACGCCCTGTCGATCCGCCGCGCCTTCGGCCGGGTCTCGGGCCTGACCGTGGCGATCTGCGGCGACGTGCTGCACAGCCGCGTGGCCCGCTCCAACGTCGCCCTGCTGCACACGCTGGGCGCCAGCGTCCGCCTGGTCGGCCCGCCCACCCTGATGCCGGCCCAGGCCGAGCGCTGGGGCGTCACCGTCCACCACGACATGAAGGCCGGCATCGCCGGGGCCGACGTGGTGATGATGCTGCGCCTGCAGCTGGAGCGGATGCAGGGCGCCTTCGTGCCCTCGACCCGCGAATACTTCCGCTTCTACGGCCTGGACCGCGACAAGCTGGCCAAGGCCGCGCCGAAGGCCAAGGTCATGCACCCCGGGCCGATGAACCGGGGCGTCGAGATCGATTCCGACGTCGCCGACGATCCCGAGATCAGCCTGATCCAGGACCAGGTCGAGATGGGCGTGGCGGCGCGGATGGCGGTGCTGGCCTCTCTGGCGCATCGGCTCGAGGAGCACGGCAAGTGACAAGCTCATCCCCGCCCCTCGCCCTGATCAACGCCCGGCTGGTCGATCCCGAGAGCGGCTATGACGGCCCCGGCGGCGTCATCGTCTCCGAGGGGGTGATCGCCGACGTCGCCAAGGGGCGCGAGTTCGGCAAGCTCGGCAAGGACGTCCGCGTCGTCGACTGCGGCGGGGCCATGCTGGCCCCCGGCCTGATCGACCTGCGGGTCAAGACCGGCGAGCCGGGGGCCGAGACCAAGGAGACCCTGGCCAGCGCCGCCAGGGCCGCCGCGGCCGGCGGGGTGACCAGCTTCGTCGTCCAGCCCGACACCGACCCGGCCGTCGACGACCCCAGCGTGGTCGACTTCATCCTGCGCCGCTCGCGCGACATCGACGCCGCCCGCATCCTCTGCGCCGGCGCGGCGACCAAGGGGCTGAAAGGCGAGCAGATGGCCGAGATCGGCCTGATGCGCGAAGCCGGCTGCGTCTACGTCACCGACGCCGACCGGCCGATCGTCGACAGCAAGGTGATGCAGCGCATCCTGACCTACGCCCGCGGCTTCGACACCCTGCTGGCCCACCGGCCGATGGACCCGTGGCTGGCCAAGGGCGGGGCGGCCACCGGCGGCGAGTTCGCCGGCCGCATGGGCCTGCCCTCGATCTCGCCGATGGCCGAGCGGATCATGCTGGAGCGCGACGTCGCCCTGCTGGAGGCCACGGGCGGCCGCCTGCTGGTCGACCAGGTCACCAGCGCCCAGGCCCTGGAGACCCTGGCCCGCGCCAAGGCCAGGGGCCTGCGGATCCACGCCAGCGCCTCGATCAACCACCTGTCGTTCAACGAGCTGGACATCGGCGACTATCGCAGCTTCGCCAAGGTCACCCCGCCCCTGCGCGGCGAAGACGATCGCCAGGCCCTGATCGAGGCCCTGGCCTCGGGCCTGATCGACATCGTCGTCTCGGCCCACGCCCCGGCCCCGGCCGAGGACAAGCGCCTGCCCTATGACGAGGCCGCCCCCGGCGCCGTGGGCCTGGAAACCCTGCTGCCGGCCCTGCTGAGCCTCTATCACGAGGAGCGCCTGCCGCTGGTCGACCTGATCCGCGCCGTCACCCTGGCCCCCGCCGCCCTGATCGGCCTGCAGTCGGGCCGCATCGCCCCCGGCGCCCCGGCCGACCTGGTGCTGTGCGACCTGGACGCCCCGCTGATCGTCGACGCGGCCAAGCTGCTGTCGAAGTCCAAGAACTCGCCGTTCGACGGCCGCCGGCTGCAGGGCCAGGTGCTGATGACGATCGTGGATGGACGGGTGGCGCATCGGGCAGAGGGGTAGGCTTTAGCCAGCCACCCCTTGTGGACACTCGGGACTTTGGCGCGCTGAACACCTGCCCCTCCGGCCCTTCGGGCCACCTCCCCCAGAGGGGGAGGATCTACGCCGCGATAGATGCTCCCCCTCGGGGGGAGCTGTCGGCGAAGCCGACCGAGGGGGTCTTTCACAGGCACGATCTCTCGATCTCACGCTTTTGGCTGTGAGCTGATGGAAAGGGTCGCGGAGCGCCGGACATCGTCCGGAGTGTTTTGACTATTACCGTTTCGACGAAGCCCAGATCGCTCCGCGCGGTCGTTATCCGCCAGCGTCCGGTAGGCAGCCCTGTTGAGGCTTAGCCGGACTCCGGACCCCGCCGTTTCCGACGGACTCCGGCGACGAGGGCGCGGATCTACGACACACGCGCTTGGTCCCCATCGACGCCGACGGCGGGCGGGCTTCCCAACGATGGAAGGCCCCGGACACGCTGGAGTAACCCCCTCCAGCCCAGTCCCGCTCGATCGCCCCCCGCCGCCGCATCGGTCGCTGGCCATGCGCCCTTTCCACGCGACGAGGTGGGACCAGGATAAGGGTGGTCCGAAGGGGTGAGGACAGATTGGGGTCGAGAAAGTTCAGGGCGTTGATTTTGCTGGGGTTCGTCGTGGATACGCCGGGGACGGATCCGTTTTCCCCTTACCTATGCGCAAAAGGCCTGTCATTCCCGGACAAGCGCGTAGTGCGAAGATCCGGGACCGGGGTGACTCGACGCTTGCAGCGGTCCCGGACCGGCGCTCGGGCTTCGCCAAGCTTGTCCAGGATGACAGGCGAAGCCGTGCGCCGCTCCGTAAAGTACGAACATAATTTATTCCACAGGAAGCCTTGCCCAGCGGTCGCTCGGCGCCATTATAGTATGATCATAATTCAAAACTTCAGGAGCCTGTGATGACAGCTACCCCGCAAGTCGCGCTCGTAACGGGCGCCTCCTCAGGCATCGGCAAGGCCACGGCGATCGCCTTGGCCGCCGCGGGCTTCCAGGTGATCGGAACCGGCCGCGACACCGCGCGGCTCACCGCGCCCGCCGGGGTGACCTATCTCGACCTCGACGTGACCAGCGATGACTCCGTCGCCTCGGCGGTCAGGCAGGTGATCGACCGGTTCGGGCGCATCGACGTCCTGATCAACAACGCCGGCGTCGGCACGACCGGCGCGGCCGAGGAGTTCTCGATCGCTCAGACGCGGGACATCTTCGACATCAATGTCTACGGGGTCATGCGGACGACCAAGGCGGTCCTGCCGCACATGCGCGCCCAAGGCCGCGGACGCATCATCAACGTCTCGTCCCTCAGCGGATTCGTCCCCAGTCCGTTCATGGCCCTCTACGTCTCGACCAAGCACGCGGTCGAAGGCTACTCGCAGTCGCTGGACCACGAGGTTCGCGACCAGGGCGTCCGGGTCCTGCTCGTCGAGCCTGGTCCGATCAACACGCCGTTCGCGGGCCACAGCGTGGTGGCCGACACCCCCCTGCCGCTCTACGCGGCGGGACGGCGCAACTATGACGAACTGCTGGAGCAGAACCTCCGCGGCGGCGACGACCCCGCCGTCGTGGCCAAGGTGATCGTCGCGGCGGCCATCGACCGGAACCCGAAACTACGGCGCACCGCCGGCGCGACCGCCCGGACCATCAAAGCCGTGCACCGCGTCGCCCCGGCTCGGGTCTTCGATGGCGTCATCCGCAAGTTCAACCGGATGCCGAGCTGATGGCGCGCTATACGAAGGAACACAAGCAGGAGACCAGGCGGCGGATCATCGCGACGGCCGGTCGGCGGCTCAAGCGGGATGGCATCGACGGCTCCGGAGTCGCGACGCTCATGAAGGACGCGGATCTCACCAACGGCGCCTTCTACGCCCACTTCGACTCCAAGGACAGCCTGGTCGCGGAGGCCGTCACCGACCAGCTGCACGCCCTGCACGCGAGCATCGTCGAGCTGACGGAGCCCGGCCCGGCCGGTCTCGAACAGATCATACGCTGGTACCTGTCGGCCCATCACCGCGACGACCTCGGGGACGGCTGCCCCAACGCCGCCCTGCTCGACGAGATCGGGCGCAGCGCGGACGCGATCAGGCAGGCGTACACCGACAGCGTACTGGTCGTCATCGACGGCCTGGCCGCCCGCATGGCGCCCGAAGATCCGCTCTCGGCCCGCGTGAAGGCGCTCAGCCTCCTGGGCCTCATGGCCGGGACGCTGCAACTGTCCCGCGCCCTGACCGACCGACGGCTCTCCGATGAGCTCCTCGAGCGGGGCCTCCGCAACGCCCTCGCCCTGGTGAGCGCCGAGCTGCGGGCCTGACTCTCATTTCCGCGACAAGGGGCTGGCGGGGTTCGAAGCGCCGGAATGGGGCGGCTGGACGAGCACCGCCCCCGCGAGTAACTCCGGGAAAACGGTGGAGCCCGCGCCGCAGGCTCCGCTATAAAAGTCGAAACCGGCGTTTTCGCCCTTGCCATGCGCCCGCCTCGCCGGGCAGCTTCACCACATCCATAGGTCGCAATCCGTGCAAGATCTCGCCCAAGCCGTCTACCTGTCCCTCGGCCTCACCCTGCTCGGCGGCTACCTGCTGGGCTCGATCCCCTTCGGCTTGATCGCCACGCGGCTGGGCGGGGCCGGCGACATCCGGCAGATCGGTTCGGGCAATATCGGCGCGACCAACGTGCTGCGTTCGGGCCGCAAGGACCTGGCCGCCATCACCCTGCTCGGCGACGCCGGCAAGGGCGTGGTCGCGGTGCTGCTGGCCCGCTGGCTGAGCCACGGCAACCCCTTCGTCATCGCCCTGGCCGGCGGCGCGGCCTTCACCGGCCACCTGTTCCCCGTCTGGCTGAAGTTCAAGGGCGGCAAGGGCGTGGCCACCTTCTACGGCGTGCTGCTGGCCGCCTGCTGGCCGGTCGGGCTTCTGGCCGCCGTCACCTGGCTGGCCGTGGCCGTCCTGTTCCGCATCAGCTCTCTGGCCGCCCTGGTCGCCGCCGCCTTCGCCGCCCCGTTCGCCCTGGCCACCGACCAGGACGCCGCCTTCCTGGGCCTGTCCCTGTTCATGGCCGTGCTGATCTTCATCCGCCACAAGGACAATATCGGCCGGCTGCTGAAGGGCCAGGAGCCCCGCATCGGCAAGAAGAAGACGGCCGAAGCGCCGCCTCCCCAAGACAAGACCGGCGCCGCGTGACCCCGCGCCACCTCTCGGATCAGGAGCGCCTGGCCTGGCTTCGCCTGGCGCGCACCGAGACGGTCGGCCCCGTCGCCTTCGATCATCTGCTGACCCGGTTCGGTTCCGCCGAGCGGGCCCTGGTCGCCCTGCCCGACCTGGCCCGCCGGGCCGGCCGCGCCTCGCCCCTGCGCCCGCCGCCCGAGGCCGAGGTCCTGCGGGAACTGGATTGCGGCCAGCGCCTGGGCGCACGGCTGATCTGCGCCTGCGAGCCGGACTTTCCCCCGCGCCTGGCCGCCCTGGATCCGCCGCCGCCGGTGCTGTGGGCCCTGGGTCATGCCGAACTGCTGTCCCAGCCCAGCCTGGCCATCGTCGGGGCGCGGATCGCCTCGGCCGGCGGCCAGCGCTTCGCCCGCCAGCTGGCCGCGGAACTGGGCCGGCACGGCTATGTGGTGGTGTCGGGCCTGGCGCGCGGCGTCGACGGCGCGGCCCACGAGGGCGCCCTGGCGACCGGCACGGTGGCGGTGCTGGGCGGCGGCGTCAGCGACATCTATCCGCCCGAGCACGCCGACCTGCACGCCCGCATCGCCGGCGAGGGCGGCTGCATCGTCAGCGAAAGCGCCCCCGACCGCCGGGCCCAGGCCAAGGACTTCCCCCGCCGCAACCGCATCATCTCGGGCCTGTCGCTGGGCGTGGTCGTGGTCGAGGCCGAGCTGAAGTCCGGCTCGCTGATCACCGCCCGTCTGGCCGCCGAGCAGGGCCGCGACGTGTTCGCCGTGCCCGGCTCGCCGCTGGACCCGCGCGCCAAGGGGCCCAACGACCTGATCCGCCAGGGCGCGATCCTGTGCGAGGGCGTCGAGGACGTGCTGAGGTCGCTGTCGGGCCAGGCCCACCTGCGCGAGCGCGAAAGGCCCTACGCGGCCGAGGACGAGGGCGCCGACATCGACCACGACGCCCTGCGCGAAGACATCGCCCGCCTGCTGTCGCCGACCCCGGTCTCGCGCGACGAACTGGTCCGCGCCACCCACGCCCCGACCTCGGCGGTGATGGCCGCGCTGGTCGAGCTGGCCCTGGCGGAGCGAGCCGAACTGCTGCCGGGCGGGATGGTGGCGGGGGCCTGATCACCTCACCTTGCCCCAGGTACTGGATATCCGTACTATGGACCTCACTTTCGACTGGGATATCGAGAAGGCGCGCACCAATCTCGCCAAGCATGGCGTGAGCTTCGAAGAGGCCTGTCTCGCGGTTCTGGATCCTCATCGCGTCGAGATCATCGACGATCGTTTCGACTATGACGAAGAGCGCCTGCACATCATTGGCTTGAGCTCGCAACGCCTATTGCTCGTGGTGACAGTCTCCCATGCCCAAGACCATCACAGGATCATCTCGGCCCGCACCGCCAGCCGGCGTGAAGAGAGTCACTATTTCGGGGGCGAACCCTAGATTTCCCGTCGGCGAGACCGACTGGGCGCGCCTGAGGGCGATGACCGAAGAAGAGATCGAGGCCAACGCTCTTTCCGATCCGGATAATCCGCCCCTGACGGCGGAGCAGTTGGCGCGAGCCAAGCGCGTCAACGCGGTCAAGGACATCCGGCGGCGGCTCGACATGACCCAGGCGCAGTTCGCCGAGGCCTTCCGCCTGCCCCTGTCCACGGTCCGCGACTGGGAGCAGGAACGCAGCTATCCCGACGCTCCCGCCAGAGCCCTGCTCACGGCCATCGCCCGCGATCCGCAGACGATGATGCGGCTGATCGGCGGCCAGGCGGCGTAGGGCCAAATATTCCTCTCTCTATAGAGAGAGCCCGGAGCCAAATCGTCCGTCCGCCAAGGCCGCCGTTGACAGACCCCTGGCGCCGCCCCCACTTTCCGGCCCTCGCCGCCTTAGCGCTCCCCTTGGGGTTCGCCTCGGGGACGAACCCAATTCCCAGGCACCAAGGTCCTAATGAACGTCGTCGTCGTCGAGAGCCCGGCCAAGGCCAAGACCATCAACAAGTATCTCGGGTCCGACTACAAGGTCCTGGCCTCGTACGGCCACATCCGCGACCTGCCGTCGAAGGACGGGTCGGTCGAACCGGACAACGACTTCGCCATGAGCTGGGAAGTCGACGGCAAGGCCGCCAAGCGGGTGTCCGACATCGTCGACGCCCTGAAGGGCGCCGACCGCCTGATCCTGGCCACCGACCCCGACCGCGAGGGGGAGGCCATCAGCTGGCACGTGCTGGAGGTGCTGCAGAAGAAGAAGGCGATCAAGGACAAGACCGTCCAGCGCGTCACCTTCAACGCCATCACCAAGTCGAGCGTGCTGGAGGCCATGGCCAATCCGCGCGACATCGACATGGAGCTGGTCGAGGCCTACCTCGCCCGCCGCGCCCTGGACTACCTGGTCGGCTTCACCCTGTCCCCGGTGCTGTGGCGCAAGCTCCCCGGTTCGCGCTCGGCCGGCCGGGTGCAGTCGGTCTGCCTGCGGCTGATCGTCGACCGCGAGCTGGAGATCGAGCGCTTCAAGACCCAGGAATACTGGACGGTCGAGGCCGACGTCACGGCCGGCGCCGAACCGTTCCTGGCCCGCCTAGTCAAGCATGAGAACAAGAAGCTCACCAAGTTCGACCTCAACAACGAGACCTCGGCCCTGGCGGCCCGGGCCGCGGTGCAGAAGGCCGTGTTCAAGGTCGCCGCGGTCGAGAAGAAGCCCGGCAAGCGCTCGCCCGCCCCGCCCTTCACCACCTCGACCCTGCAGCAGGAAGCCGCCCGCAAGCTGGGCTTCTCGGCCCAGCGCACCATGCAGGCCGCCCAGAAGCTGTACGAAGGCATCGACATCGGCGGCGAGACCGTCGGCCTGATCACCTACATGCGGACCGACGGCGTGTCGGTCGAGCCGGAAGGCATCGCCGAGGCGCGCAGCGTGATCGGCAACGTCTATGGCGAGACCTACGTCCCCGAGACGCCGCGCTACTACAAGGCCAAGGCCAAGAACGCCCAGGAGGCCCACGAGGCCATCCGTCCCACCAGCCTGAAGCGCAATCCGGGCTCCCTGCGCCTGGAGCCGGACCTTGGGCGCCTCTACGAGCTGATCTGGAAGCGGATGATCGCCTCGCAGATGGAGAGCGCCCGCATCGAGCGCACCACGGTCGACCTGGAGAGCGCCGACGGCCAGACCGGCCTGCGCGCCACGGGCCAGGTCGTCCTCTTCCCCGGCTACCTCGCCGTCTATGAGGAAGGCCGCGACGACGAGGGCGACGAGGACTCCGCCCGTCTGCCGATGATCGAGGAGGGCGCGGCCGCCAAGGTGCTGGACGCCCGCGCCGACCAGCACTTCACCGAGCCGCCGCCGCGCTATTCGGAAGCTAGCCTGGTCAAGAAGATGGAAGAGCTGGGCATCGGCCGCCCCTCGACCTACGCCTCGGTCCTGACCGTGCTGCGCGACCGCGCCTATGTCCGCATGGAGAAGCAGCGCTTCATCCCCGAGGACAAGGGTCGGCTGGTCACCGCCTTCCTGGAGCAGTTCTTCCGCCGCTACGTGGAGTACGACTTCACCGCCGCCCTGGAAGAGCAGCTGGACCTGGTGTCGGACGGCAAGCTGGACTGGAAGCAGTTCCTGCGCGACTTCTGGAAGGACTTCGCCGCGGCGGTCGGCGAGATCGCCGAGCTGCGCACCACCAATGTGCTCGACGCCCTCAACGAGGCCCTGGGCCCGCACATCTTCCCGGACAAGGGCGACGGCTCCAACCCGCGCACCTGCCCGACCTGCGGCACGGGACAGCTTTCCCTCAAGACCGGCAAGTTCGGGGCCTTCATCGGCTGCAGCAACTATCCCGAATGCCGCTATACGCGCCAGCTGGCCACCAGCGAGGGCGACGGCGAGGCCGAGGCCGCCGACAAGGAGCTGGGGATCAATCCGGCGACCGGCCGGGCGGTGTGGCTGAAGAACGGGCGCTTTGGCCCCTATGTCGAGGAACTGGCGGCGGCCGACAGCGGCGACAAGCCCAAGCGCTCCAGCCTGCCCAAGGGCTGGACGGCGGCGGCGGTCGACCTGGAGAAGGCCCTGCGCCTGCTGTCCCTGCCCCGCGAGGTCGGCGCCCACCCGGACGACGGCAAGACGATCACCGCCGGCCTGGGGCGCTTTGGGCCGTTCGTGCTGCACGACGGCACCTACGCCAACCTGGAGAACCCCGAAGACGTCTTCGACATCGGCCTGAACCGCGCCGTGGCCCTGCTGGCCGACAAGCGGGCCGGCGGCGGGCGTCCGCAACGCGGCCAGGCGGCCGCCCTGGCTGAACTCGGCAACCATCCCGAGGACGGCAAGCCGATCCGCGTGCTGTCGGGGCGCTTCGGCCCCTACATCAAGCACGGCGACACCAACGCCAATGTCCCCAAGGGCGCCGATCCGGCCGCCCTGACCCTGGACGAGGCCGTGGCCCTGATCGCCGAGCGGGTCGCCAAAGGCGGCGGCGGCAAGAAGCCGGCGAAGAAGGCCGCCACCAAGAAGGCGCCCGCCAAGGCGAAGGCCGCCGCGGCGACGGATGGAGCCGTCCCCGCGAAGAAGGCGCCGGCCAAGAAACCGGCGGCCAAGAAGGCCCCAGCCAAGAAACCCGCCGCGACAAAGGCCAAAGCCGAGGCGTGACGCGCCTCGGCGGTGAGATTAAGCTGGCCCCATGACGTCGCTCGAACGCCCCCTGCCCTTGCCTGTCGTGGTCGTGATCCTGTCGGCCATCAGCGTCGGCGGCTTCGCGTTCGGCCTCAAGAACGCCCTGCTGAAGACCGACCGCGAGGCGGCCTCGACGGCGCCCCTGGCCGAGGTCTCGGGCGTGCCGGTGCGCGAGGCCACGCCGACCGTCGCCGAGGTCGCGCCGCCGCCGCCGGTCGAGGCCCCCAAGCCCAAGCCGGTCGAGGTGGTCGAGGACGCCCCCGTGGTCGCCGCGCCGGTCGTCGAGACCCCGCCCGCCGCGCCGCCCCCGGTCGAGAAGAAGCCGGAAGCCCCGCCCCCCGTCCAGACCCCGCCGCAGCGGATCGAGGACCTCTATTAGGTCGAAAACCCGTAGTGTTTGCGGACGGCGTTGTCGAACGCGGCGGACGGGATAAAGCGCCGCAGGGCGCCCAGCTGGTTGGATTGCTTGCCCGCCGGGTAGCGCAGCTTGGGCTTCGCGGCGCCAGCCGCCCGCACCACCGCGTCCGCCACGACCTGCGGCGGGTCGCCCGCCTCCACCCACTGGCGCATCAGCGCCTCGCTGCGCGCGCGCGCCGTGTCGTAGACCGCGATCGGCTGATCGGCCCGGGTCAGGTTTTCCTCGAACGCCGTGCGGGTGACCCCGGGCTGCACCAGCACGACGCGGACGCCGAACTCGCGCACTTCGTGGTCCAGCGATTCCGAATAGCCTTCGATCGCATGCTTGGTCGACGCGTAGAAGGCGTTGAACGGCGACGGGATCACGCCCAGCAACGAACTCATGTTGACGATCCGGCCGCTCTTCTGGCGGCGCATGATCGGCAGGACGGCGTTGACGACCCGGGCCACGCCGAACACGTTCACGTCGAACAGACGCTGGGCCTGGGCGATCGACGATTCTTCGGCCCCGCCGAGCAGGCCGACGCCGGCGTTGTTGACCACCAGGTCGATGCGCCCGGTCTGGCCGATGATCGTCTCGACCGCCTGGTCCACCGAGGCCTGGCTGGTCACGTCGCACACCAGCATCGTCACGCCCGCGCTGTCAGGGAGGGGCTTTCGGCTGGTCCCGAACACCCGATAGCCGGCCTTGGCCAGCGACTGGGCCACCACCAGGCCGATCCCCGAAGACGCGCCCGTAACGAGCGCGACGCTGCTGTCTTTCCTAGCCATGTCTCACCTTCACGTCGGACTGGATCGCCGACGGGAAGCGAGATACTATCATTTCAGTAGTTAGTCACTATCGAAATGATACCATGTCGAATAATAGCGTTGCACGGCATTGCCCCATCGTCCGCGGCGTCAGCAGCGTGGGCGACACCTGGACCATGCTGATCCTGCGCGAGGCGCATGTCGGGGTCACGCGCTTCGACCAGTTCCGGAAAAATCTCGGCATCGCGCCCACGATGCTGACCAAGCGACTGGCCGCCCTGACCGCCGGCGGCCTGCTGGAAAAACGCCTCTATTCCGAACGCCCCCCGCGGGAGGAATATGTCCTGACGCCGGCCGGCCAGGATTTCCTGCCGGTCCTGCTGCTGTTCGGGGCCTGGGCCCAACGCAACTGCGACGGCCAGTTCGCGCGCTTCATCGACGAGACGACGGGGCGGGAGATCGACCCCGTCGGCGTCGACGCGGTGTCCGGCGCCAGGCTGGGCAGCCGGCCGATCAAGGTCAGCGTCGAGCGCCTGGACGGCGCGTCCAGCCGCCCACCATCGGCGGCCGTCCCGATGGACCGCTGACGCCGAAACGCCCTGCTCTCCCTGTCGTCGGACGCTCTTTCGGCCGAAGTTGACGCCGCGCCGGACGCTTTCCCTTGGCCAATCGCCCCCGGACCGCGTTAGACCGGAGACCATGGCCAAACCTCGCTCGCCCAAGTCGTCCAAGTTCCCCGCCGCATCAAAGGCGGCCAAGCCGCCCGCCGGCCTGCCGGATCGCGAGACCCTGCTGGCCTTCCTGCGCGACGCCGGCGAGAGCGGCAAGGCCGACATCGCCCGCCACTTCGGCCTGAAGGGCGCCGACCGCCGGGCCCTGCGCGAGATGCTGCGGGCCCTGGAGGCCGACGGCAGCCTGGGCAAGCGCGGCAGACGGGGCTTCGCGGAAGCCGGGGCGCTGCCCCCCGTGGGGGTCGTCGACGTCGTCGAACGCGACGCCGACGGCGACCTCTATGTGCGCCTGACCAAGGACTCCGAGGATACGCCCCAGGTGCGCCTGGCCCCCGGCAAGGGCGAGGCGGCCGGCGGGGCGCCGGGGATGGGCGACCGGCTGCTGGTGCGCTTCGACCGGCTGGAGAGCGGCGAGACCGAGGCCCGGCTGATCAAGCGCCTGGGCCAGAGCGCCCACAAGCTGCTGGGCGTGGTCCGCAAGCACCGGCGCGAGACCCGCGTCGAGCCGGTCGACCGCAAGTCCAAGGAAAGCCTGCTGATCGACAACCAGGCCGCCGAGGGCCTGAAGGAGGGCGACCTGGTCCTGGCCCAGGTCAGCGGGGCCGGCGCCCGCTACGGACCCAAGTTCGGCAAGATCCTGGAGGTCCTGGGCAGCGAGGACGATCCGCGCGCCGCCTCGCTGATCGCCATCCACAGCCACGGCATCCCGACCGGCTTCTCGGAAGAGGCCGAGGCCGAGGCGGGCGCGGCCCAGCCGCCGACCCTGGAGGGCCGCGACGACCTGCGCGACCTGCCGTTCGTGACCATCGACCCGGTGGACGCCCGCGACCACGACGACGCCGTCTACGCCCATCCGGATCCGGACGCCGGCAATGTCGGCGGCTGGGTCGTCTGGGTGGCCATTGCCGACGTCGCCGCCTATGTCCGCCCCGGCTCGGCCCTGGACCGCGACGCCCGCGAGAAGGGCAACAGCGTCTACTTCCCCGACCGGGTGGAGCCGATGCTGCCCGAGACCCTGTCCAACGGCCTGTGCTCGCTGCGCGAAGGCGAGAACCGCGCCACCCTGGCGGTGCGGATGGTGTTCGACGCCACGGGCCGCAAGAAGAGCCACAAGTTCGTGCGCGGCCTGATGCGCAGCGCCGCCAAGCTGTCCTACGAGCAGGCCCAGGCCGCCATCGACGGCGTCGCCCCGCCCGACGGCCAGGACGCCGACAAGGCCGGGCCGCTGCTGGACCCGATCCTGCGCCCCCTGTGGGCAGCGTTCCGCCTGATGGGCAAGGGCCGGGAGGCGCGCTCGCCCCTGGCCATCGAGAGCGACGAGCGCCGCATCGTCATCCGCGAGGGCGAGATCCAGTCGATCACCCGCCGCGCCAGCCTCGAGGCCCACAAGCTGATCGAGGAGATGATGATCCAGGCCAACGTCTCGGCGGCCGAGACCCTGGAGGCCAAGCGCCTGCCGCTGATCTACCGGGTGCACGACACGCCCAGCCAGGAAAAGGTCATGAGCCTGGTCGAGTTCCTGCAGACCCTGGAGGTCAAGTGGTCGAAGGGCGAGGCCCCGACCACGGCGCGCTTCAACAAGCTGCTGGACGACACCCGCGAGAGCCCGCACGCGGCGATCATCAACGAGGTGGTCCTGCGCACCCAGATGCAGGCCCACTATTCCAGCGACAACCTGGGCCACTTCGGCCTGAACCTGGCCCGCTACGCCCACTTCACCAGCCCGATCCGCCGCTATGCCGACCTGATCGTCCACCGGGCCCTGATCCGCGCCCTGAACCTGGGGACCGACGGCCTGACCGACCAGGACATCGCCCAGATCAAGGACACCGCCGAGGTCATCACCCACGCCGAGCGCCGGGCGATGGCCGCCGAGCGCGACGCCACCGACCGCTACATCGCCGCCTTCCTGGCCGACCGGGTGGGCGCGACCTTCACCGGCCGGATCACCGGCGTCACCCGCTTTGGCCTGTTCGTGAAGCTGGACGAGACGGGGGCCGACGGCCTGGTTCCGGTCTCGACCCTGGGCGAGGAATATTTCGTCCACGACGACCGCATGCACGCCCTGGTCGGCGAGCGCACCGGCAAGCGCTTCCCGCTGGGCCTGGCGGTCGAGGTCAAGCTGCGCGAGGCGACGCCCGTGACCGGCGGCCTGCTGTTCGAGATGCTAACCGACGCCCTGCCGGCCGATCCGAAGGCCCCGCGCCCGAGGCTTGGCGTGCGGGCGCGGACGCCCGTCAAACCGCGCGGCGGCCTGCCCAAGGGCGTGCGGCGCGGGAAGCGGCGGTAGACGCGCCCCTTCTCGTTGTCATCCCGGAAGCCTCGCAGAGGCTGTCCGGGACCCAGGGGACTGGGTAAAGGCCTTGCGGTTCACCTGGGTCCCGGACAAGCGCGCCGCGCTTTCCGGGATGACAACCAGTTTCCTACCGCGCCGAGAACGCCGGCAAAACCCGCGCCGCCGCTTCCAGCCGATCCGCCATCATCTTCTGGTCGGCGATCGACGGGTGCCAGTCGCAGGCGCCCAGGTCCATGCCGGTGATCCGCACCGGCGTCGCCAGGCCGGGCGTCTCGGCGTCGACCGTCTTGGCCACCTCCTCGACATCGGCCGCGAAGCTGTCGCCGGCGATCAGCAGGAAACGCGCCTGGGGCTGGCGGCGGGCCAGGTCGCGGATGAAGCCGGCATAGGCCTGGCGATAGTCGGCGTGCAGGGCGGCCTCGTCGGCCCAGGGCTCGCCCGGGGCGACGGGCGTGGAGAAGTCGTTGGTGCCCAGGCCGATGACGATCAGCTCGGGCCGCCAGGGCTCCGCCGGATCGACCGTGGGCGTGGCCTGGCCGGGGATCAGCCGCGGATAGAGCGCCGGCAGGGGCTGGCCCGGCGAGGCCCCCCCGTAGTTGCGCACCACGCCCCGCCCGGAGAAGGCGACGATCCGGTAGTCGGCGTCCAGCCGGCGCGACAGGATCGGGCCGAACGTCAGGCTGGTGTCGGTCAGGTCGTGGATCTCGGCCTGGGTGCAGTCGCGCTTGGTCGAGCGCACGCCGTAGCCCACCGTGTGGGAGTCGCCGATGAACTCGATCCGGTGCGGACGGCTCGTCGGCGGCAGGGCCTGGCCGCCCCCGCCGACGAAGAAACCCAGGAAGCGCGCCGAACCGGACTGGCTTTCGGTCAGCTTGTCCAGCCGCACGACGTGCTCGCCGGGCCCCAGGTCCTTGAAGGCCAGGCGAACCGCGCCCGGCTTGGCCAGTTCGGCGCGGACCTGGCCGTCGAGGCTGATCGCCAGGTGCTCCGCCCCCGGATCGACCGCCACCTCGACGGACGGACCGGTGAACCGCCCCTCGAAATAGACCCCCGGCCAGCCGAACGCCGCCGCGCCGTTCGGCAGCGGCGCGACCCGGCCGCCGACATTGGGCGTCAGAGCGGTCTGGGCCACGGCCGGGCTCGACAGCGCCAGGGCCGCGACGGCGGCCAGAAACAACGATCGCAAGCAGGTCTCCTTTGGGCGCGCGGGGCGCGCTACTTCTTGGCCAGATAATCCAGCGCCAGCAAGACCTCGGCCTTCACGCCGGTTTCGAACACCGCCTCGTCGACGTCGAAATAGGGCGAGTGGTTGGCCGGGGCCGTGGCGGCTGGCACGCTGGCCGGACGGCCGCCCAGCTGGACGAACACCGCCGGGACCTTCTCGCCATAGCGGGAGAAGTCCTCGGCGCCGGTGACCAGCGCCGCCTGGTCGTCGACCTTGCCGGGCGAGGCCTGCTCCAGCACCGGCCTGGCCCAGGCCGACAGGGCCGGGTCGTTGCGGGTGACCGGATAGGGCTGGGTGAACACCGCCTGGGCCTTGGCCCCATAGCGGTCGCCGATGGCCGCCACCGTCTTCTGGACCTTGTCGATGACGTCGGCGCGGCGCTCGGCGTTGAAGGTGCGCAGGGTGCCGGTCATGGTCAGGTCTTCGGGGATGATGTTGTTGCGCACCCCCATGTTGATGGTCGCCACGGTCAGGACGGTGGGCGAGGCGCCGACATCGACCTGGCGGGCCGACAGCTGGTTGAAGGCCTGGACGATGTCGGCCGCGACGCTGGCCATGTCGACCCCGGCCCAGGGCCGCGCCCCGTGGGTCTGCTTGCCCTTGACGGTGATCGTCAGCCGGTCGGAGCCCGCATAGAAGCCGCCGGCCCGGTAGTTCAGGGCGTGGGCGTCGCCGGGGCCGATGTGCAGGCCGAAGATGGCGTCGACCTTGGGGTGGTCCAGGGCCCCGTCGCGGATCATCAGGCCCGCCCCGCCCTCCTCGCCGGCCTGGGACCCCTCCTCGGCCGGCTGGAAGATCACCACGACCGTGCCGGGGATCTGGGCCTTCAGGCCGGCCAGCACGGTGGCCGCGCCCAAGAGCATCGCCACGTGGGTGTCGTGGCCGCAGGCGTGCATGACCGGCAGGGTCCGGCCTTCCCACTGGGCCGTGGCCTTGGAGGCGAACGGCAGGCCGGTCTTCTCCTCGACCGGCAGGGCGTCCATGTCGGCGCGCAGGGCCACCACCTTGCCGGGCTTGCCGCCTTTCAGCACGCCTACCACGCCGGTGCGGCCGACGCCCTCGCGCACCTCGAAGCCCAGGGCGCGCAGTTCCTTGGCGACCAGGGCGGCGGTGCGGACCTCCTGGTTGCCCAGTTCGGGATGCTCGTGAATGTCGCGCCGCCAGGCGACGACCTTGGGCTGGACGGCCTTGGCGGCGGCGGCGACCTGGGCGGTGGTGGGCGCGGCGAAGGCCGGCGTGGCCAGCAGCGCGGCGGCCAGAGCCAGCCCGGAAACCCTTGCGAACATGCCGTCCCTCGATTCCTGAAATCCCCGCGGCGAGCTTGGGCGGGGCGCGGGAAGGGGTCAAGGCGCGGACGCGGGCCTGTCCTGCTCAACGGTTGTCATCCCGAAAGCGCGCAGCGCTTGTTGGGGATCCAGGGGAACCGCACCGCCTTCGCCCAGTCCCCTGGATCCCGGACAGCCTCTGCGAGGCTTCCGGGATGACAACGGATTGAGAGAGCGGGGAAACAACCCGCCCTACGGATGGCTGGCGTCGCCGCGAGTCGGGTCTAAGCTCATGAAATGGACGAGCCCATCGACGCCCAGTTCGACACCCGCAACGACGGCGAGGTCCGCGACCCGACCGCCGGCGTGCTGAAGCCGCGCCACGCCGCCACCCTGATCGTGGTCCGCGACGACGGTTCCCGGCCCCGCATCCTGATGGGTCGCCGCAACCGGGGCCTGGCCTTCATGGCCGACAAGTGGGTGTTTCCCGGCGGCCGGGTCGACCGAGGCGACTACGCCGCCCCCTCGGCCAGCGAGCTGTCGCCCGAAACCACCGCGCGCCTGGCCCTCGAACCGCGTCATCCCAGCCCCGCCCGCCTGGCCCGCGCCCTGGCCCTGGCGGCGGTGCGCGAGACCTTCGAGGAGACCGGCCTGCTGCTGGCCCAGGCGGCTCCGGCGCGGCCGGGCGCCGGGGCCTGGCGGCCGTTCCTGGCCCAGGGCGCCCTGCCCGACCTGGCGCCGCTGGCCTTCGTGGCCCGGGCCATCACCCCGCCCTACCGCACCCGCCGCTTCGACGCCCGGTTCTTCATGGCCCCCGCCAGCGCCCTCTTGAGCCTGGAGCGCCAGCCCGACTGCGGCGAGCTGGACGAGATCGGCTGGTTCGACTTCGACCAGGCCCGCGCGCTGGACCTGCCCAACATCACCCGCTTCGTCGTCTCCGAGGCAGCCCAGCGCCTGGCCGACCCTGGACGACCGGCCCCGTTCATGCGCTTCCTGCGCGGGGCGCGGCGGTTGAGCTACCTGTGAGGCCCGTGGGCCCGCCCTCGTCCTTCGACAAGATCAGGATGAGGGCTATTGTAGCGCCGCGCCAACAGTCGAAATCCTCATCCTGAGCCTGTCGAAGGACGCGGATTTCGCCCCACGAGGTCACCCATGCTCCCCCTGATCCTCGCCGCCGCCCTGGCCGGTCCGCCCGCCACCATCGACCAGGTGGCCTGGCTGAAGGGCTGCTGGGTCCAGGCCAAGCCCAAGAGCGTGGTCGAGGAACTGTGGATGGCGCCGGGCGGCGGCGTGATGCTGGGCCTGGGCCGCACGGTGCGCGACGGCAAGCTGCGCGAGTACGAGTTCGTCCGCATCGTCGAGGCCGACGGCTCGCTGGCCTATGTCGCCGAGCCCTCGGGCCAGGCCAAGGCGACCTTCCCGCTGAAGAGCCTGACGGCCGGCGAAGCGGTGTTCGAGGATCCCACCCACGACTTTCCCCAACGGGTGATCTATCGCCGGGTGGGACCCGACGCCATGACCGGCCGGATCGAGGGCCAGATCGGCGGACAAACCAAGGCCATCGATTTCCCCTACAAACGATGCGCGACCGGCAATTGACTTTGCGCCGCCGGTGAGTATGTTCCGCGCCTCTTATTTCGACCGCGTAGGGACCTGCGCGACCATCGCAGGGATTCGACCATGGCCAAACCGGCTTCCATCAAGATCCGCCTGAACTCGACCGCGGACACCGGCTTCTTCTACGTGACCAAGAAGAACGCCCGCACCAAGACCGAAAAGATGGTGCTGAAGAAGTACGATCCGGTCATCCGCAAGCACGTCGAATTCCGCGAAGGCAAGATCAAGTAGGTCTGCCGACCCTTCGTGATGCGACAAGACGCCCGGCCGCGAGGTCGGGCGTTTTTCTTTGGGCCGTCTTGTTTTCGCCGCCGAGCAAAGGCCTAGCTGGGCCATGCGTCGACTCCCGCTTCCCTGCCTCTGGCTGACCGTCATCCTGCTGCTGGGCGCGGGTTCGCCGCTGGCTCGCGTCCACGCCGCCACGCCGGTCTATGGCTATGAGGTGGTCCGCGCCTACCCTCACGATCCCAACGCCTTCACCGAGGGCCTCTTCCTGCGCGACGGCTTCCTGTACGAGAGCACGGGGCTGGAGGGCGCCTCGTCGATCCGCAAGACCGTGCTGGAGACCGGCGGCGTCGAGAACGAGCGCTCGATCTCCAGCCAGTACTTCGGCGAGGGGATCATCGACTGGAAGGACCGGCTGATCCAGCTGACCTGGAAGAACCAGATCGGCTTCGTCTACGGAATCGACGACTTCGAGACCAAGGGTGAGTTCCGCTATCCCGGCGAGGGCTGGGCCCTGACCCGCGACGACAGGCGGATCATTATGAGCGACGGCACCTCGCGCCTGCGGTTCCTGGATCCGGAAACCCTGAAGGAGACCGGCGGGATCACCGTCACCGACGAGGGCCGGCCGGTGGACCAGTTGAACGAGCTGGAATGGGTCAAGGGCGAGATCTACGCCAACATCTGGCAGACCGACCGCATCGCCCGCATCGACCCGGCCACGGGCAAGGTGAAGGGCTGGATCGACCTGACGGGCCTGCTGCCCGTCGAGGACCGGGCGCGGGCCGACGTGCTGAACGGCATCGCCTACGACGCCAAGGCCGACCGGCTGATCGTCACCGGCAAGCTGTGGCCGCGGCTTTATGAGATCCGGGTGGTTGCAAGGCGCTAGGCGCCGGCGCCCCGGTTGTTGTCATCCCGGAAGGCGCGCAGCGCTTGTCCGGGACCCAGAGGGATCGCACCGCTTCTGCCCAGTCACCTGGGTCCCGGACAGCCCCTGCGGGGCTTCCGGGATGACAACGAATGGCTTGAAGAACTTGGGGAGAGCAGCGCCTAGGCCGCCTTGCCCACCACCGCGTTGCGGCCCGACTTCTTGGCCTCGTACACCGCCTCGTCGGCGCGCTTGAGCAGGGTCTCGGGGGTGTCCTCCGCCCCGCTGGTGGCCGAGACGCCGATCGAGATGGTCACGGTCAGCAGCTCGCTGCCATGGGCGACGCGGAACGGCGAGCCCGAGACGTGCATGCGGATCCGCTCGGCGATGCGCAGGGCGTCGGCCATCTGGGTATCGGGCATGATCACCGTGAACTCCTCGCCGCCATAGCGGCAAGGCAGGTCGATGGCGCGGACATTGGAGGCCAGGCGCAGGGCGAACTCGCGCAGCACCTCGTCGCCGACGTCGTGTCCGAAGCCGTCGTTGATCTTCTTGAAGTGGTCGATGTCGATCAGCAGGGCCGCGACCGGGTCGCCGCCCAGCCCCGCACGCTTGACCAGCGAGTCGAGCTGCCCGGCCATGTAGCGGCGGTTGTGCAGGCCGGTGAGCTGGTCGGTGACCGCCAGTTCCAGGCTGTGGTCGAGGTTCTGGCGCAGGTAATCTGTATAGCGCTTGCGCTGGATCTGGGTCTTGACCCGGGCGGCCAGCTCCTGCGGATCGATCGGCCGGGGCAGGATGTCGTTGATGCCGATCTCCAGCGCCTTGACGATGCGCGGGCGCTCGTCGGGATCGACCATGGCCAGGACCGGCAAATGGCGGGTGCGCTCGTCCGAGCGCAGGCTGGCGGCGAAGCGCAGGCCGTCGAAGCCCTTGGCGGCGGCGTTGATGATGACGAGATCGACCGGACCGCCGGCGCTGATCTGGGCCTTCACCGGATCGGATTCGATGACCGGGCGATGCTCGACCGCCAGCTCGGCGGCCACGCGCTGGGCCTGGCGCTCGTTGTCGTCGACGATCAGTACCCGACCGCCCAGGCCGTCCAGGCGCGAGGCGGCGCCGGCGATCACGCCCATGCGCCGGCCCGAGGCCTCGCGCTGGCGCAGTTCGTCGATCACCAGCTTGAACCGGGTCAGGCTACGCACGCGGGCGAACAGCATGACGTCGTCGATCGGCTTGGTCAGGAAGTCCGAGGCGCCGGCCTCCAGACCCTGGATGCGGTCGGCGCGGCCGTCCAGGGCCGTGACCAGCACGACGGGAATGTGGCGGGTGGCGGGGTCTTCCTTGAGCTTCCTGCAGACCGTGAAGCCGTCCATGCCGGGCATCATCACGTCCAGCAGGATGACGTCGGGCAGTTCGTCCGCCGCCAGGGCCAGGGCGGTGGGACCGTCATAGGCGACGGAGACCTGGTAATATTCGGCCGACAGCTTGGCCTCGAGCAGGCGGACATTGGCCTCGATATCGTCGACGACCAGGATGCGCGCGCTCACGGGCCTACCTCTCCAGCAACCGGCGAATGGTGTCCAGGAAGTGCGACACCGAGATGGGCTTTGAGATATAGGCTTCGCAGCCGCCTTCGCGAATCCGCTCCTCGTCGCCCTTCATGGCAAATGCCGTAACGGCGACGACGGGGATATGTGACAGATCGTCGTCCTCCTTCAGCCACTTGGTGACTTCGAGGCCGGAGATCTCGGGCAGCTGGATGTCCATCAGGATCAGGTCCGGACGGTGCTCGCGGGCGATCGACAACGCCTGCAGGCCCTCGCGGGTCTGCAGGGTCTCATAGCCCTGGGCTTCGAGCAGGTCATGAAAGAGTTTCATGTTCAGCTCGTTATCCTCGACGATGAGGACCTTCTTCGTCATCCTGACCCCGACCATTCCGGTCCGTGGCGATGCATGAGGGATTCGCGTCGCTTCTGTATTCCAGATCGCACGAATATCCTTAAGCCCGCGCTAATCGCGTTTACCTCGGCCGACCGCAGATCATGGAACTCCGTTTTTCCGACCTTCAGGCCTGCACCGTGCGCCCTGATACGCCATTGGTCATCGTCGATGTCGACGAAGTCCTCGCGCGCTTCATGCATGGCTTCGGAACGTTCATCGCGCGCCACGGATTCGAGCTGCGGGTCGACCGCTTCGCCTTGTTCCAGAACATCTATCGACCCGGCGAGACCGAGCACCTGGACCTGATCGCGGGCCGGGCCCTGTTCGACGACTTCTTCCGGGACGGGGCCGACGACCTCCTGCCGACCGAGGGCGCGGCCGACGCCCTGGCCGACCTGTCGACCCGGGCCGACGTGGTGATCCTGACCAACGCCCCCGAGCACGGCCGCCAGTCCCGCGCCCGCTGGCTGAAGACCCATGGCTTCGACTATCCGCTGGTGATCAACAGCGGCCCCAAGGGGCCGTCGGCGGCGCACCTGTCCGAGCGCACGGCCTCGCCGTCGGTGTTCATCGACGACCTGCTGCCGCAGCTTGATTCGGTGGCCGAGAGCGCGCCGTGGGTGAACCGCTTCCAGATGGTGGCCGACGAGCGCCTGCGCCCCCTCGCCCCGTCCGATCCCGAGCGGCACGCCCGGTTCGACCTGTGGCCGGACCTGAAGACGGCCATCGAGCGCAAGCTGTTCCCATGAAGGCCCTCTGCCGCGATTGCCTGGCGACGGGCGAGGCCAAGGTCTCACGTTGCCCGGCCTGCGGGTCGCCGCGCGTGGTCTTCCACGAGGAGCTGGGCCGGCTCAGCATGGCCCATATGGACTGCGACGCCTTCTACGCCTCGGTCGAGAAGCGGGACGATCCCAGCCTGCGCGACAAGCCGGTGATCGTCGGCGGCGGCAAGCGCGGCGTGGTGACGACCGCCTGCTACATCGCCCGCATGAGCGGCCCGCGCTCGGCCATGCCGATGTACAAGGCGCTGAAGCTGTGCCCCGACGCCGTGGTCATCAAGCCCAACTTCGCCAAGTACAAGCACGAGAGCCGGCGGATCATGGCCAAGCTGGAGGCCCTGACGCCCCTGGTGCAGCCCCTGTCCCTGGACGAGGCCTGGATCGACCTGTCGGGCACCGAGCGCCTGCACGGCGCCCCGCCGGCGGTGATGCTGGCCCGGGTGCAGAAGGAGATCGAGGCCGAGGTCCGGATCACCGTCTCGATCGGCCTGGCCCCCAACAAGTTCCTGGCCAAGATCGCCTCGGAGCTGGACAAGCCGCGCGGCTTCTCGGTGATCGGGGCGGTCGGGATCGCCGAGTTCCTGGCCCCCCGCCCCGTGTCGATCCTGCCCGGCGTCGGCCCCGCCACCGTCGCCGCCCTGGCCTCGGAAGGCCTGCGCACGGTCGGCGACATCGCCGGCGCCGACCTCAAGTGGCTGGTCAAGGTGCTGGGCTCGGGCGGCCTGCGGCTGCACCACCTGGCCCATGGGCGCGACACCCGCGTCGTTGATCCCGACCAGGAGCGCAAGACGATCAGCGCCGAGACCACGTTCAACGACGACCTCTACAAGGCCGAGGACCTCGAGGACGAGCTGTGGCCGCTGTGCGAGAAGGTCGCCCGCCAGGCCCGGGCCGGCGGGGTGGCGGGCCGGGTGGCGACCCTGAAGCTGCGCACCCCCGACTTCAAGATCCATACCCGGCGCCGCACCCTGGCGGTGCCGACCCAGACCGCCCGCACCCTGTTCCAGGTGGCGCGCGAGCTGCTGGCGGCCGAGCCCCGGGGCCTGCACTACCGCCTGATCGGCGCGGGCCTGACCGACTTCGTTCCCGCCGAGGGCGCGGCCGACGACTTTTTCGCCGGCGACGAGCGCAAGGCCCTGAAGAGCGAGACGGTGATCGACGGGCTGCGGGGGAAGTTCGGAGCCGGAGCGGTGGTGACCGGGCGGGCCCTGAAGGGGAAGTAGGGAACGCCCTTCCCTCCCCCTTGCGGGGAGGGTGGCGGCAAAGCCGACGGGTGGGGTTCGGTGCAGGGCGTCCCCTCGTTCAGATCATTGCAGCGGCTCCCCCACCCGACCCCTTCGGGGCCACCCTCCCCGCAAGGGGGAGGGAAAGAGACCGCTCTACATCAGCGACCCCTTGCCGCTGGTCACTTCCGTATAACGGTGCACCCGCACGGCCTGGACCAGGCCGAAACCGATCATGACGGTCAGCATGACGGTGCCGCCGTACGACAGCATCGGCATCGGCACGCCCACGACCGGGGCCATGCCCATGACCATCGCGCCGTTGATCAGCACGTAGAGGGCGAAGGTCGCCGTCACCCCGGCGGCCGACAGGCGTCCGAAGTGGCTGTGGCTGATCGAGGCGATGCGCAGGGCCATGAAGATCGCCACGCCGTACAGGAACAGCACGCTGAAGCAGCCGATGAAGCCGAACTCCTCGGCCAGGGTGGCGAAGATGAAGTCGGTCTGCTTCTCGGGCAGGAAGTTCAGCTGGCTCTGCGAGCCCAGGCCGAAGCCCTTGCCCATCAGCCCGCCCGAGCCCAGGGCGATCTTCGACTGCATGATATGGTAGCCGTTGCCCGACGGGTCGCTCTCGGGGTCCATGAAGGTCAGGATCCGGTTGCGCTGGTAGTCGTGCAGCACGAAGAAGATGAACGGCGGCAGGGCGGCCAGGCCGGTCAGGATCCCGGCGATGATCAGCCGCAGCGACAGGCCGGCCAGCACCATCACCGCCAGGCCCGGCAAGGCGATCAGCACCGCGGTGCCCAGGTCCGGCTGGTGGGCGACCAGCAGGGTCGGCGCGCCGATCAGGGCCAGGGGGACCAGCAGCTTCCAGGACAGCCTGGCGCTGTCGGCCGACAGGCCATGATAGTAGCGGGCCAGGGCCAGGACGACGCCGATCTTCATGATTTCGGACGGCTGAAAGCGCAGCGGCCCGATGGCCAGCCAGCGCTGGGCGCCCAGCGACACGTCGCCGACCGCCTCCACCGCCACCAGCAGCAGCAGGGCTACGCCGTAGATCGGATAGGCCATGGTGAACCAGACGCGCAGGTCCACCATCGCCAGGATGATCATCATCACGAAATAGATGCCGAAGCGCAGCAGGTGCTTGTCGGCCCACGGCTCCCACGAGGCGCCGGCGATGGAGAACAGCATCAGCGCCCCGGTGCCGGCGATCAGGCACAGGACCAGGCACAGGGTCCAGTCGATCTCCATGAACTTGATGATCGGCCGGTCGCGTTCGCCGGGCCGGCTGAGGCCGCCGCTGAGGGTCATCGGGGGGCTCCGGGGGCGGCGGGCGCGGAAACGGTTGGGGTCGAGGGAGTCGCCGGCGGCGCGCCCACGGTCGGATCATCGGGGGCGGCGCCCTCGACCGAACCGTCGGGGGCGGCCTCGACCGGTTCCTCGGGCAGGGGCATGGGCCGTTCGATACGAGCCCGGACCTCGGGGTCCTTGAGCAAGGCCACGCGCATCACCTCGCGGGCCCGCGGGGCGCCGGCGGTGGCGCCGCCCAGGCCGCCGTGCTCGATGATGACGGCCACGGCGTAGCGCGGGTCGTCATAGGGCGCGAAGGCCACGAACAGGTTGTGGTCCTTCAGGCGCCAGGCGACACTGTCGCTCTTGCGGCTGGCGACCTTGTCGTAGCTGCGCACCTGGGCCGTGCCGGTCTTGCCGGCCATCTTGACGTCTCCCAGGCCCAGCTGGCTCTGGCGGTAGGCGGTACCGCGCACGTCGTTGGCCACCGCCTCCATGCCGCCGCGCACATAGGCCAGGTGCTCCATCGAGAACGGCAGGTCGGGCACCGCCGCGCCGCTGGGCTGCTCGACGCCGCCCACCGACTTGATCAGGCGCGGATTGAGCGCCTTCTTGCCGTTGGCCAGGCGCGAGGTCATCACCGCCAGCTGCAGGGCGTTGACGCTGAGCGCCCCCTGCCCGATGCCGTAGCTGGGCGTTTCGCCGGGAAACCAGATCTGGTTGGCCGGATTCTTCTTGAAGGCCCGCTTCTTCCACTCGCGGTCCGGCACCAGGCCCTTCTTCTGGCCCGGAATGCCGATGTCGAACGTGCTGCCGAAACCCATGGCGCGGGCGGCGCTGGCGATCGCGTCAGGACCGATCTTCAGCGAGGTCTGGTAGAAGTAGATGTCGCACGAGTTCTTGATCGCCTCGTGCAGGTTCTGCGAGCCGTGGCCGCGTTTTTCCCAGCACCGCCAGGTCCGGCCGCCGTAGTACCAGCTGCCGCCGCAGTTCACGCGGACCTCGGGGTCGATCCCCGCGGTCAGGGCGGCCAGGCCCACCGTCGGCTTGAAGGTCGAGCCCGGCGGGAAGGTGCCGTTCAGCACCTTGTCCAGCAGCGGCTTGCGCTCGTACTCGGCCAGGGCCTTGTACTCCGGCCCGGACAGGCCCTTGACGAAGCGGTTGGCGTCGAAGCTGGGGGCCGAGACCATGGCCAGCAGGTCGCCGTTGCGGATGTCCATCACCACGATGGCGCCGCTCTCGTCGCCCATCACCTCCAGGGCCCGGTTCTGGATGTCAGCGTCCAGGGTCAGGCGCACTTCCTTGCCCGGGGTCGCCGGGATGTCGCCCTCGGGATCCAGGCGCACGACCCGGCCCTGGGCGTCGACCTCGGCCTTGGTGGCGCCGGGGCGGCCGCGCAGATCCCGGTCGAGGGACTTCTCGATGCCGGCCTTGCCGATCCGGAAGCCCGGGTGGTGCAGCAGGTCCTGGTCCTGGGTCGGGTCGTCCTTGGCCTTCTCCAGATCGCGGTCCGAGACCTTGGCCACGTAGCCGATCACGTGGGCGAAGGCTCCGCCGAACGGATAGACCCGCACCTCGCCCATGTCGGCGGTCACGCCGGGCAGTTCCGGGGCGCGGATGTTGACGCGGGAGAACTCCTCCCAGGTCATGTCCTCCATCACCGCCACCGGGGCCTTCTTGGGGGCGCGGGCGATCTCCTTGACCAGGCGGGCGCGGCGCGCGGCGTCGATCGGCACCAGCTGGGCCAGGTCGTCGAGGGTGGCCTCGACGTCGAAGTCCTTGGAATCCTTGCTCACCATCAGCCGGAAGTTCGGCCGGTTCGAAGCCAGGGACACGCCGTTGCGATCCAGGATCAGGCCGCGCGGCGGCGGGGTCAGGCGGTAGTTGAACTGGTTGCCGGCCGAGAGCTTCTGGTAGCGCTGGGCCTCGACCAGCTGCAGCTGGGCCAGGCGTCCGCCCAGGGCCAGCAGGCCGCCGCCGGCCAGGCCGCCCATCAGGAACGCGCGGCGGTGGAACACCCCCTGCCGCTCGTTCACCTCGAAGAACATGATGGACGGTTCGCTCATGGCGTCACCGGAACCGAACGTCCGCGTCCTCGAACCGGTCGATCAGCCGGTGGGCGAACGGGAACAACAGGGTCGTCACCAGGAACTGCCAGAATACGGCCAGCAGGCTGGGCATGGCCAGGCTGTCCAGCATGCTGAACAGGAAGCCGCTGGCCATGGCCACGGCGGTGACCCCGCCGAACCAAGCCCACATCATCGGCCGGCTCTGGCCGGTCATCATGCTGCGGCCGGCCAGGGCGGTGGCGTAGGCGACCAGCAGCGACAGGCCCCACAGGCCCGTCGGCCCGCCCCAGAACACGTCCAGGAACAGGCCCAGCGCCAGCAGGGCGAACGGCGCCAGGATCGAAGGCCGGATCAGCGCCCAGGCGAAGGCCGGGACCATGGCGAACACCGGCTCGGGCAGCTGCAGGCCGTAGATGCGGATCGGCGCGGCGAAGACGATGGTCGCCAGCACGCACAGCAGGGCGGGCACGCCCAGCCAGAGACCAGGGTGCAGAGGCCGCGCGCCGCCCACCCTAGATCTCCCCGCCGGCGGGCTGGGCCGCCGCCGGCCTCGACGTCGTCGGCTTGGGCGCCGCTGGTTTGGCGGCCGCGGGCCTGGGCGCCGACGCGGTGGCCGCGGGCGGCGTCGTGGCGGCCGGCTTGGGCGACGCCACGCCCGGGTTCGTTGTCGTCGTCGGGGTGGTCGGCGTCGCGCCGGAACCTGTCGGCGTCGCTCCGGCCTGGGCGGCGGGCTTGGGCGCGGTGGCGGCCGGGCCCAGGATCGAGACGTCGGGATCCTCGGTGGTGACCGGCGGCAGGCTGCGGGTCAGCAGGGCCTTCTGGTCGGCCAGCTGGGCGAAGTCCTTGAACAGTAGGATGCGGACATAGTCGATGGCCGCGTCGTCGGCGAACAGCACGACCCGCCAGCGGCCGTCCAGGCCCTTGACGGCCGCGCCCACGGGCAGGCCGCGCGGCACCACGCCGCCGTCGCCGGAGGTGACGACCCGGTCGCCTTCCTTGATCGGATCGACGCCGCGCAGATATTCCAGCTTCGGATTGGGGCCGCCGTCGCCCGTCAGGATGGCGCGGGCGTTGGTGCGATCGATCATCACCGGTGTGCGCGACGCGATGTCGGTCAGCAGCAGCACGCGGCTGGCCCCGCGGGCGACGCCGACCACGCGACCGACCAGGCCGCGCTCGTTCATCACCGGATTGCCGACCACCACGCCCTTCTCCGAACCGGCGTCGGCCAGGCGGGTGTTGGCGAACGGGCCGCGGGTGTCGGCGACCACGCGGGCGCCGGCCATCGGGATCGGCGGATCGGTGCGCAGGCCCAGCAGCGAGCGATAGCTCTGGTTCTTGTCCACCTCGGCCAGGTACATGTCGCGATAGCCGCGCATCTCCTTCAGCTCGGCCTTCAGGCGACGGTTCTCCGACGCCGTGAAGAAGTAGCTGCTGACGAAATCGACGCCCAGGCCGGTCCAGCGCCCCGGCGCCGCGATCACGCCGCTGACCGGCTTGGACACCGTGTCGACCGTCTGGCGGGTGACGCCGTAGGCCTGTTGCTGGAGGGTCTCGCGCCGATCGGCCAGCAGGAACGCGACCGCGATCACGATCGCGACGATCAACGCCACGGCCGCGGTCCAGGTAAGCGGCACTTTCAGGTCGCCGAGCGGACCTTCGCGAAAGGGCACGAACTGGTTCTCCCGACGCCCCCCGCGGCGTCCGACTAAGTTTGACGCCTAGGCGAGAGTCGATTCAAGAACGCCCTTCATCCACTTGGGATGCTCGAGCACCTTGCCGCAGCCCAGGGCCACGCACGACAGCGGATCGTCGGCCACGGTGACCGGCAGGCCGGTGTGGTCGCGGATCTCGGCGTCCAGGCCGCGCAGCAGGGCGCCGCCGCCGGTCAGCATGATGCCCTTGTCGGCGATGTCGCTGGCCAGTTCCGGCGGGGTGGCTTCCAGGGCCACCTTCACGGCCTCGACGATCTGCCCGACCGGTTCGGCCAGGGCGTCGGCGGCCTGCTTCTCGCTGATGCGGACTTCGCGCGGCACGCCCTGCATCAGGTCGCGGCCCTTGACGTCGATCGACAGGCCTTCGCCGTCGGCCGGGGCGCGGGCGGTGCCGATTTCCTTCTTGATGCGCTCGGCGGTCGTCTCGCCGATCAGCAGGTTATGGTGGCGACGCATGTAGCTGATGATCGCCTCGTCCATCTTGTCGCCGCCGACGCGGACGCTGCGCGAATAGACGATGCCCGACAGCGACAGCACGGCCACCTCGGTGGTGCCGCCGCCGATGTCGACGACCATCGAGCCGGTCGGCTCATGGATCGGCAGGCCGGCGCCGATCGCGGCGGCCATCGGCTCGTCGATCAGGCCGACGCGGCGGGCGCCGGCGTTCAGGCAGCTGTCGTTGATGGCGCGGCGCTCCACGGCGGTGGCGCCCGACGGCACGCAGACGATCACCTTCGGGTTCACGAAGCCCTTGCGGTTGTGAACCTTGCGGATGAAGTACTTGATCATCTCCTCGGCCACTTCGAAGTCGGCGATGACCCCGTCGCGCATCGGGCGGATGGCTTCCATATGGCCCGGCGTGCGGCCCAGCATCTGCTTGGCCTCGATCCCCACCGCGTGGACGATCTTGCGGCCGCCCACATTGCGCAACGCGACCACCGACGGCTCGTTCAGCACGATGCCCTTGCCCTTCTGGTAGATCAGGGTGTTGGCGGTGCCCAGGTCGATGGCGATGTCGTTGGAGATGACGCCGAAGAGGGAAGAAAACATTGAAAGCCCTGACTGAGGGATAGGGGGGCGAGGCGGCTGGGTCGTTGAAAGGAGAAGGTGACGGGTAGGCGAAACGGAGCCGTTTGCGTCGATGAACCGACGAAGGCGAAGGGGAAAGATGGCTCCTACTTCAATTCCAAACGAGGACAACATGATTCCCGCGAAATGCGGGTTTTGTCCCTTTGACGAGCGCCTGCCGCACGACGGAAGCGCTGGCCCCTGCCGCGCCGTCGTCTGACTGCCACAAAGCTGCCGACGAAGCCCGTTTGCCCTGCGAAAGCGTTGAATTCAAGGTCTATTGCAGACCCTGGCTCACCTGATTTCGCAGAACGGCGGCGCGGGGGGTTTCATCCCAGAAACATGGCGTTTTCTAGCCGAGCGCCGCCATGGCCACCCCGACCGCCGCGATCAGGCCGAAGATCATCTGCGACGGGGTCAGGCGTTCGGCGAACAGGCGGCGTCCGGCGATGGCGGCCATCGGCATCTCGACGACGCCCACCGCCCGCACCGGTCCCACTGGACTCATCGCCATGGCGGTGAACCAAAGGCCCGAGGCCGCCGCGCCGCAGAAGCCCGCCCCCAGCGACCGCCGCCAGGCCTTGGCCACCTCGACCAGGGCGTCGGGATTACGGATCGCCAGGAAGCCGCCCAGGGCCACGGCCTGGATGGCCTGGACCACCATCACCGTCACCAGGGCAGAGACCGCGGGGTGAGCGGGGTCGAACACCAGCGAGGCCTGGCGGAAGCAGTTGGCGCTCAAGGCGAAGGCCGCGCCCGAGCCCAGGCCCGCCAGCACCGCCCCGCGCTGCATCGGCGGCCCGTCGCGCGGCCAGGTCAGGGCCGCCAGGCCCAGCGTGGCGACCAGTCCGCCAATCCAGGTCGTCACCGAAACCGTGTCGCCGAACAGCAGCGCCCCCCAGACCAGGGCGAACGGCAGGCCGCTTTGCTGCAGGGCGGTGCCCAGGGCGAAGGACGAGCGGTGCATGGCGGTCAGCAGGGCGGCGGTGGCGGCGATCTGCAGCGCCGCCCCGGCCCCGCAGGCCAGCCAGAACCCAGGCGTCACGTGGGCGCTGGCCTCCGGGGTCGCCGTCCACGCGACGGCGGCGAACAAGGTGGCGAACGGCAGGCCGAACAGGAACCGCACCAGGGTCGCCCCCCACGGCCCCGCCCCGCCCATCACCGAGCGCTGGGCGGCGTTGCGCGCCACCTGGAAGGCGGCGGCGGCGATGGTGATGGGAATCCAGATCATCACTGTTCCTTACGCCGCCCTTACACAGGCGGCGATTTTCCGAATGGAGGCCTTAGGCCGCTTGGGCGCACACCCTGTTCGTTCGCCCGTCCGGTGACGGGATCCGACCAGCACGAGGTTTCGACCATGTCGTCCCATCCGTTCCGTCAGGCCGCGCAGTTCCTGCTTGGCGTTCCGACCGACGGGATCCAACGCACCCTCGGGCGCATGCTCGCCCTGGCCCAGGCCACCCCGCTGTGTTTCGTGGCGGTGACCGGGCCCGAGGCGGGCGAGGCGATGAGCGTGCTGTGGCGACGCGGCTACGACCGGGTGGAAGCCGCCCGCCGGGCCACCTGCCGCGCGGCCGACGAGCAGAGCGACGTGCTGCTGGTCGTCGGCTGCTCGACCGTGGCCGACGCCCGGGCCGCGGCGGCCTCGACGTTGAACATGCTCCGCCCGGGCGGGGCGATGGTCATCGACGCCGGCGCGTTCCTGGACCAGGAGCCGCGCCGGGCGCTGTGCGAGGATCTGCGGGCGCTGGGCCTGGAGGTCGAACCCCAGGCGCACCTGTCGGCCGAGCTGCTGGCGACGCGGCCGTTCACCAGGCGGGCGGCGGCCTAGCCGCTAGAACCCACTGGCGATCGCCGCTTCGGGCCGGCCCTTTTCCTTGCGCGCCATGAGGTTGTTCAGGGCGTTCACATAGGCCTTGGCCGAGGCGGTCAGGGTGTCGGTGTCGGCGGCCTGGCCCGTGGCGATGCGGCCGTCCTCCTCGAGGCGGACCGAGACCTGGGCCTGGGCGTCGGTGCCCTCGGTCACCGCATGCACCTGGAACAGGCGCAGGGCGGCGTTGTGCGGCACGATCTGTTGGATGGCGTTGAAGACGGCGTCCACCGGACCATCGCCCGAGGCCTCCGAGGTCTTCACCTCGCCGTCGACTTCCAGGGTCAGCTCGGCCGACTGGCCGTCGGTGCCGGCCACCACGCGCAGGCGCTGGACGCGGATGCGTTCCGAGCCGCGCGCCAGGGCGTCGTCGACCAGGGCGATGATGTCGTCGTCATAGACGTGCTTCTTGCGGTCGGCCAGGTCCTTGAAGCGACCGAAGGCCTCCTTCAGGGCGTTCTGGCCCAGCTCGTAGCCCAGGTCCTTCAGCTTGGCGCGGAAGGCGTGGCTGCCCGAGTGCTTGCCCATGACCAGGCTGGACGGCGCCTGGCCGACCGATTCCGGGGTCATGATCTCGTAGGTCTCGCGGTTCTTCAGCATCCCGTCCTGGTGGATGCCGCTTTCATGCGCGAAGGCGTTCTTGCCGACGATGGCCTTGTTGTACTGCACCGGGAAACCGGTGATGGCCGAGACGTAGCGGCTGGCGCGGGTGATGTGGGTGGTGTCGATCCTGGTCTCGTAGGGCAGCTTGTCGCCGCGCACCTTCAGGGCCATAACGACCTCTTCCAGCGCCGCGTTGCCGGCCCGCTCGCCCAGGCCGTTGATCGCGCATTCGATCTGGCGCGCCCCGCCCTGCACGCCAGCCAGGCTGTTGGCCACGGCCAGGCCCAGGTCGTTATGGCAGTGGGTCGAGAAGATCACCTTGTCGGCGCCCTCGACGTTCTGGGTCATCCAGCTGAACAGGTCGGCGTATTCGGACGGATAGGTGTAGCCCACCGTGTCGGGCAGGTTGATGGTCGTGGCGCCGGCCTTGATGGCCGTCTCGATGGCGCGGCGCAGGAACTGGCGGTCGCTGCGGGTGGCGTCCTCGGCCGACCACTCGACGTCGTCGCGCAGGTTGCGGGCGTGGCCGACCGAGCGGGCGATCACGTCGATGACGGCGTCCGGCTCCATCTGCAGCTTGTGCTTCATGTGCAGGTCGCTGGTGGCGATGACCACGTGGATGCGGCCGCGCTGCGTGCCCTTCAGGGCCTCCGCGCAACGATCGATGTCGACCTGGTGGGCGCGGCACAGGCCGGCGATGGTGCTGTTCTTGACGATCTTGGCGATCTCGCGGACCGCCTCGAAGTCGCCGTTCGAAGCGATCGGGAAGCCGGCCTCGATGACGTCGACCCCCATCTCCTCGAGGATCTTGGCCAGTTCCAGCTTTTCGTCGTGCGACATCGACGCGCCGGGCGACTGCTCGCCGTCGCGCATGGTGGTGTCGAAAATGACGACGTTGTCGCGCTTCTCAAAAGCGGCGGGCGATACGGAGCTCATGGGATCTACTCGTCGGAAGGTGTCTGCGTGGGGCCAGTTCTGACCTCGGGGCGGCGGGTTCAGTCATCCCCTGCGCGCCCGGCCACGACGAAGCGCGGCCCCTAGAGCGCCCAGGGGTTGGTAAGCCGAAGCGAAAGCAGTTGGCGCGCGACGTTCATGAGTTGCTTTCTACACAGCGGGCCAAAAGCCAGCAAGCATTTTGCGTCGATCGCGCAATTAGCCGCACGACGAGCAACTTTCGACCAAAAACACTTCTTGGTTGAGAGCAGGCGTGCGCGGAATCAGGAGATCGGCGCGTCAAAAGGCCCGCAAGGCCTTCCCAAGCGAGGCGAACCGCCCTCGCCTAGTCCGCCGTCTCGCGCTTCTTGAGCCAGGCGCGGGCGACCAGGCCGGCGGCGATCCAGACCGCCACGGCCACCACCAGCATGACGATGTGCCGCTGGCCGCCGCCCTTCAACGCCTGGACGATGGAATTGCCGGCGAAGGCGGTCAGGGCGATCTTCGGGATGATGCCGATGGCGGTGCCGGCCGCGAAGTCGAACACCTTCATCGGCGTGACGCCGGCCGCCATGTTGACCACGATGAACGGCGCGGAGGGCACCAGCCGGACGATCAGGCTGGCCAGGAAACCGTTCCTGCCGATCATCCTCATGAACTTGGCCACGCCGTCGCCGGCCAGGTCCTGCAGCAGCCGCCCGCCGAAGGTCCGTCCCAGCCAGAAGCCGACCAGGGACGAGACCAGGGTGCCGATCCAGCTGTAGGCGAAGCCGGTCCAGGGCCCGAAGGCGACCACCGCCGCGGCGATCAGCACGAACTGCGGCACGCCGATGAAAGCCAGGACCGCGAAGGCGCTGACCGCGACCGGCAGGGCCCAGGGCCCGTGGGCGGCGCTCAGCCACTGCTCGACCGTCACCTCGCCGTTCAGGCCCAGAAGCTGGGCCCCGAACAGAAAGACCACGCCCACCCCGCCGAACAGCACGAACGACACCGCGACCGTTCGCCAGGCCTTGGCGTCCATGTTGGTGAAGAAGTCGATCAGGCGACGAAGCATCCGCCTGCCTCGCCCATGCCCCCGGCGCGGTCAAGCGCGGTCTCGTCCTCCCATCGTCCAGCGGTCGCTCATTTTGTGGTCAAGCTTCCCTTCGCCTGGAGGCGAACCATGGTTAAGATTCCCCAAACACGACATTTGAGTTGCGAACCCGTCGTAACGGGCGGCTAAGTTATCCACAGGCCTTCGGTCGCGGACCGGGGGTGTTAGGGAGAGCGTCGGACGTGAAGACCCTGGCTTTGATTTCCCGCAAAGGCGGGGCCGGCAAGACGACTCTGGCCGTCAATCTGAGCCTCACCGCCCATCTGGCGGGCTGGAAGACGCTGCTGGCCGACATCGATCCGCAGCGCTCGGCTTCCGACGCCCTGCGGGCCCGCGGCCAGCCCGGCCCCAGCCTGGCCGAGATCAACGCGGGCAAGCTGTTCCAGGCCCGCTCGCAAGCCGTGCACGACGCCTATGACGTCATGCTGATCGACACGCCCGCCGCGCCGGACGCCGACGTCGCCGTGGCGGTCAATTCCGCCGACCTGTGCGTGCTGGTCTGCCGCCCCACCTTCCTGGACATCGCCTCGGTGGCGCGTTCGGCCGAAATGGTCCGTCGGCTGGGCAAGGCGGGGCTGATCGTGCTGAACCAGGCGCCGTCCAAGCGCGGCGGCTTCGAGCCCGCCAGCGTGCAGCAGGCGGTCGAGGCGCTGCGTTTCTGCGGCCTGCCGATCGCACCGGTCGGCCTGCGCTCGCGGACCATCTACCAGCAGGCGATCGCCCGGGGCCTGTCGGTCGGCGAATGGGACGCCCAGGCCCCGGCCGCCCGGGAGGTCGACCGCCTGTGGAGCCATGTGGCCGGCCTGCTTGCCCTGGACGGCCGCGGGCGCGACGCCCGCGCCGGCTGACCCGGAATTTTCCCAGGCGGCGCAACGGTTTCCGTGAATTTGGCTTCGGCGTCAAATCGTCCGGCAAGTTGAAGTTCTGTTCATACCTTGACCATAACAGTTAACCCACCTTGGGGGACCTTGCGGCTGCGGGAACCGGCCGCCGGGTCTGGGCGAAGAGTGCACGTCGTGAAGACAATTACCGTGCTTTCTCGGAAAGGCGGGTCGGGCAAGACGACCCTGGCCGTGAACCTGGCGCTGACGGCCTTCCTGCAGGGCCGCAAGGTGGTGCTGGCCGACATCGATCCGCAGCGGTCGGCCTCGGACGCCCTGAGGGCCCGCCGCGAGCCCGGCCCCGCCCTCGCCGACATCACCGCCGGCAAGTTGTTCATGACCAAGTCCAACGCGATGCGGGACGGCGTCGACTACCTGTTCATCGACACCCCGGCCATGCCCGAGGCCGACGTCGCCCAGGCGGTCAACATCGCCGATCTCTGCCTGGTGGCGGGCCGGCCGTCGTTCCTGGACCTGGCCCCGATCGCCCGCACGGCAGAAGCCGTCCGCCGCCTGGGCAAGGGCGGCATGGTGGTGCTGAACCAGGCCCACACCAGCCGGTCGGACGTCGCGCCCGTCGCCTTCCCGGAAATCCTGGACGCCCTGCGGTTCTGCGGCCTGCCGCTGGCCCCGCACGGGCTGCGCGCACGTGAGGCCTTCCAGACGGCCATGGCGCATGGGCTCTGCGTGGCCGAGCTCGAGCCGGGCGGTCCGGCCGCCCGCGACCTGGCGCGCCTGTGGGCCCATGTCGAAGCCGGGCTGGACGGTCTGGGCGAAAAGCCGATGAGGACCGCCCTCACCGCCTGATCCGGCTTTCCCCCGGCGCCGACGCCGACTAGGTTCCCCCGCTCCAGCGGCGGAGCCTTTCATGAAACTTCTCGGCGTCTCCGGCAGCCTGCGGGCCGCCTCGTTCAACACCGCCCTGCTGCGCGCCGCCCAGGACTGCGCGCCCGAGGGCGTGACGATCGAGATCTTCGGCCTGCACGACCTGCCGCTGTTCAACCAGGACATCGAGGACCAGGGCGACCCTGCGCCCGTCACCGCCTGGAAGGACGCCGTCCGCGGCGCCGACGCCCTGCTGCTGGCCTGCCCCGAATACAATGGCGGGGTCACCGGCGTGCTGAAGAACGCCATCGACTGGGCCTCGCGCGGCAGCCCCTCGGTCCTGCAGGGCAAGACCGCCTGCATCCTCGGCGCCTCGCCGGGCGTCACCGGCACGGTCCGCGCCCAGGACGCCCTGCGCCAGTCGCTGCGCAAGGTCTCGGCCGAATACTGGCCGCTGAGCGAGATGCTGGTCGGCCAGGCCCACACCAAGATCCAGAACGGCCAGGTGATCGACGACAAGACCCTGGCCTATCTGGGCAAGCACCTGGAGGCGTTCGTCCAGCACATGCGCGGGATGGGCTGAGCCGTTCTACTTGGCCATCGACGGATCGTAGTTGGGACCGAAATCCAGCACGAACAGCGGCCCCAGCACCACGGTCTGCTTGGCGCTGCCCAGGTGCACGCCGACACCCGCCGCGCCCTTCTCGGCGTCCATGCTGGCCCGCCCGCTGACGGTATAGAGCTTCCACTCGCCGCTCGTCACCGCGACGCTGCCCCCGACGATGCCGCCCCACGGCGCGGCCGTCTGCTGGACGCCCACGGAGCTGAGGTTCGCCGTGGCCGGCCCGCCATCGACCGGCTCGGCCTTGGCCCAGAAGGCGATGGTGATGACGTCGCCCTTGGTGATCTTGCCGTCCACCCCCTGGCCGGCGCTGTTTTCCCACGGCTTGTCGGGCGACGGCGTGGTGACCTGGATGCGGACGCCCGCCCCGCCGACCACCGCCTTGTCCTTGACCGGCGCGTTGGTCTGGCCTGGTCCGTAGACGCTCCAGGCCGTGGACGGCTTGTTGATCGCATACTTCATGATGCCCTGCGCAGCGGGCTCGGCGGCCTTGGCCGTCACCGGCGCGACGATGGGCAGGCTCAGCGCGGCCACGGCGGCCAGGATGGCGATCTTGGTCATGTTTCCCCCTCGTAGAGACGTCGTTGCGTCGGCCAGCCGCCGTCGGCGGCCGGTATGGTCGTTCCCTCCCGGGGCCGTCCGTCGTGCGGGCCGGCCTCTCGTCTCGATGGTGATAGCGGTACCGCGCGTCCCGCATCGACGCAAGAACCCCGCGCGACGCGGTCTTTGTTGCGTTGCACCTCGGCAAGCACGGGCGTAAGACCGCCGCAATCCTGAAACCGGTCTTTCGAGTCCACGTCCTCCCAGGGGAGTCCTGAACCATGTCGCTCGAGTCCGCCGCCCTGCGGCGCATCGCCCCGTCCGCCACCATCGCGATCAGCGCCAAGGCGCGCGCCCTGAAAGCGGCTGGCCGGGACGTGATCGCCCTCTCCGCCGGCGAACCGGACTTCGACACCCCCGACAACATCAAGGACGCCGCCATCGCCGCCATCAAGGCCGGCAAGACCAAGTACACCGATCCGGACGGCATGCCCGAGCTGAAGGCCGCCATCTGCGCCAAGTTCAAGCGCGAGAACGGCCTGGACTACAAGCCGGCCCAGATCCACGTCGCCCCGGGCGGCAAGCCGGTGATCTACAACGCCCTGGTCGCCACCCTGAATCCCGGCGACGAAGTCATCATCCCCGCCCCGTACTGGGTGTCGTATCCCGACATGACCCTGCTGGCCGGCGGCACGCCGGTGTCGGTCGAGACCACCGCGCAGAGCGGCTTCAAGATCACGCCGGAAGCCCTGGAAGCGGCGATCACGCCGAAGACCAAGTGGCTGATCATCAACAGCCCGTCCAACCCGTCGGGCGGCGCCTACACCCGCGCCGAGCTGCGGGCCATCGCCGACGTCCTGCTGCGCCATCCGCAGGTCTGGGTGCTGACCGACGACATGTACGAGCACCTGGTGTTCGACGACTTCGAGTTCACCACCATCGCCCAGGTCGAGCCCAAGCTCTACGACCGCACCCTGACGATGAACGGCGTATCCAAGGGGTATTCGATGACCGGCTGGCGCATCGGCTACGCCGGCGGGCCCGAAGCGCTGATCAAGGCCATGGGCAAGATGATCAGCCAGACGACCTCGAACCCGTGCTCGATCTCGCAATGGGCGGCGCTGGAGGCCCTGAACGGCCCGCAGGACTTCATCAAGCCGAACGCCAAGCTGTTCCAGGAGCGGCGCGACCTGGTCGTGTCGATGCTGAACCAGGCGACCGGCCTGCACTGCCCGACGCCGGAAGGCGCGTTCTACGTCTATCCTTCCTGCGCCGGCCTGATCGGCAAGACCGCGCCGTCGGGCAAGGTCATCGCGACCGACGAGGATTTCGCCGGCGAGCTGCTGGAGGCCGAGGGCGTGGCCGTGGTCCACGGCGCGGCGTTCGGCCTGTCGCCGTTCTTCCGCATCAGCTACGCCACGGCCAACGACGTGCTGGAGGACGCCTGCGCGCGCATCCAGCGTTTCTGCGCCAGCGTAAAATAGCCATTCTTCGCGGCTGCGGCCGTCATTCTCGCCCTTTTGGCGAGGATGACGGCTGTAAGTCGACCCCGAACCGCGCTAGGGCTCCTTTTCGCCGCGTCCCGCGGCCAGGAGATCGTCATGGCGCGCACCCCGAACTATTCCTTCGAACGCCAGGAACGCGAGCGCCTGAAGGCCCAGAAGGCCGCGCAGAAGGCCGCTGAAAAGGCCGCCGCCAAGCAGGCGGCCGAAGACGCCGCGCCACCCAAGCCCCCAACCGACGATCAATGAAAGACGGCGCATGCCCAGCTCGACGAGCTTCAACCACGAAACCGTGTCTTTGGACGGCGAGCACTTTTCCGATTGCGAGTTCCGCGACTGCCGCCTGACCTTCGCCGGCGGCGAAGCCCCGGTGTTCGAAAATTGCAAGGTCGTCGACTGCGACTGGAAGTTCGAGGGCGCCGCCGAGCAGACCCTGGCCCATCTGAAGGCCGTCTGGAACGCCGGTGGGAAAGCCCCGGTCCAGGCGCTGATCAAGGAAATCACGGGCGGCGGCCGCTAAAGTCCGCCGGGTTCGCGCGAGCCGGGACGCTGGCGGAGGCAAGTCGCGCGATTCCCATTTCGCGTGGCTTGCTCTAGAGTAGAGCTATCGGCGCCCATCCGTCGCCGTCCGCGATCTTGCGTCTAGGATCGGATTCCATTCGTCATGCCGCGTCCGATCCCCGGGATTGAAGACGCACAGACGCTGGCCCAGGCGATCGTGGACACCATCCACGAGCCGCTTCTGGTGCTCGATTCCGCGTTTTCCGTGCTGGCCGCCAGCCGGTCGTTCTACGAGACCTTCAAGGTCGATCCGGAGCACACCGTGGACTGCCCGCTCTTCGCCCTGGGCGACGGCCAGTGGGACATCCCCGCCCTGCGCGAGCTGCTGGAGACCATCATCCCCGAGCGCGTGACCATGAACGGCTTCGAGGTCAATCACGACTTCCCCGGCCTGGGCCGGCGGGTCATGCTGCTGAACGCCCGCAAGGTGATCTACGAGACCAGCGCCAACTCGACGATCCTGCTGGCCTTCACCGACATCACGGCGCGACGGGCGATCGAGCGCGAGAAAGAAAGCCTGCTGGCCCGCACGCGCGACCTGCTGAACCAGAAGGAGGTGCTGCTGCAGGAGATGCAGCACCGGGTCGCCAACAGCCTGCAGATCATCGCCAGCATCCTGATGCTCAAGGCCCGGGCCGTCACGTCCGACGAAATCCGTTTCCACCTGAAGGACGCCCATCAGCGGGTGATCTCGGTGGCCGAGGTGCAATCGCACCTGCACGCCTCGGGCGGCGTCGACCTGATCGAGGTCGGCCCCTATCTGACCAAGCTGTGCGCCAGCCTGGCGGCCTCGATGGTCGGCGACAGCCAGCCGATCACCCTGAAGGTGGTCGCCGACCATGCCACCATCGGTTCGGACAAGGCCGTCAGCATCGGCCTGATCGTCACCGAACTCCTGATCAACGCCGTCAAGTACGCGTTTCCGGTCTTCAAGGACGACGCCCGCGTCACGGTGACCTTCGCCAGCGATGATGAGGCGTGGACGCTGACGGTCGGCGACAACGGCGTCGGCAAGGCCGCCAAACCGCTCCAGGACAGGCCCGGCGGCCTGGGGACGGTGATCGTCGACGCCCTGGTCAAGCAGTTGGATGGCCACATGACGGTGGCCTCCGTCGGCGGCATGACGGTGATGATCCGGCACCCGCACGTCGCGACCCTGCCTCCCGTGGCGGCCTAGGACGCAGCGGCTTCGGCCGCGACATTCCGCGCGACTGCACGTTTCTCCGGAGCGTGCTAGGTCAGGCTCGGGGCGTCTGATTCTGGGAGCGCGCATGCGCATTTCCGGCCGCATGGCCTTGGCTCCGGCGTTCGCCGGCCTGCTGTTCCTCGCCCTGGCGCCCGCCGCCCGATCCGCGTCCTCGGCCGCCCGTCTCGACGACGCCGTCCTGGACGAGGTCAACTTCGCCCGCGCCCGTCCCGCCGAATACGCCGACGAACTGCGCCGTGAGCTGAACAGGAGCGATGATCCCGCCGCCGTCGAGGAGGCGATCGACTTCCTGGAGCGCCAGGCCTCTCTGCCGCCCCTGGAGCCGGATCGGCGCATCGCCGCCGCGGCCCGCCAGCATGCCCAGGCCCAGGGCCCGCGCGGCGATGTCGGCCACGGCCCGGCCGGCTCCCTGGGCAAGAGGCTGCGCGGCCAGGGCGTCTGGGCCGGCCTCTCGGCCGAGAACATCTCCTATGGGTTCGAGGATCCGCGCGACGTCGTCCGCCAACTGATCATCGACAGCGGCGTTCCCGGCCGGGGCCACCGCCGCAACATCTTCGCCGCCAGCTACCAGTTGGCCGGCGTGGCCTGCGGCCCGCACCGCGCCTATGGCTACATGTGCGTGATCGACTTCGCCGGAGCCCTGCCGCCGCGCTGAAGCCTAGCCGTCGATCCAGTCGGTCAACCCCTCGCGCGCATGGACCTCGCGCAGCGACGGCATGGCCCGCATCCTCGCCAGGTAGCGGGCGATGTTGGGCCACGCGGTGGCCTGCTTGGGCAGGTTCCTCGACCAGCGCATCAGCATGGTCGCCAGGAAGTCCACCGCCGACAGCCGCTCGCCCAGCATGCAGGGGCCCTGGGCCGCCAGCTGGGCGTCGACGCGGTCCCAGACGGCCTCGATCCGCGCCTGGGCCGCCGCCTGGGCGGCTTCGGCGCTGGTCTCGCCGGCCGGCTCGTGCGGATAGTACCAGGCGCGGAAGCCGGGCAGCAGGGCGTTGGCCAGATAGACCATCCACTGGAAATAGGCGGCGCGCTCGGGCGTCCCGGCCGCCGGCGCCAGGCCCTTGTCGGGGTGGCGCTCGGCCAGCAGCATCAGGATCGCCGTGCTCTCCAGCACCGGCGCGCCGTCGACGATCAGGGTGGGCACCACCCCGCTGGGATTGAGCTTCAGATAGTCGGGGGTCTTGTGGGCGCCGGTCGTGATGTCGGTCAGGACCAGCTCGAACGGGACGCCGATCTCGATCAGCATCCAGTGAACCGCCAGGCTGGCCGTGCTGGGGCTGTAGTGGAGCTGGTACATGCGCGATCCCTCACCTTTTGGCGGGCGAGGGATCGGTCAGCACGGCGAAGCTGTCAACCGGCGCGACGGGCCGCCGCGGCGAGGTTCAGTGCTTCTCGCGCCAGCGCGCCTTGGCGTCGTCCTGGGTCAGGTTCAGGTGCACGCCGTCGTCGTCGACATGGTCGACCCAGGTGATCGGGATCAGGTGGTGCTTGAGGCCGCCACCCAGGTCCAGCTTGGCCAGTTCGATCTCGCCGCCGACCACGTGATCCACCCGGCCGACATGACCGCCGTCCGAGCCGACCACTTCCAGGTGCTCGCGGATTTGCGAAGCGTCGATCATGGTGTTCCTCCTGTTGATGGACGTTCAGGAAGGCAACGGACAAGGTCGCGGCGCAGTTTCCAGGAGCCTTGCGGCCGGCGCGCGTTCGCTTTACGTTCTAGCCAAGGTTGCGATTTTGCCGGCGTCGGGATTCTGGCTAACACTCGGCGACCGCCGGAGGGAAAACACCGATGATCTCGCTTGCCGCCGCCCTGATCGTGCTGACCGGCGCCCAAACCTCGACGGGCGTGGCCTCGACGGGAGCGGCCTCGACCGGACCGACCGGAACGCAGGCGGAAACCGCGGCCGTCGCCCAGCCGGCCGCCGAGGCCTCGGCGGCGACGTCCGCCGCGCCTCCACCCCCCGTGCCCCTGCCCCGGGTCGATGCGGTGTTCGCCGAAGACGGCGTCACGATCACCGACGGCGGCAAGAGCGTCCTGTTCTATCGCACCGCTCCGGCCGATGCGCGCGAGGCCGGCCGCCTGAACTACGTCCACCCGATCTGGGCGCCCGACGGCGCGGTGCTGACCGAGGATCGCCCCGCCGACCACCTGCACCAGCGCGGGGCGTTCTGGAGCTGGCACCAGGTGCTGGTCGACGGCAAGGCGGTCGCCGACGGCTGGTTCATGAAGGGCCTGACCTTCCATGTCCGCGAGAAGCGCTTCAAGGGCGACAGCGCCGGCGGCGGGACCCTGGTGGTCAACGCCGACTGGATCGTCAATTCCGCGCCCGCGGTGAACCCCGAGGTGAACTATGTGGCGCGCGAGACCACCAAGGTCCGCGTCTATCCCCTGAAGGCCGGCGCGCGGCGCATCGACTTCGACACGGTGATCACCGCGCGGTCGGACACCCTGGCCCTGGGCGGCAGCGACGACGAGAAGGGTTATGGCGGCTTCTCGGTGCGGCTGGTCAAGCCCGACCGCCTGACCTTCGGCTCCGGCGGCAAGATCGTGACCCCGGCCGTCGGCCCCGTCGAGGCCGGCAAGGCCATGGGCTTCGCCTGGCTCCCCGGCGGCGGCTCGCCGGCCTGGACCGTCGGCCTGGCCTGCAAGGCCAACGGCGCGCCGATCACCCGCTGGATCCTGCGCCGGGGACTGTCGATGCAGAACTGCGTCTTTCCCGGACGGGCGCCATTCGTGCTGAAGAAGGGCCAGACCCTGCGCCTGCAGTCAACGCTGATCCTGCGGCCGGCGACGCCGCCTCCCGCTGGACCGAAGAAGAAGGGCTAGGCGATGGCCGAGATCCTCAACCTGAACCAGGCCCGCAAGGCCAAGGCCAAGACGGACGCCAAGGCCAAGGCCGCCGAGAACCGCGCCAGGTTCGGCCGCACCAAGGCCGACAAGGCCCTGGACGCGGCGCGGGCCGACAGGCTGCAACGCGACCTGGACGGCGCCAAGCGCGAGGACTGAGGGCGGGAGCGCCTATCGGCGTTGGCGCGCCGAGCCCCCCTTCGAAGCGTCGCCCTCCCCGCCTCCCGGCTTCAGCCGACGGTGAAGCGCCCCGGCGCATCAACGCGCGACGCCTCCGCCGTGTGGCGAGAAACGGCGCGATCTCGTCGGCGGTCCTGAACCCTGACGGGAGTTTCGCGAACCCTGCGCCAATCCGCCACACAAGGCGTTAGCCTTTCCGCGGCGTCTCGCTCTGTAGGATCGCGGGAACGATGGGACGGAGAGCAAGATGAGCGATCGCGAGACGCTCAGGCTGGAGGCCCTGAGGTCATTCGGCGTGCTGGATACGCAGGCGGATCCGGCGATCGACCGGTTGGCCGGCCTTGCCGGAAACCTGTTCGACGCCCCGATCGCCGTGGTTTCCCTGGTCGACGAGCAACGCCTGTGGTTCAAGGCCAGGGTGGGCGTCGAAGCCACCGAAGCCCCGCGCGACAAGGCGTTCTGCGGCTACGCCATAGATCTGGGCCCCGAGTCCGTCATGGTGGTCGAAGACGCCTCGACCGACCCGCGCTTCGTCGACAATCCGCTGGTCACGGGGCCGCCCGACCTGCGCTTCTACGCGGGCGCCACCCTGACGACGAAGGACGGCCATAACCTGGGGACGCTGTGCGTCCTCGACCACAAGCCGCGCCCGCGGCCCGACGACGCGGCGCTGGACCGGCTGAGACTGCTGGCGCGGATCGTGGTCGATGAATTCGAACTGGCCAAGGCGCATCGGGAGACCCGTGAAAAGCAGCGCCTGCTCGAGATCGCCGAGACCATGGCGGGCGTCGGCCACTGGCGCCTGGACCTCTCCACCAAGACCATCGTCTGGTCGGACGCCGTGTACGACATCTACGGGGTCGATCGGGAGACCTTCGACCCCAACATCGACGACGCCGTCGCCTTCTACCACCCCGATGATCGCGAACGGGTCCGGCGTCACCTGGCCTTGGCGGCGCGGAGACAGACAGGCTTCGACCTCCAGCTCCGGCTCATTCGCCCGGACGGCGTCCTGCGGCACGTGGTCAGTCGAGGCGTGTGCGAACGGGACGATCGGGGACGGCCGACGGCCATTTTCGGTCTGTTCCAGGACGTGACCAAGACGGTCAAGACGATCGAAACCCTTCGTCGCAGCGAACAACGCTACCGCCTCGTGACCGAACGGGCGGGTGACGTCATCACCCTTTACGACTTCTCGGGACGGGGCAAGTTCATCTCGCCGGCCGTCCAGCGGCTGCTTGGCTACACCGTGGCCGAGACCGTCGGGCTGACCGTTCCCAGCGTCCTGCACCCGGAGGATCGGGATGCGGTCATGGCGGTCTTCGGCGAGATGTCGCGAGGCCTGGACCACAAGACGATCCAGCACCGGTCGCGTCACAAGCTCGGTTACTACACCTGGGTCGAATCCAATCTTCAGCTCGTCCGGGACGAGGACGGCGCGCCCCAGGAGATCGTCAGCGTTTCTCGCGACATCTCCGACCGCAAGGCCCTGGAGCTGGAGCTGATCGCGGCGCGCGACGACGCCCGCGAACAGGCCCAGCGCGCGCTGCTCGCTGAAGACATCGGCGGTCTGGGCTATTGGCGATACGACCTGCGCACGCGCCATCTCGACGTCTCGCGCAAGATGTTCGAGATCTACGGCCTCGCCTGGGTCGAGCAGCCGGAGATCGACCTCTTCAACGACTGTCTCCATCCCGGCGACCGGGCCTGGACGCTGGCGCGGATCGCCGAGCGCCTGCGCACGGGCGAGGACGACCACAACGTGCCCACCCGCATCGTCCGCCCCGACGGCGAGGAGCGTTGCGTCTCGGGCAGCTCGATCACCGTCAAGGGCGCCGACGGCTTTCCCGCGTTCATGATGGGCACGGTGCGCGACATCACAGACGACCGCAGGGCCCAGGCCGCGCTCGCCGAGAGCGAGGCGCGCTATCGCCTGCTGGCCGACAACGCCAGCGACATGATCGCCACCTTCAATCCCGCCGGGGAGATCTGCTTCATCTCGCCGGCCTGTCGCACCATCCTGGGTCGCGAGCCGGAAGAGCTGGTCGGCCGCCGCGTCGTGGACCTGACCCACCCCGACGACCGGGAGCACATGATCAACTACTACGCGGCCCTGATCCGCCGAGGCCCTTCGGCGGTTTCGGAACCCTACGAGTTCCGCGCCCAACACAAGGATGGCCGGTGGATCTGGCTGGAAGGCCAGCCGAAGCTGTCTTTCGACGAGACCGGCGCTCTGGTCGCCGTCCAGGACGTCGCCCGCGAGATCACCGCGCGCAAGGCGATGGAGGCGGCGCTGGTGGAGGCTCGCGCGGAAGCCGAAGCCGCCGCCGCGGTCAAGTCCGAGTTCCTGTCGAACATGAGCCACGAGTTGCGCACCCCGCTGACGGCCGTGCTCGGCTTCTCGCGCCTGATTGAGGACCAGCCCGAGCTGTCGCCCGCCACCCGACGGTTCGTCGATCGGGTCGCCAACGCCGGTCAGGCCCTGATGTCGACCGTCAACGACATCCTCGACTTCTCCAAGCTCGAAGCCGGCCAGGTCGAGATCCGCGGCGCCGTCTGCGACCCGCGCCGCCTGGTCGAGGACGCGCTGGACCTCTTCGCCTGCCAGGCCCAGGAAAAGGGGATCGCGCTCGACATCGTCGGCGCCGAGGCCCTGCCCCCCGCCCTGTTCATCGCGCCCGATCGGGTGCGCCAGGTGCTGCTCAACCTGATCGGCAACGCCGTCAAGTTCACCGACCACGGCGGGATCACGGTCGAGGCCTCGTGGCGCCAGGGCCCGAGAAGGCTTCTGATCTCGGTCCGCGACACCGGCGGCGGCGTTCCAGCCGATCGGCTGGACCAGCTCTTCAAGCGCTTCTCGCAGATCGACGGCTCCTCGACACGACGACACGGCGGCACGGGCCTGGGCCTGGCGATCTGCAAGGGGCTGGTCGAGGCCATGGGCGGCGAAATCGGAGTCGAGAGCGCCCTTGGCCAGGGCAGCCGCTTCTGGTTCGAACTGCCCGCCAGCGAGGTCGCGCCGGCGGCCATGGCGAGCGCCACGACCCCGGCGGCCGATATTCCCATCGCCTGCCGCGTGCTCGTCGTCGACGACAATCCGGTCAACCGGGACCTGGTCCAGGCCGTGCTCGGCGCCCTCGGCGCCGAAACGACCGAAGTCGCCGACGGGGAAGCCGCGGTGGCCCGGGCGGGGGCCGAACCATTCGACGTCATCCTGATGGATCTGCGGATGCCGGGCATGGGCGGCGTGGCCGCGGCGCGCGCCATTCGCCAGGGCCGCCTCAACGGCAATGTCCCGATCATCGCCTTCTCCGCCGACGCGACGGAGGCGCCACCTGGCGTGTTCGACGGTGTCGTCGCCAAGCCGCTCGAGACCGAGGTCCTGATCCGCGAGATCAATCGCGCGCTCCAGTTCGACACGGTCGACGATGCCGCCTGAACCCAGACCCCGACGCATCTTCATCGCCGAGGATGACCGCAATCTCCTGGAACTGCTCACCACGAGGCTGGGCCTGGCGGGCTACGACACCGTATACGGCCGCGACGGCTGGGAGACGCTCGACGGCGTCCACAGCACGCGCCCCGCGGTCATCCTGCTGGACGTGAACATGCCGCGCCTCGACGGTTTCGGCGTGCTTCGCCACCTGAGGAAAAGCCCGCGGGTCGCGCATATTCCGGTCATGATGCTGACAGCCCGCAATGCGCCGGACGACATCAAGGAAGCCCTGGCCCTGGGCGCCAGCGACTATCTCGCCAAGCCCTTCACCGACGCCCAGCTTCTGGCCCGCCTGGCGCGGCTGCTGAGGCCAAGGCCTCCTATGGTCGCGAACGAGAGCGTCCTGATCTGACGTCGCGTGGCGAGTTCGCGGGCTAGGGTCCGCCCTCAACTGCGTGTCGGTGATACCCAAGCGAAATCAGCGCTCTAATCCGTTGTCATCCCGGAAAGCGCGTAGCGCTTGTCCGGGATGACAACTGAAAATCAACGATCCAATTGAGTCCGGACCCTAGCGGGGCGCGAGATGGCGCCTGGGCTTCGCCTCGGCCTCCCGCACCGCCCTGGCCGCCTGTTCGTGCGCCAAGCGGGCCAGCCGGGCCTTGCGCGCGGCGATCCATTCCTGGACCATCAGCACCCAGCCGAACGTGGTCTCCTTATGGGTCTTGATCGCTTCGTCCATCATGATCACCCTTCCTGGCGTTCCATGATTGGAAAATCGACTTTCAAGCCCGGGATGACAAACGCGGCTTCCTTGCGTAAGCATAAGCCCTACTTATGCCAGACATCCTCGCCAGCCTGCCGCTCAGCGCCATCCGGATCTTCGAGGCCGCCGCGCGCCTGAAGAGCTTCACCCGCGCCGCCGACGAGCTGGGCGTCAGCCAGGCCGCGGTCAGCTGGCAGGTGAAGGCCTTGGAGCAACGCCTGGACCAACCACTGTTCACCCGCCTGCCCCGCGAGGTGACCCTGACCCCGGCGGGCGAACGCCTGTCGCGGGCGGCGACCGAGGCGATGAGCGTCCTGCGCACGGCGGTGTCGGACCTGGTCGACACCGAGGAGGGCGTGCTGTCGATCACCACGGTGCAGAGCATCGGCGGTCATTGGCTGGCCCCGCGCCTGGGCGGCTTCCAGATCGCCCATCCCCGCATCGCCGTGCGGCTGGACGCCTCCAGCCGGGTGGTCGACCTGCAGCGCGAGCCGTTCGACCTGGCCCTGCGCGCCGGAGGCGGCGATTGGCCGGGGATGGAAGCGCATCTCCTGATCCCCTCCGTCCAGACGGTGCTGTGCACGCCGACCGTCCTGGCGCGATCCGGCGGCCTGACCAGCCCGGCCGACCTGTTGCGGGCGCCGCGGATCGGTTCTCCGGACTTCTGGGTGCGCTGGTTCGAGGCGGCGGGCGTCGACGCCAGCGACGATCGCGCCCCGCCCCGCCTGTCCGCCGACGCCCAGGCGCTGGAAGTGGCCACCGCCCTGGCCGACCAGGGCTTTGCCCTGGGCTCGCCGATCTTCTTCGCCCAGGAGATCGCCCAGGGACGGCTGGTCGCCCCGTTCGACATCACCGCCCATTACGGCGGCGGCTACTGGCTGGCCTATCCGGCCGAACGCCGCCGCGTGCGCAAGATCGCCGTCTTTCGCGACTGGATCCTGGATCAGGCGGCGGCCGACCCGCTGATCGCGCGCTATCGCCGAAGCTAGCTAGCGAACCTCGTAGCCGTAGCGCTTGATGATGGCGATGGCGGCCGGAGACTTCAGGAAGGTCAGGAACGCCCGGGCGGCGGGATTCTTCTCGCCTGTCCGGAGCAGCACGGCCTGCTGCTGGATCGGCGCGTGGTCCGCCGCCGGAACCAGCCAGCGCGCCCCGCCCGGCTGGTCGATCACCTGCGACAGCGCGACGAAACCCAGCTCGGCGTTTCCGGTGGCTACGTACTGATAGGCCTGGGTGATCGACGCGCCCCTGACGATCCTGGGCGCCAAGGCGTCGTAGACCTTCAGCTTGCGCATCGTCTCGACCGCCGCCTCGCCATAGGGCGCGGCCGTCGGATCGGCGATGGCCAGCTTGGCGAACCGGTCCGACTTCAGCACCGAGCCCTTGTCGTCGACCAGACCCGGCGTCCGGGAATAGAGCACCAGCCGGCCGACGGCGTAGGTGAACCGCGTGCCCGAGACGCCTAGCCCCTCCTGCTCGGCCTTCAGCGGTCGTTCCGCGTCGGCCGACAGGAATACCTCATAGGGCGCCCCATGGGCCATCTGGGTATAGAACTGGCCCGAGGAACCGAAGCTCAGGGTCGCGGTGTGGCCGGTCCTGGCCTTGAAGGCGGCGGCGATCGCCTTGGCCGGCTCGGTGAAGTTGGCGGCGACCGCCACCTGGGTGTCGGCGGCGAGGACCGGCGTCGCGGCGAGGGCGAAGATAGCCCCGAACAGGGCCAGGCCGACCAGCTTGAAGCGGCGGGTGATCATGCGGAACTCTCGAAAAGCCGACGCCGGTAGCGTTATGTAGTTGAACTACCGAACGCTGGAGAAAGGTCAAGCCGGGAGGACTTTCGGGGCGGCTAGGAACGGTCGCGGTATCGCGGCGGGATGGCCCGGTAGACGGTGTTTGGCGCGATCTTCAGCGTCCGGCGCGCCTCGTCCAGCGGCAGGGCGAACAACGCCGGATAGTCGACCGCCGGCAGCCAGGCCGCCGCCCGGCCGTTGCGCCAGGCTTCGCGCACGGCCTTGCCGTAGGGCAGGCCCGGCGCGGCCTTCTGGAGATGACGCGCGCCGGCCAGGGCGATGACCGCGAAGCCCAGGCTGCGGGTCTGGGCGTGGGAGAAGGCCACCACGCAAACCTCGCCCAGGGCGTCGGTGCCGTAGCCCGTCAGGACGTGCCAGACGTCGTGCACGTCGCGCATGCGCCGCGCGTACCACGCCAGGGGATGGGCGGCGTCGACGTCGGCCTCGGGAACCTTGCGGCTTTCCTCGGCCAGCCCCTCGGCGGACAGGCCGCGCGGGGCGATGAAGTCGCGATAGGCGGCGCCGACCGTGCCCGGGCCGAACTGCCCCAGCCACGCCGGATCCGACAGCCGCTCGGCGAACTCGTCCCGCTCGTAGGCGATGCGGCCGCCGTCGGGCGTGCTCAGCAGCCGGCGATAGCCGTTCGGGATCGCCTTGCCCGACAAGGCCCGCATGATCTCGAACACCTGGGCGGTGTCCTCCTTGTCGGCGAGCAGGCGCCGGACGGCCCGGAACGCCCGCAAAGGCTGCAGTTGGAACGTGTCGCGCATCCGCCTCATCGGTTCGCGAGGCTTTGGCCCACCGAGCACTTGCGTGGCTGCGATCATGGGGCATGCTCCTGCTGGACCCACTAAAGATGACATGGCGTCATTTTTATTCAAGAGGGTTCAGCGACCCCGATCCGGGAACCTTGGCGGACCGCCAAATGGGCAAAATGGGGACTGGCGAGATGGGCAGTTTGAAGAAGCGTTCGATCAACCTGGCCGGTCACGCGACCTCCCTGGCCCTGGAGCCCGAGTTCTGGGTGGTGCTGCAGGCGGCGGCCGGCGCCGACAAGATCAGTATCGCCGGCCTGATCCAGCGGATCGACGCCGGACGCGGCGAGCGCCCCCTGGCCTCGGCCTGCCGGGTGTTCGCCCTGCGGCGCGCCCAGGCGGGCGAGGCCGGCACGGTCTAGCCCTGCTCGACGCCCGGGCCGGGCTTGGGCAGCGGCAGGGGCGCGGGATTGGGCGACCGCTGCGGCAGCGCCGGCCTTTCCGGCAACCGCATCGACAGGTCGGCCGATCGCACGGCCAGCACGCCGGAACGCCAGCCGCCGACCACCAGGGCGGCGATCAGCAGCAGCACGCCCAGCAAGGTCAGGCCGGCCACGCCCAGGTGCTGCGGCCGAATATCGTGGTGACGCGCCATGGCGTCCTCCCTCGTTGGCCCTAGTTGGTGGGCTTGGGCGCTTCCGGAACCTTGGGCGCCTCGACGTTCGGGGCGGAGACGTTGATGTCGACCGTCTTCTTCTGCGTCATGCCGCCGGTGAAGACGAAGTAGGCGATCACCGCCACCACGACCACCAGCGCGCCTATGATGAACGCCATGCCCGTCCCGCCGCCGCCACCGCTCGTATGGGTTTCTTCAGCCACGTCCGTCTCCTGTGATGTCCGTCCCCCAAAACAAACGGGGCGTGAACATCGAAGTTCCGGCGAGGAAGGGCGACGGATCGGCGCAAGGGCTTAAGCCGGGCGATCTTTGTGCTACATATGTTCCATGTCCCAAGGCTTCGACTCGTCCCCCTCTTTCGACGGCTTCCCCGGCGATCTCCCCGTCCCCCGCATCTCCGACCTGGCCCGTGCGCGCGGGCCGGACGGCGCCCGCGAGGCGCCGAACTACCTGGAAGGGCTGAACCCCGAACAGCGGGCCGCCGTGGAAGCCACGGAGGGCCCCGTGCTGGTGCTGGCCGGCGCGGGCACGGGCAAGACCCGCGTGCTGACCACCCGCCTGGCCCACATCCTGGCGACGGGCCGAGCCCGGCCGTGGGAGCTGCTGGTCGTCACCTTCACCAACAAGGCCGCCCGCGAGATGCGCGAGCGGATCACCCACATCATTGGCGACCAGGCCGAGGGCCTGCGCTGGCTGGGCACCTTCCATTCGGTGGCCGCCCAGATCCTGCGCCGTCACGCCGAACTGGTCGGGCTGAAATCCAGCTACACGATCATCGACACCGATGACCAGGAACGGCTGCTCAAGCAACTGATCGAGGCCGCCGACATCGACGCCAAGCGCTGGACGCCCCGCGCCCTGGCCGGCCTGATCGACACCTGGAAGAACCGCGGCTGGACGCCCGACCGGGTGCCGCAAAGCGAGGCCGGCGAGTTCGCCAACGGCCGGGGGATCACCCTCTACCGCCAGTACCAGGAGCGGCTGCGCATCCTCAACGCCTGCGATTTCGGCGACCTTCTCCTGCACAACATCACGATCTTCACCAGCCATCCGGACGTGCTGGCCGACTTCCAGCGCCGTTTCCAGTACGTGATGGTCGACGAGTACCAGGACACCAACGTCGCCCAGTACCTGTGGCTGCGGCTGCTGGCCCAGGGCCGCCAGAACGTCTGCTGCGTGGGCGACGACGACCAGTCGATCTATGGCTGGCGGGGCGCGGAGGTCGACAACATCCTGCGTTTCGAGCGCGACTTCCCCGGCGCCAAGGTCATCAAGCTGGAGCGCAACTACCGCTCCACCGAGCACATCCTGGCCGCCGCCTCGGGCCTGATCGACGCCAACAAGAGCCGGCTGGGCAAGACCCTGTGGACCGAGGCGTCCGGCGGCGAGAAGGTCAAGGTCAGCGGCGTCTGGGACGGCGAGGCCGAGAGCCGGATGGTCGCCGACGAGATCGAGAAAGCCAAGCGCGCCGGCCGCAAGTACAGCCACATGGCCATCCTCGTGCGCGCCTCGTTCCAGATGCGGGCCTTCGAAGAGCGGTTCGTGATGCTGCAGATCCCCTACAAGGTGGTGGGCGGTCCGCGGTTCTTCGAACGGGCCGAGATCCGCGACGCCCACGCCTATCTGCGGCTGATCCAGTCGCCCGACGACGACCTGGCCTTCGAGCGCATCGTCAACACTCCCAAGCGCGGCATCGGCGACACCTCGGTGCAGAAGCTGCTGCAGATCGCCCGCGCCGAGGGGATCTCCACGGTCGACGCGGCCCGGGTGATCATCGGCGGCGACGACCTGCCGGCCCGCACCCGCACGGCGCTGAGCAACTTCCTGCGCGACCTGGACCGCTGGCGGGCCCTGGCCGCCAACACCCCGCACCAGCGGGTGATGGAGGCGGTGCTTGAGGAGAGCGGCTATACCGACGCCCTGCGCCTGGACAAGGGCCCGACCAGCCAGACGCGGCTGGAGAACCTGAAGGAACTGGTCCAGTCGATGGGCGCCTTCGACACCCTCGAAGGCTATCTGGAGCACGTGTCGCTGGTCATGGACCTGGACAAGGGCGCCGGCGACGACGCGGTCTGGATCATGACCCTGCACTCGGCCAAGGGCCTGGAGTTCCCGCTGGTCTTCCTGCCCGGCTGGGAGGAAGGCGTGTTCCCCAGCCAGCGCAGCATGGACGACAAGGGCGAGAAGGGCCTCGAGGAAGAGCGCCGCCTGGCCTATGTCGGCATCACCCGGGCCCGCGAGGAGGCCCGGATCAGCTTCGTGGCCAACCGCCAGGTCTATGGCCGCTGGACCAGCCAGCTGCCGTCGCGGTTCGTCGACGAACTGCCGCTGGCCCACGTCGATGCGGCGTCCGAGACCGGCTATTACGGCGGCGGTCCAGGCATGCAGCAGACGGTGTCGTCGCGCTGGGACGATCCGGGGACCAGCACCTTCACGGCCGGCAGCTACGACAGCCCAGGCTGGAAGCGGGCCCAGGAACGGACGGCGGGCTTCAGCGAGCGCGGCGCCACCTGGCGCTCCGGGGGGTCCGCCGCGCGCTCGGCCCCGATCGAGGGCGAAGGCCGGCTGGTGGCGGTCTCGGCCGGCTCGGCGGCCAGCGCCTATACGCGCGGCGACCGGGTGTTCCACGTCAAGTTCGGCTACGGCAAGGTCACGGGCGTGGAGGGCAACAAGCTATCGGTGTCGTTCGACAAGGCCGGCGACAAGAAGGTGATCGACAGCTTCGTGGAGAAGGCCTGAGGCGGGCGGCTGGACCCCGCCCCTCCCCTTGCCCCGCGACAGGGCCCATATTTCGGTGCATGGCTGCTCCCCGCGTCCGCGTGATCGATCTGGAGACCGCTGGAAACGGTCCGCATGACGTCTGCGAGATCGGCTGGCAGGACGTCACGCAGGGCCCGGACGGCCGCTGGCGCGTCGACGAGGACCGTGGATCCCGGCTGGTCAATCCCGGCCGCCCGATCACGCCGGAAACGATGGCGGTTCACCACATCATCGACGACGACGTCGCCGGCGCGCCGTTCTGGAAGGCGGTCGCGGGCGACGTGCTGAGGCCCGACGGCGGCGTCCAGGCCCTGGCCGCCCACCGGGCCGCCTTCGAACAGCGCTACTGCACGCCGAGGTTCACCGGCGGCGCGCCCTGGATCTGCACGTGGAAGTGCGCCCTGCGGCTGTGGCCGCACCTGACCAGTTTCTCCAACCAGATGCTGCGCTATCAGCGCAGGCCCGAGGGCCTGGTCCGCGAGCTGGGCCTGCCGGCCCACCGCGCCCTGCCGGACGCCTACGTCACCGCCCACCATCTGCGCGACATGCTCGACGAAGCCTCGTTGGAGCAGCTTCTGGCCTGGAGCCACGAGCCGGGCCTCCTGCCGCGCGTGCCGGCCGGCCCGGAACGCGGCAAGCCCTGGGATCGCCTCGGCCTCGAAACGCTGCGGGTGTTCGCCCAGGACCGGGACCCGAACCTCCGCTTCAGCGCCGAGACCGAACTGCGCCGTCGGGGCGAGGCCGCCGAGCCGCCGACGGTCGAGCCCGCGCAGCGGACTTTGCTCTGAGCGCAATCGCGATCAAACAGCCGCTCGAAGTCCGCGCTATCCCCGCCGCATGCTTCGTCGCGAGACCTGCTCATGACCCCCGTCGAGAAGGCCATCTGGTTCATCGAAAGCCATTTCGCCCAGCCCCTGGACCTGGACCTGGACGAAATCGTCGACGCCGGCGGGGTCTCGCGTTTCCACATGTCCCGCGCCTTCGGGGTCGCCACCAATCGCCCAGTGATCGGCTACCTGCGCGCGCGGCGACTGACGGAGGCTGCCGGAGTCGGCCTACGGGCCGGCCGACGCCCCGTTCTCGGGCGCTATGGCCCCGAGTTCGATCCCCGGACCGGCGAAGGCGGGTTGGAGGCGTGGATCCCGGTAAAGAGGAAATAGCGGCCGTTCAAGAACAGCAAACCGTTGTCATCCCGGAAGCCTCGCAGAGGCTGTCCGGGATGACAACGGTGAGAGTTTCCTAACCCCGAACCCGCGCCGGGTTGCCGACCGCCGTCGCGCCCCTGGGCACGTCGCGCGTGACCACGCTGCCCGCCCCGATGATGGCGTCGTCGCCGATCGTCACGCCCGGCAGGATGATCGATCCGCCGCCGATCCAGACGTTCTCGCCGATGCTGACCGGGCGGGCGTATTCGATGCCCGTCCGGCGCTCGACCGGGTCGCGCGGATGCTCGGCGGTATAGATCTGGACGTGCGGCCCGATCGTCGTGGCCGCGCCGATGGTCACCTTCGTGACGTCCAGGATCACGCAATTGAAGTTCAGGAACGCGCCCTCGCCGATCGCGATGTTGTAGCCGTAGTCGCAATGGAAGGGCGGCCGGATGCTGACGCGGTCGCCAACCTCGGCCAGCCGTTCGCGCAGCAGGGCGTGGCGTTCCGACGGCGGCAGGTCCAGGGCGTTGTAGCGGCCCATCCAGGCCACCGCCGCCTCATGGTCGGCCATGATCTCGGGATCGACGGGACTATAGAGGTCGCCGGCCAGCATGCGCTGTTTGTGGGTGCGGTCGTCGATCACGAGGCCAAAGCTCCTTGCTGCCCCCTCCATGCCAGACACGAGACGTGGGGACAAATGGAGGCGCCTTGGCCGCTAGAACCGCTCCAGCGCCTCGCGCACCGTGTCCGGCGCGTGGTCGATGACCCGCAGATAGGCCGTCAGGACCGCGTCCGATCGGGCCTGGCCCAGCTCCAGGGCCGCCAACTGGGCCAGCGGGATGCCGAAGGCCCGGGCGAACTCGCCCTGCGACAGCCCGCTGCGCCACCGCACGCCCTGCACCAGGGCCCGGGCCGATCGGGCATGGCCGGGGTCGGCTTGATCGTCGACGGCCATGTCGGTGGTGATCTGGGATCTGGTCATGCAACGCTCCTCGCACTTCCCCCGCGCCACGGTGTGTAGGCGCGTTCCGTTGCAGGAATTCGACCCCTTTGCGTCGGCGAGGCGACTCTATCAGGGCTTTTTGGGCGTGATCACCCTCGGCTGGCCGGCCATGGCCCGGGCCTTGGCGTCGACGGCCTCCACCCCCCTCAGCGGGTCGCCGGCCGCCTCCAGCATGCTGTTGAACACCTTCAGGTCCTTGGTGCTGATCTTCTGGATGTCCTTGTCCTTGGCCCATTCCAGGCCGATCAGCTGGCCCAGGCGGCAGGCCTTGGGCAGCAGCGCCGGCTGCTCGGCGGGACCGCCCTTGGCCAGCAGCTTGCCGACGATGTCATTCCAGTTGGGCGAGCCTGGGAAGCAGAAGGACAGGTGATCGCAGGTCCCGGTCCAGAATCGCTTGTACCAGCGCTGGTGCTCGTCGGTGTCGAAGCGGATGGAGTCGGTCGGCTTGACCACCGCCCGGCAATCGGCGCGCACGAACTCGCCGGCCCGAGCGGCCGGCGCGATCCCCAACAACGCCACGGCCGCCAGGACCGCCCAACCTCTACGCAACGCCAATGCCAACTTCCCCGAAATACGACCGGACACGTCCTTTTCGGACGCTCTACCCAAACTTGGTATCGCGCTGATTAAGAACGATCTTCCGACAAAAATGCGGCGGTCGCCTCGATCGCTTCCACCAGGCCCACCCGTTCGATGGTCACGCCCTCCGGCAGGCTGGAGAACAGGCGGGTCGGCGCGGCGGCGTCCAGCATCACGAACACCCCCCGGTCGTCGGCCCGGCGGATCAGGCGGCCGAAGGCCTGGCTGATGCGGGCGCGGGCGGTCGAGTCGTCATAGCCCTTGCCGCCAAAGCGCGCGCGCCGGGCCTTGTGCAGCACGTCGGGTCGGGGCCACGGCACGCGGTCGAAGACCAGCAGGCGCAGGGACCGGCCCGGCACGTCGATGCCGTCGCGGATCGCGTCGGTGCCCAGCAGACAGGCGTCCTCCTCGGCTCGGAAGATATCGACCAGGGCGCCGGCCTCCAGCGGGTCGACGTGCTGGGCGTAGAGGGCCAGGCCCTGGTCGGCCAGGGGCGCGGCGATCCGCTCGTGCACGGCCTTCAGCCGGCGGATGGCGGTGAACAGGCCCAGCCCGCCGCCACCGGCCGCCAGGAACAGCTCGCGCATCGCCGCCGACACCTGGCGCGGATCGTCCTTGCCGACGTCGGTGACCACGAAGGCCCGGGCGTTGTTGGCGTAGTCGAACGGCGAGACCAGGCGCAGCACCTTGGGCGACTGCGGCAGCCGCGCGGCGCCGGTGCGCATTTCGGCCAGGGCGAACGGGTCCTCAAGCGCCGGGTCGGTCAGGGTGGCGCTGGTCACCAGCACGCCGTGGGCGGGGCTGAGGACGGCGGCGCGCAGCGGTTCCGTCGGGTCCACCCAGTGGCGGCGGCAGGCGGCGTCGACGACGCGGCCGTACAGGAACGTGGCCTCGAACCAGTCGACGAACTCGGGATCGTCCTCGGCGTCCTCGTCGATGGCCTTGAGGATCGAGCGCCAGGCCGGCAGGGTCATGCGGGCCCGGCGGTCCAGTCCGCGCAGCGCGCCCTCGATCCGCGCCCGCTCGGAGGTGGGCAGGGTGTCGGCCTCCTCGTCCAGCACGTCTTCCAGGTGGCGGGCCAGGGCCAGCAGCGGGGCCTCGATGGCCGCCAGGGCCTTGGCCGCCTCGCCGGCCCGCTCGCGCACCAGGTCGATGGCCGGGCGGGCGGCGCATTGCAGGCCCTGCTCGGCCGCACCGGGCCGGTCGGTGACCCGGGCCCGAAGCTGCTCGATCACCGAGACCAGATAGGTCTCGATCGGACCGATCGGATTGACCTGGCCGTCAGGCGGCGCGATGCGGCCCGACCAGCCTTCACCGGGCAGGGCAGCGGCGGCCTGCAGGACCGCGTTCAGGGCGCCGCGGGCGCCTTCGCGCTCGCCGATGATGTCCAGCAGGCGCGCTTCCAGCCCCCTGCCCCGCCGGCCGCGTCCCTCGGGCCCGCGCAGCCAGCGCCGCAGCTCGGCCGCCTCGGCCCCGGACAGAGCGGCCGAGAAGGCGCTGTCGGCGGCGTCGAACAGGTGGTGGCCCTCGTCGAAGACGATGCGCTTGAGCGAGGTGGTCTCGTTGTCGCCCTTCAGGCCCCGGGCGGCCCGGGCCCCGTCGAACGCCGCCTGGCTCAGCACCAAGGCATGGTTGGCGATGACGATGTCGGCGCGCTTGGAGGCCCGCACGGCCTTTTCGATGAAGCAGACGCGATAGTGCTGGCAGCCGGCATGGATGCACTCGCCGCGACGGTCGACCAGATTGGCCGGGCCGGCCTGGACCGAGGGCGGGATGGCGAACAGGGTCGGCAGCCAGGCCGGAAAGTCGCCGCCGGTCATGTCGCCGTCGCGGCTGACACGCGCCCAGCGGGCGGCCAGGGCCAGGCCGATCAGGTCGCCGTTGCCCAGCTGGGCGGTGTTGACCTGCTCCTGGAAGTTCAGCAGGCAGATGTAGTTCTCGCGCCCCTTGCGGACCACCGCCTTGCGGGCCCGCACCAGCGGGTCGGGATAGATCGAATGGCTCTCGCGCTCGATCTGCCGCTGTAGGGCGCGGGTGTAGGTGCTGATCCACACCGCCGGTCCGTTGGCCTCGGCCCAGAGCGAGGCCGGCGCCAGATAGCCCAGGGTCTTGCCGACGCCGGTGCCGGCTTCGGCCAGCATCATCTGCGGCTCGCCCTCGCGTTCGCGGGGAGCAAAGGCGTAGGCGGCCTCGCGAGCGAAGGTGTCCTGGGCCTCGCGCACCTCGTCCAGGCCCGAGCGGTGCAGCAGTTCGCGCAGGCGTTCGCTGGCGCGTTCGGGATCCACGGGACGGGAACCGGACTCGCCGGGCGGGGCCTGGTCCTCCCATTCGGTCGCCCGGGCCCAGACGTCGAGGCCGGAGCTGCGGAACTGGTTGCCGACCGGGGCCGAGCGCAGGGCGCCGACCACCGCGGGCCCCCAGGCCCAGCCCGCGCGGGCCAGGGTCTCGGCGACCGCCAGGGCCTCCTCGCGCGACGGCCTCGGCGTCAGGGCCAGCTCGTGCAGCAGGGCCGCGGCGGCGTCGCGCAGGGTCTGGGCCTGGGCGGCCGCGCCTCTGGGCTCGGTCAGGCCCAGGGCGGTGGCCAGCCCCACGGCCGACGGGGCGCAGAAGGTGGCCGGGCGGGTGAAGGCGTACAGTTCCAGCACGTCGAACACGCCGCGCCCGCGCGCCGGCGCCTGCAGATTCAGCCGCTTGGCGGTCATGGAGGCATGGGCGACCAGGACGGGGCCGTATTCGAACAGGTCGCGGGCGTCGGGGGTCCGCAGCACGCGGCCTTCGCCCGAGCCATCGGCGACGCCGGCGCGCGGGCCGGGCAGAACCACCAGGGCGGGGGCGAGATCGAGGGCGGGAATCTGTGCGGTCACCCATCCGTTCTAGCGGACGGGGGCCGGAAACGGAACGAGAACATATTCAGGCTTGGCCTAATCCCGCCAGCCTGCCATTTTCACAACCTAAAATGGAGAGATTCATGCGTCCCGTCCTGCTCGCCTGCCTTTTCTCGGCTGCCTCGTCGCTTGCTCTGGCCCAGACCCCTGAATCCCCGACGCCCGCGCCGATGGTCATGGTGATCGGCAACGGCCGGGCGGAGGCGCCTGTCGATTTCGCCTGGCTGAACTTCAACCTGCGCGGCGAGGGCGCCACGTCCCCGGAAGCCATCACCGCCCTGACGACCAGCCGAGGCAAGCTGGAGGCCAGCCTGAAGGCCCTGCCCGGCAAGCCGACCCTCGATGTGCGCGGCGGAACGCTCTCCATACGAGAGGTCCGCCCGAAGGCTTGCGTGGTCAACTACGCCGCGCCCAGTCTCAGCACCGGCGAATGCGCGGTGATCGGCAGTGTCGCCACGGTCGGCTTGCAGGTGAAGGTGACGCCAGCCAAGCAGGTCGGCGACGTCGCCTCGCTGGCGGCCCAGCTCGGCGCGGCGGACGTCAGCCTCAACAGCGGCGGTCTCGCCGACGATCAAGCGCTCGAGGACGAGGCGATGCGCGAGGCCATCGCCGACGCTCAGCGCCAAGCGCGGCTGATCGCCGAGTCTTCAGGGCGGCGTCTTGGCCCGATCCTGCGGATCCAGGATTCCCAAGCCAACGCGATCAACAGCTTCCCCGCGCCGCCTCCTCCGCCTCCCCCGCAATACGAGGCACGCGAAGAGACGGCGTTCTCGGCCGCCAAGCTCGTAGCGCCCCTGGCCATGACGCCCCCGCCGATCGTGCGCAACGCGCGGGTCACCGTGACCTACAGCCTCTTGCCGTAGCTCAGGCGGTCGGCGTTTCCGAAGAACCGCTCTCCAGGCGTTCGGCGGCGTCCTCGGCGGCCGCCGCCACCTCTTCGTCATCGCTCTCGGCGGCCATGCGATACAGCTGCACCGCCTTGGCGCGGCTGGCCTTCACCCCTTCGCCGTCCTCGTACATCTGGCCCAGCTGGTAGTAGGCTGTCAGGTTGCCGGCGGTGGCGGACAGGGCGTAGAGGCGCAGGGCCTTGTCCAGATCGACCTCGACGCCCTCGCCGTTGTGGTAGGCGGCCGCGACATTGGCCAGGGCCACCGCCGAACCCCGCTGGGCCGCGTCCACGTAGAGCTGCAGCGCCCGCCCCTCGTCGGCCGGCATGCCGTAGCCTTGCAGGGCGTAGGTGCCCAGGTCGTTGATGGCGTCCACCGAGCCGGCGGCGGCGGCCTTGCGCATCCAGGCCACGGCCCGGGCTTCGTCGGCCGGCACGCCGCGCCCCAGCTGGTAGGCCAGGGCCAGCTTGTACATCCCGCCCTCGTCGCCGCCCGCGGCGGCGCGCCAGTACCAGCCCAGGGCCTGGGCCAGATCGTCGGCACGGGTCTCATAGACCAGGCCGGCGTTGTAGGCGCCCAGGGCGTCGCCCTTGGCGGCGGCGGCCTTGTACAGCGACAGCGCCTTGGCTTCGTCCTGGTTCAGGTCCTGGCCTTCGAAATAGAGATTGCCCAGGGCGATCATGCAGCCGGTGTCGCCGGCCTTGACCCCGGCGTTGAGCCAGCGCACCGCGGCCTCGACGTCGCGCTGGTCGCCCTTGGCGTTCAGATAGCTGTCGGCCAGCAGGTCGTAGGCGGCGACATCGCCGGCCTGGGCGCGGCGCAGCAGCTGGGCCCGGGCGGGCTCCGATGGCGCGGCGGACGCGGCCAGGGAGGGCCCGGCGAGCGCCAGCATCGTCGCCAAGGCCAAGCCTGCAAGGCTGTTCCGAGCCGTCCGTCCCATGTGAGTCACGCCCTCGCGATCCTGTCCTTCGGGTAGACCCGCCTACCATCCTTGTCAAAAGGCCGGACTTAGGCAGGTTGACGCATGGAAACGGAACGGGAACATGCTATAGGCCGGTCAATGGCCGAGGCGACCGCCCTACCTCCCCGCTTTCAACAGTGGTTCGCCTCGCGCGGCTGGGCGCCGCGGCCGCACCAGCTGGCCATGATCGAGAAGGGCCGCCAGGACCGCGACGCCCTGCTGATCGCCCCGACCGGCGGCGGCAAGACCCTGGCCGGCTTCCTGCCCAGCCTGATCGACCTGGCCGAACGCCCGCCACGCAACACACCGGCTGGGGTGCACACCCTCTACATCTCGCCACTCAAGGCCCTGGCGGTCGACATCGAGCGCAACCTGGCCACGCCGATCCGCGAGATGGGCTTGAATATCGTGGCCGAGAGCCGCACCGGCGACACCGGCGAGGCCCGCAAGCAGCGCCAGCGCCTGCGGCCGCCCGACATCCTGCTGACCACGCCCGAACAACTGGCCCTGTTCTGCGCCTGGGAGGGAGCGCGGACCTATTTCGCCGACCTGTCGTGCGTGATCATCGACGAGGCCCACGCCATCTGGCCGTCCAAGCGCGGCGACCTTCTGTCGCTGGGCCTGGCGCGGCTGCAGCTGTTCGCGCCCAGGATGCGGCGGGTGGGGCTGTCGGCGACGGTGGACGATCCGGATCTGGTGCGGCGCTGGCTGGGCTTCAACACCCCTCCCCCCGTGGGGGAGGTGTCGATCAAAGATCGACGAAGGGGGGAGTTGGCCGGGTCAGCAGACTCCCCCCACCGGCGCTCCGCGCCGCCTCCCCCACAGGGGGAGGTCCTACCCGCTCACGCCGTCGACCTCGTCCTCGGTTCCGGCGGCGCCCAGCCGATCGTCGAAGTCCTGGTGTCCGGCGGGCGCGTGCCCTGGGCCGGCCATACGGCCGAGCACGCCATGGCCGAGATCTACGAGATCATCAAAGGCGCCAAGACCGCCCTGGTGTTCGTCAACACCCGCTTCCAGGCGGAGTTCGCCTTCCAGGAGCTGTGGAAGCTGAACGACGACGGGCTGGCCATCGCCCTGCACCATGGCAGCCTGGCGGCCGAGCAGCGGCGCAAGGTCGAGGCGGCCATGGCGCGCGGCGAGATCCGGGCCGTGGTCTGCACCTCGACCCTGGACATGGGCATCGACTGGGGCGACGTCGACCTGGTGATCCAGCTGGCCGCCCCGAAGGGCGCCTCGCGGATGGTCCAGCGGATCGGCCGCGCCAACCACCGCCTGGACGAGCCGTCGCGCGCCATCCTGGCCCCGGCCAACCGCTTCGAATACCTGGAGTGCCGCGCCGCCGCCGACGCCATCCTGGGCGGCCACCTGGACGGCGAGCCGGCCCGGATCGGCACGCTGGACACCCTGGCCCAGCACATCATGGGCTGCGCGTGCTCCGAGCCCTTCGCCCTGACCGACCTCTATGACGAGGTCCGCACCGCGGGCCCCTATGCCGACCTGTCGTGGGAGGACTTCGAAAGCGTCGTCGATTTCGTCTCGACCGGCGGCTACGCCCTGCGCACCTACGACAGGTTCCGCCGCATCGTCCCGGGCCAGGACGGGCTCTGGCGGGCGCGCAACGCCCAGGCGGTGCTGGCCCACCGGATGAACGTCGGGGCCATCGTCTCGCCGGCCATGATCAATGTGCGCATCGGCGGCGGCAAGCGCCCGATGGGCGGCAGGAAGGTCGGCGAGGCCGAGGAAGGCTTCTTCGAGCAGATGAAGCCCGGCGACACCTTCGTGTTCGCCGGCCAGGTCTGGCGGTTCAACAGCCTGGTCGGGGCCGACGCCTTCGTCACCCCCGCGCCGGACAAGGACCCGATGATGCCCAGCTGGGGCGGATCGAAGTTCCCGCTGTCGACCTATCTGGCCGGCCGCGTGCGGGCGATGATGCACGACGAGGCCGAATGGCCCGCCCTGCCCCCCGACGTCCAGGAATGGCTGGGCTACCAGAAGGTGCGTTCGATCATTCCCGAACGCGACGAGATGCTGCTGGAGACCTTTCCGCACGGCAAGCGCTTCCACCTGGTCTGCTATCCGTTCGAAGGCCGGCTGGCCCACACCACCCTGGCCATGCTGCTGACCCGGCGGCTGGACCGGCTGGGCATCGGCCCGCTGGGCTTCGTGGCCAACGACTACGCGGTCAACATCTGGGCGCTGAAGCCGATGGACGCTCTGGACCTGGACGACCTGTTCGCCCAGGACATGCTGGGCGACGACCTGGAGGCCTGGCTGGCCGAGAGCTTCCTGATGAAGCGCGCCTTCAAGGCCTGCGCCCTGATCTCCGGCCTGATCGAGCGCCGCCATCCGGGCCAGGAGAAGTCCGGCCGGCAGGTGACCTTCTCGACCGACCTGATCTATGACGTGCTGCGCCGCCACCAGCCCGACCACCTGCTGCTGCGCTGCGCCCGCGCCGACGCCGCGACCGGCTCGCTGGACGTGGCGCGGCTGGGCGAGATGCTGGCGCGGGTCCAGGGCCGCATCCGCCATGCGGCGCTCGACCGCGTGTCGCCCATCGCCGTGCCCATTATGCTGGAGATCGGCCGCGAGCGGGCGCCGGGCGACGCGGCCGGCGAAATGATCCTGGCCGAGGCCGAGGAAGACCTGATCGCCGAGGCGATGGCTTGAATGAGAGTATATGCGGCGTGACCAGCCTGGCGTTCCAGATCGGCGATTGCGGCGGCCTGCGGCTGGAGATCGCGGGAATGCGCGCCGTGCTGCGCCATTCGGGGGCCCTATGGCTGGAAGCCGAGCGCACGATGGTCGTGGCCGACCTGCACTTCGAAAAGGGCAGCAGCTACGCCGCCCGCTTCGGCCAGATGCTGCCGCCCTACGACACCCGCGAAACCCTCGACCGGCTGGAGCGCGAGTTGGCCGCGCTATCGCCCGCGACCCTGGTCTTCCTGGGCGACAGTTTCCATGACGGAGCCGGTGAGGATCGGTTGCCGGGCGACGACCGGGCCCGCATCGCCGCCCTGGCCGTGGGTCGCCAACTGGTCTGGGCCGTGGGCAACCACGACGAGGACGGCCCCCGCGCCCTGCCCGGAGACGTGGTCGACGAGGCGGCGATCGCCGGCCTGACCTTTCGGCACGAACCCCTGCCCGGCGCCCAGCCCGGCGAGGTGGCCGGCCACCTGCATCCGGCCGCCAGGGTGACCAGCGGCCGGGCCACGATCCGCCGGCGCTGTTTCGTCACTGACGGGGCGCGCCTGGTGCTGCCGGCCTTCGGCGCGTTCACCGGCGGGCTGAACATCCTGGACCAGGCCTTCGCGCCCCTGTTCGGCGGGCCGGCCCTGGCCGCCGCCCTGGGCCCCCGACGGGTGCACGCCATCGGCTGGAAGTCCCTGCGGCCGGACTGAAACGGATCACCCTTCTTCGCCGGGCGTTCTGATCCCCGGGACGCTGGAAGGAGAACCGTCATGCGACCGATCCTGATCGGCATCGGCGCCGTTCTAGCCTTGTCGGTATCGCCGCTGGCCGCCGTGGCCGGCGAAGCCCCGGTCAAGACCGTGGCCAAGCTCGACGCCAAGGACCCAAAATACGACACCGAGGCCTGCAAGGTCCTCCGCGCCAAGGCGATCGACTATGAGGAGCCCGGCCTGGTCAAGAAGGCGCTCAAGATGGGCGGCAACGCGGTCGTGCCCTTCGCCGGCACGGTGGCCTCCGCCGCCCTGGGCATGAAGCAGGGCAGCAAGGAAGACAAGCTGAGCAGACAGGTCGCCGCGGCCTGCGTCTCCGATCCCCTCAACGAGGAAACGCCGCTGATCAACGCGCCGAAGGCCGGGACCGACGCGGCGGTGCTGGCGGTCGAGGCGCCGGCGGCCGATGTCGCCGCGGCCACGTCGCCGAACGCGGCGGCGACCGAAACGGTGGCCACCACCCAATAGTCGCCGTCTAGAGGTGGAGCGCCTGCTCCAGGGCGAAGGCCAGGGAGATGGCCGCGCCCGAGGTCAGCAGGGTGCGCAGGCGCGGGCGCCAGGCTGGCCCCTCATGATTGGTCACGTCCCACAGCCATTGCAGGATGAAGACCAGCAGAAAGCCGGACAGCTGCCAGGCCGGCTCGAACTTCAGGCCGCCCAGCAGCAGGCCGAAGCCTGCCAGGGGAAACAGCAGGGACAGGCCCAAGGTTATCCAACGCGGGCTGGCCCGCTCGATCTCAAGGCCGCAGCGTATGCCGCCCAGATACGACATCATGGCGGTCGAATAGGCCAGAAGGCTGATCAACGCCACCTGGCGCATGTCGATCGGGCCGTAGCAGAACAGCGCCGAGCAGACGACGAACGGGACCAGGGTCGCCAGGCCGCAGACCCATACGGCCAGGGGTACCGGCACGCGATCCTGCGGATGGTCGGCCGCTGCTGCTTCGAACGCCATGCCTACTCCTTCGGGCGCGAGTTCCGACGCACGCCCTTCCCCCCGGAAGGGACCGACTATTACCGAGGTCTGCCCATAGGTCCACGGACGATATTTGGCCACAAGACACATCCTTTGGACGAGCACCCTGGGATGCTCGTCCAAAAAGGTCTCGGAAATCCAGCTTCAGCGGCGAAGAGGCCGTCCTGGATCAGCGCGCCCAGGTCGACAGGCGGCTGAGAGTCTCGCCGTCCAAGGCGCCGGAGGCCTGGAGGTTCTGATCGCGCTGGTAGGCGGCGATGGCCATCTGCAGGGCCGGCGAGGTGACGCCGTCCTGCGGACCTTGGTAGTAGCCCAGCTTGGACAGGGCGCGCTGGGCCGTGGCTAGGCCGGCGCTGGGAGCAGCCGCCGAAGCAACGGCCGGCGCGGGCGCGGCGGCCTGCGAGCGGAAGCCGCTGGCCGAACGCTCGGCGATCCGCTGCCCCTCGGCGGTCAGCTGCACGCGCAGGGCCATGGCGCGGGCGCGCGAGGCGGTGTCGCCCGACCGCGCGGCGATCAGGTACCACTTGTAGGCCTCGGTCGGGTTCTGGCTGACGCCCCAACCGCCTTCGTAGAGCTGGGCCAGGTTGAACTGGCTGTCGACCAGGCCCAGGTCCGACGCCTTGCGGAACCAGCTGGCGGCCTTGGTCGAGTTCCGTTCGCCGCCCTCGCCCTTGTAGTAGTAGAGGGCCAGGTTGTGCATGGCGCGGGCTTCGCCGGCGGTGGCGGCGCGCTCGGTCCAGCGGCGGGCCTCGACCAGGTCCTTCTTCACCCCGCCCTCGCCGACCTCGTACATCTTGGCCAGGTAGAACTGGGCGCGCGGCAGGCCCAGGTTGGCGGCCTTGCGCAGGCTTTCCAGACCCGTGCGGTCCTTGGCCTCGATGCGACGCACGCCGTCATCGTAGAGGGCCTGGGCGTTTTCGCCGGGGGCCGCCGCGGCGGCGGGCGCGACTTCCGTGGAGGCCGCCTCGACAGGAACCTGCGACGTGAGGGCGACGGCGGCGCGGGCGCCGGCCGGGCTGGTGTCGACCTCGGCGGCGCGGATCTCGCCGGTGGTCTTGTTCGACGTGCCCTCGGCCACGCGCTCGGGCAACGGGCCCGAGCCTTGGGCCAGGCTCATGATGGTGCCGGCCGAGGCCACGCCGAGGCAAGCGGCGGTGGCCGAGACCATCAGGGCGGTCTTCATCGCGCCCTTCTTGGCCTTCTTCTCGGAGCCCTTGGCGCCGAAACCGGCGAACAGCGAGGTTCCGGGCTTCTTGACCTTCGCCTTGTCCTTGCCCCTGGCGTCGCCGGCGGCGGCGGCCTGGCGAGCAGCGGCCCGGGCCTGCTCGATCACTTCGCGGGTCGACAGAGGGCGCGAGGGCGCGGCCGGCTCTTCCGGGGCGGCGAAGTCGGAGGCCGCGAAGTCAGGGGCCGAGAAGTCGCCGTCGCGGTCGGCGGCCGGCTCGAACGCCGTTTCAGGCTCCAGGGCCGAGGCGAAGCCGTCGGCGGCCTCGAAATCCTCGTCGCCGAACTCCAGCGCCGGCGGCTCGCTGGCCGGGAAGGCCGGCGCCTCGAACACCGGGGCCTCGAAGACGGCGGGCGCGGCCGTGCGGGCGGGCGTCGAGGCCGGCGACGGCGCGTGGGGCGGGATGAAGGCCGTGGGCTGGTGGAAGACGTCCTCAGGAACGGCTTCACCATCGAACGAGAAGCGCTCGCCGTCATCGAACGGCGACGGGGCCGGACGCGTGGGCGGCGGAGCCGCGGCGACAGCGGCCTGCTCGGCCGCGCGGCGCTGGGCCTCGGCCAGCCTGGTGTCGATCTTTTCGCGCGCTTCCTCCAGCAGGCGCGCGGTGCGCTCCTCGCTCTGGCGGATGCGGTCGACCAGTTCCTGCGAAGTGCGCTCGTGGCGCTGGTTCAGGCGGTCGGTGACGCGGGTGACCTGGTCGCCGACATCGTCGATGGCCAGGGCGTTGCGGCGCTCGGCGTTGCTGATCCGCTCGGCCAGCTTCTCGGTGATCCGGGCGATCTCCGTGCCGAGCTTCTCCAGGGCCTGGGCCTGGACGCTGTCGGCGCGATTCAGCTTCTGGTCGATGCTGGCGGCGACCTGCTCGATGGCGGCGGTGTTGCGGGCTTCCGAGGTCTGGACGCGGCGGTTCAGGGCGTCGGCCATGCCGACCACTTCACGACCCATGCGCTCGATGGCCTGGGCCGAGCGCTGTTCGGCGGCCTGCACGTGGGCGGTCATCTCGCCCAGCTTGCGTTCCATCCGATCGAAGCGGCCGTCGGCGGATTCGCGCAGCTTGGCGGCCATCTCCATGCGGGCGGCCTCCATGCGCTGGGTCAGGCTGCCGGTCAGGTCGTCGAGGCGCTTCTGCACGCCTTCGCCGGGGTTGCTGCTCTCGACCGTCCGCAGGCGGCCGTCCAGGGCGCTGAACGAGGTGTTGAGGGCCTGCAGGGCTTCCGAGGTGCGAGCCTCGGCGGCCTCAAGGCGCTGTCCGAGACGGGCCACGACTTCTTCGACCAGCGCCGAGGGATCGCCGACGCCGGCTTGGCCAGCCTGGGCGTCCAGGCGCTGTTCCAGATGGGCGATGGTCTCGCGGGTGCGGGCCTCGCCTTCATAGAGGTGGCCGGCGACCTTGCCCAGCGCCCCTTCCAGGGCGCGCAGGGCCTCGGCCGAACGCGGGCCGGCGGCTTCGACCTCGATGCGGCGCAGCCGTTCGGCGGCGCGGGTCTGTTCGGTCTTGATCTCGTCGGCCACGCCCTCGAAGCGAGCGGCCACGGCGACCTGTTCGCGCTCGGCGGCGACTAGGCGCTGCAAGGCGCCGCGCACGGACTCGTCGATGCCGGAAATGGCCTGGGCCGAACGCTTCTCGGCCGCCTCGATGCGATCCGTCAGCCGGTCCAGGGCGACAGCCACGCGGCCGACCTCGTCGGCGGGATGCTCGCGGGCCTCGATGCGCGAGGGCGCGCCGCCGCGGGCGGTCTCATAGTAGGAAGGATTGGCGCGATCGTTGTTGACCGCCAGGGAGGGACGGCTGGGTTCGCCGAACGCTTCGAGCGATGCGGCGTCGAAGCCCTCGCCCTCGATGATCATGCGATTGAGCCATTCGCCCAACGTCATGCCGGAGCGACGCGCGAGGTCCTTGGCGACCTCCCGTGCCTTGGGGTCTATCCCCTTAACGCTCCATGGCGCCGCGGCCGTCATCCGAATCGTTCCCTCTGCACCTGGGAACCAACGCTAGTCACCGATTCCTAGCGTGTAAACGCGACCCATACCGCTACATATAGCAATGGTCTAGATTAACTGTGGATGGTTAACAGGCGCACCTTCCTAACGTGTGTACCTAAGATTCGGCTCCTTGTGGTTAATGAACGTTAACCATTTGCACGGCCGATTGTCGCAGGCCATGAGAGGCGCATGGACCTGCCCACGACCCTCGCCGTCGCCCTCGCCGCCCTGTTGTTCACCGTCTTCTGCGGTTGGCGCGGGGCGCGTCCGATCAATGTTTTAAAGGGTCCGCGGCTGATGCCGTGGCGCCCCCTGATGGTGGCCGGCGCCGTCGTGGCCCTGCTGATGGCGGCCCATGTCCTCAATCTGCTGGGGATGAAGACGGGCGACCCGCGCTACTAGGTCGCGGCCTTTTGGTCAGTCCGGAAACCCCACCTGACGACAGCAGGCCGATATCGGCGAGCAGAAAAGGGATCGCCCACTTGTGAGGCGCGGCAATGTAGCGCGGCTGCCAGACCGGATCATACTTGTCCTTGTACCGGCGAACGCCCTGGAAATTGTAGATTTCCTCGCCGCGCTCGTAGAGCAGGCGGCCCACGCGCGACATGATCGGGGCCAGCGGACGATCCTCCAGGCCGGCCAGGGGCGCGACGCCGAACTCGAACGCCTGGTAGCCCTGCTCCTTGCCCCAGCCCAGCAGCTCGACGAACAGGTAGTCCATGACGTTCTTGGGCGCGTCGTCGGAGTAGCGCATCAGGTCCATCGAGAACGAAACCTTGTTGGCCGTCGTCCACAGGGTGGCGAAGGCGACGATCCGGTCCTCGACCCGCACCAGGGCGACCGGGAATTCGGCCACGTAGCGCTCGTCGAACCCGCCCATCGAGAAGCTCTTCTCGCCGCCGGCATGGTGGGCCAGCCAGGCGTCGGAGATCGCCTTCAGCTGCGGCATGACCGTGTGGACCTGGTCGGCCGGCAAGACCTCGAAGGCCGCGCCGCCCTCCCCCGCCTTGCGCCAGTTGCGGCGCAGGACCTCGCGGCGGCGGCCGGCCAGGGAGAAGGCCTCCAGCGGCACCGCGGCGCTCTCGCCGGTCTTCTGGATGGCCAGGCCCAGATCGACGCTGTCGGGCAGGTCGGCGGGACCCAGGGCGTAGAAGCCCGCGCGGGCGGCATGGGCGTCGGCCAGTTCGCGGAACCGCCAGAACAGCTCCATGCGTTCGTCGTCCCGTCCGACCGGCGGCCCCATGGCGATCCACGAGCGACCGCGCACGCCGAACATCAGGAAACTCTCGCCCGACGCCGAGAACAGGAAGCGCTTGTCGCCCAGCAGGGCCAGGTTCGACGGTGGCTCGGCGTTCTCGGCCTTGGCCAGGATGGCGCGCACGCGGTCGAAATCGGGATCGGTGTCGTCGACCACCGGCGGGGTGGCCGGCGTCGCGACCAGCCGCCACACGCCGATCGCCATCAGCACGATGGCGGCGGCGGCCGAGGAGCGGATGGCCCGGGCCACTTCCCCGTCGCCGATCGTCTTCATCACCGACTGGTCGGCGTATTCGGTGTGGGCGAAGGTCCACCAGCCGCACAGCGCCACGCCGATCAGGGCCGCCGCGGCCGACAGCAACCAGCCGGGCGTGATCTCCATCCGCGACAGGGCCGCCTTGCGCGGAAAGGCCTCATGGAACGGCAGCATGGCCAGCATGATGGCCGTCAGGATGACGGTCTCTTCCCAGTTCAGCCCCTTGAAGAGCGCCAGGATCGCCCCGCCGGCCAGGGTGAACAGCGCCGCCCACCAGGCCGCGTCCAGGCGCGAGCGCAGGCCGAAGGCCAGCAGGATCAGCACCAGGCCCAGGATCGAGGAGACGAAGTGGCTGACCTCGATCAGCGGCCCGGGAGCCACGGCCACCCAGATCGCGAACCGGGTCGGCTCGGACGGCGTCGCGCCTGAGGCCAGCAGCAGAATCCCGGCGCAGGCCGCCAGGATGGCCGACAGCGTCGGCGCGATGGCGAGGAAGGCAGGCCTCAGTTGCGGCGCGGACATCAAGACCCCTGATCGGCGAATCCCGGCGGGACACGTCATCGCCGCCCTCTATAGCGCGGCTTGCCCGCAGCGGGCGCCCGTCGCGTGACGAACGACCGTTTGAATCAGCTTGCCCCCGCCGCTTCATGGCGTAGTCTGCCGCCGACGACGCGGGCAAGCGTCGCGGAAGATGCGAACGCGTTAGGGAGAACGGCCATGGCGGATTTCGGCGGCGGCGACCTGGAGGCTTTCCGGACCGAGACGCGGGCCTGGCTCGAGGCCAACTACCCCCCGTCGCTGAGCGCGCCGATGGGCGAGGACGACGCGCCCTGGGGCGGCAAGCGGTTCGAATGGAAGAACCCTGACGCCAAGCTGTGGCTGGACCGCATGGCCGAGCGCGGCTGGACCGCGCCGATGTGGCCCAAGGCCTATGGCGGCGGCGGCCTGTCCAAGGCGGAGAACAAGGTGTTGGAGCAGGAGCTGCGCCGCCTCAAGGCCCGGCCCGCCCTGATGAGCTTCGGCGTCTGGATGCTGGGCCCCGTGCTGCTGGAATACGCCACCGAAGAGCAGAAGCAGCGCTTCCTTCCCGAGATCGTGCGTGGCGAGACCCGCTGGTGCCAGGGCTACAGCGAGCCGGGCGCGGGCTCGGACCTGGCCGCGTTGCAGACCAAATGCGAGGACAAGGGCGACCACTGGCTGATCAACGGCCAGAAGGTGTGGACCAGCTACGCCGACCAGGCCGACTGGATCTTCTGCCTGGTGCGCACCGACACCACCAAGAAGCACGAGGGCATCTCGTTCGTGCTGTTCGACATGGCCTCGCCCGGCGTCGAGGCCCGGCCGATCAAGCTGATCAGCGGCTCCTCGCCGTTCTGCGAGACCTTCTTCGACAATGTGAAGGTCCCCAAGGACCAGCTGGTCGGCAAGGTCAACGGCGGCTGGGAGATCGCCAAGCGCCTGCTGCAGTACGAACGCCAGAACATCTCGGCCTCGGGCTTCGGCGGCGGCGGCGGGCTGGACCTGGTCGAGGCGGCCAAGAAGGAGGTCGGCGTCGACGCTTCCGGCAAGCTGGCCGACGGCGACCTGCGGGCCCGCATCGCCCACCACCGCATGGACGCCCACGCCTTCATGCTGACCGTCCGCCGCGCGGAAGCCGAGTCCAAGCAGGGCTCGGGGCCCAGCGCGGCCGTCTCGATCATCAAGTACGCCGCCGCCAAGATGAACCAGGAGCGCACCGAGCTGCTGGTCGAGGCCCTGGGCCTGCAGGGCCTGGGTTGGGAGGGCGAAGGCTTCACCCCGGACGAACTGGCCGCGCCCCGCGCCATGCTCCGCGCCAAGGGCAATTCGATCGAGGGCGGCACCAGCGAGGTCAACCTCAACGTCGTCGCCAAGCGCGTGCTAGGCTTGCTGGATCATCAGTAACGACGGCGCGAGACCATGATCGAATTCTGGTACGAGTTCGGCTCCACCTACAGCTATCCCGCCGCCATGCGCGTCGAACGGCTGGCCCAGCAGGCGGGCGTGGCCGTGGAATGGCGGCCGTTCCTGCTGGGGCCGCTGCTGCACGACCAGCAGGGCCTGACCGACAGCCCGTTCAACGCCTTTCCGGTCAAGGGCGACTACATGTGGCGCGACCTGCAGCGGGTCTGCGACCGGGAAGGCCTGCCGCTGGTCCATCCCAGCCAGTTCCCGCGCAACGGGCTGCTCGCCGCCCGCATCGCGATCGTCGGTCTGGAAGACGGCTGGACACCGGCCTTCAGTCGCGCGGTCTACCAGGCCAATTTCGTCGACGACCAGGACATCTCGAAGGCCGAGGTCCTGGCCCCGCTGATCGCCTCGGTCGGCGCGGGTCCGGATCAGGTCCTGGCCGCCGCCGCGACCGATCCCGTCAAGGCCCGCCTGAAGGACCATGTCCGCCAGGCCCGGGAGCGCGGCCTGTTCGGCGCCCCCTCCTTCGTCACCGCCGACGGCGAGCTGTTCTGGGGCAACGACCGTCTCGAACAGGCCCTCGCCTGGGCCGTCCGCCATCAAGACCCCGAAACCGCTTAACTGGAGCCAGCCTGACATGGCCGTCCTGACCGAAGAACAGACCATGCTGCGCGACGCCGCCAAAGGCTGGACGCAGGACAGCGCCCCGGTCGGCGCCCTGCGCAGGCTGCGCGAAGGCTCGAAGCAGAGCTTCGATCCGGCGACCTGGAGCGAGATGGGCGCCATGGGCTGGGCCGGGGTGATCGTGCCGGAGGAGCACGACGGCTCGGCCTTCGGCTATCTGGGCCTTGGGCTGATCCTGGAGGAGACCGGACGCAATCTGGTGGCCTCGCCCCTGCTGTCCACCGCCCTGGTCGCGGCCTCGGCCCTGGTCCTTGGCGGATCGGACGCCCAGAAGGCCGAATGGCTGCCGAAGATCGCGGCCGGCGAGGCCGTGGCGACCCTGGCCGTCGACGAAGGCTCGCACCACGCGCCGCTGAACACGGCCCTGTCGGCGGCGACATCCGGCGGCGGCTTCGTCCTCAACGGGACCAAGACCTTCGTGATCGACGGCGACTCCGCCGACCTGCTGGTCGTCGCCGCCCGCACCTCGGGCGCGGTCGGCGACAGCGACGGAATCACCCTGTTCCTGGTCCCGGGCGATGCGCCGGGCGTGACACGCACTCACCTGGCCCTGATCGACAGTCGTGGCGCGGCTCGGATCACCTTCGACGGCGTGCAGGTCGCCGCCGACGCGGTGCTGGGCGAGGTCGGCCAGGGCTGGGCGATCCTGGAACCGGTGCTGGATCGCGCCTATGCGGGCCTCGCCGCGGAGATGCTGGGCGCCGCGACCGCCGCCTTCGAGATCACCCTGGACTATATCAAGACCCGCACCCAGTTCGGCCAGGTCATCGGCACGTTCCAGGCCCTGCAACACCGCTCCGCCAAGCTGTTCACGGATCTCGAGACCACCCGTTCCTGCGTCGAGGCCGCCCTGGAGGCCGCCGACGCCGGCGGGGATACGCGCCTATTGGCCTCCCTGGCCAAGGCCAAGGCCAGCGAGGTGCTGCACCTGGCCTCCAACGAGATGGTCCAGATGCACGGCGGCATCGGCATGACCGACGCCCATGACGCCGGCCTCTACATGAAACGCGCCCGCGTGGCCGAGGCCCTGTTCGGTTCCGCCTCGTTCCATCGGGATCGATACGCACGACTGTCGGGGTTCTGAAGGTCGCCAGCCTTCCCCTCGGAAGTAGCCAAGGTCAATCTGACCGACAGTCCGCCCCACCTGGGCGACAAGGCCCGCGTCGAGCTGGGCTAGCGCTGACGGCCGTCGGCGGGCGCGACCTCAAACCTGGTCAAGCGGCGGCAGGTTGCCGCTCAGCGAAGACGGCCCGTCGAAGGCCGCGGCATCCACCGGACGCCTGTCCACCGGGTCCAGATGATTCCATCTGAACTCGGCGAACGCCAGGATAGCGAAACGACCGCACTTCAGTTGACCTGACGACACTGTACTCAGAGGAGCATGAGGTAGAGAACGGCCGCGGCTATTCCGACAATGTCGGGTATGCGACAGACTTACTTTGGGAGACTTTTTGCAGCGGCCCATTTGTGTCGACTACGCGACAGCACCGCCTCGACTTCCAATCTATAGCTTCAAATCCTTACCGCATACCGATGATCGATTCGCTCGACGGGGCCGCCGCAACCTTGAAAAATCGTCTGCTTGCCGCCTTGCCGACGGAAGATCGCGGCTTGATCGCGCCCCACCTCGTCCAGCATGAGCTGGAGAAGGGTCGTCACCTGTACGATCCCGGCGATCCGATCGAAGCCATCTATTTCCCGCACGACTGCGTCATCTCCCTGATGACCCTGATGGAAAATGGAGCGGCGATCGAGTCCGCGCCGGTCGGGCGCGAAGGCGCCCTGGGCCTGATGGCCGCGGTGGCGCCCCGCCAGTCGCTGGTGCGGGCCATCGTCCAGGCGCCGGGCCAGGCCTCGCGGATCAGCGCCTCGGCCCTGCATGACGCCTGGAGGCGCAGCCCCGCCCTGCGCGACCTTGTCGACCGCCACAACGAGGCGCTGTTCGGCCACGCGATCCAATCGGTGGCCTGCAACGCCCTGCACGGCGTCGAAGCCCGCTTCTGTCGCTGGCTGCTGTCATGCCGTGATCGCATCGACAGCGACACCATCAACCTGACCCAGGAATTTCTCGCCGACATGCTGGGCGTCCAGCGCACCACGGTCACGGCGGTGGCGGGTTCGCTGCAGGCCAAGGGCCTGATCCGCTATCGCCGCGGCGTGGTCGACATCCTCGACCGGGCCGGCCTGGAGGCCATTACCTGCGAGTGCTACGCCGCCGTGCGGCGCGGCTATGAGCGCCTGCTGCCGCTTCCGTTCGGCTGAAGCGCCTCCAGGTCCGGCGGACGATCGTCCCTATCTGCGCTTGCGCGTCGGGAACGGCGCGTGGGCCAGGCGCAGCAGGTTTGCCGCGCCTGGGGCGCCAAACGGGGTGCCGGCGACGATCAGCACGCGCTCGCCCGGGCCGACCAGGTTCAGCTCGACCGCCTTGGCGACGGCGTCCGAGGTGACCACCTCCAGGCTGTCGGGCTGGCCGCTGACGCGGGCCTCCACGCCCCAGACCAAGCACATGCGGCGGACCGCCTCGACGCGGGGCGACAGGGCCAGCACCGGCTGCAGCGGCCGTTCGCGCGACAGGCGGCGGGCGGTGGCCCCGGTGGTGGTGAAGGCCACCAGGCACTTGGTCGAGCCGGCCTTGGCGGCCTGGGCCGCGGCGACCACCAGGACGTCGGCGTCCTCGTCGTTGTGCGGCTGTTCGGCCTGCATCAGCTCGGGCCAGCGCGGATCGCGCTCCACCCGTTCGATGATGCGGCTCATCATCGTCACGGCCTCTTCCGGATAGTCGCCGGCCGCGCTCTCGGCCGACAGCATGACCGCGTCCGCGCCCTCGTAGACGGCGTTGGCCACGTCCGAGGCCTCGGCCCGGGTCGGGGTCGGCGAGCTGGTCATCGACTCCAGCATCTGGGTGGCGACGATCACCGGGATGCCGCGCTCGCGGGCGGCGCGCAGGATGACCTTCTGGGCCACCGGCACCTCTTCAGGCGCCATCTCGACGCCCAGGTCGCCACGCGCCACCATCACCCCGTCGCAGAGGTCGAGGATCGGGCCCAGCACTTCCAGGGCCTGGGGCTTTTCGATCTTGGCCAGGACGGCGGCGCGGCCCTCGACGATGCGGCGCAACTCGGCCATGTCTTCCGGCGCCTGCACGAACGACAGGGCGATCCAGTCGACGCCCAGACGCAGGGCGAAGGCCAGGTCCTCGCGATCCTTCGGCGTCAGGGGCGACATCGGGATCACGACGTCGGGCACGGCCACGCCCTTGCGCTCCGACAGCTTGCCGCCGTTGACCACGGTGGTGTTGGCATAGCCGGGGCCCGCGTCGGTCACCGTCATCCGCAGCTTGCCGTCGTCCAGCAGCAGGGTCGCGCCGGGACGCATGGCCACCAGGATCTCGGGATGCGGCAGGTGCACCCGCGTCGCGTCGCCCGGCGTGGGGTCGCTGTCGAACCGGAACGCCTGGCCGGCCTTCAGCATCACCGGCCCCTCGGCGAACTTGCCCACGCGAAGCTTCGGCCCTTGCAGGTCGGCCAGGATGCCCAGCGGCCGCCCGACCACCGCCTCCGCCGCGCGGATGGCTTCGTACGAGGCGGCGTGGTTGTCGTGGCTGCCATGGCTGAAGTTCAGGCGGAAGACGTCGGCTCCGGCCTTGGCCAGGGTGATGATCATCTCCGGCGAGCTGCTGGCCGGGCCGATGGTGGCGACAATGCGGGAGCGGCGCGCGCGGATCATGAACCTGCTCCTGAGAGGCTAGAAAATGCTGCAATGCGGCAAGAAATACCGCACAGCGGAAAGGATTTGCTTTTGGCGAACGTCATTTTCGGATTTCACGCCTGACAACGTTGTCTAGCGGTCCAAGCCTGGATTCGCCATTGCTGACTTAGCGTCAACTCCAAAGCCTTTCCACCTCCATAAGAAATATGCAGGGAGAAGGCCTGGAAATCTGAACGCGCGAACCGGGGTCCGGGTCGCGCGACGGAGCCGGGCCTAGCCGACCGGCCCGGTGGATTCACGGACCACCAACTCGAAATCCAGCAGGCGCGAAGGCGGCGGCTCGCCCTCCGTCCGGGTCGCGCCGGTCAGCAGCAGGTCGGCCGCGGCCGCGGCCATGGCCTGGATCGGCTGGCGCACGGTGGTCAGCTGCGGCCAGACGACCTTGGCGCCGGGCGTGTCGTCGAAGCCGGCCACCGACAGGGTCTGGGGCACTTCCAGACGCAGCCGATTGGCGACCGCCATCACCCCCAGGGCCATGTCGTCGTTGGAGGCGAAGATCGCCGTGGGGCGGTCGGGGCGGTCCAGCAGCCGCTCGGCCGCCTCGAAGCCCGAGCGGAACGAAAACAGGCCCTGCTCGACATGATCCGCGCGCACGGCGCGGCCGTGCTCCTTCATCGCCGCCACATAGCCCTCGTAGCGCAGGTGCGAAGCGCCGTGTTCGGGGTGGCCCTTGATGAAGCCGATGTCGGTGTGGCCCAGGGCGATCAGGTGGGCGGTCATCTCATAGGCGGCGCGCACGTCGTCCATCCGCACGTGGGCCGAGCGATCCAGATCCTGGTCGGGCGAGAGCCGCACATAGGGCACGCCCTCGGCTTCCAGCACATCCAGCACCGCCACGTTGTCGCAGACCGGCGGCGTCAGGATCACGCCGTCCATGCGCAGGGTGTGCAGCATCGGCTCCACCTGGGCGGCCACGTCGCCCGCGGAATCGAGCGGCTCGACGATCAGGTGGTAACCTTCCTCCCGGCAGCGGGCGATCGCCCCCAACTGCACGTCGGTGACGTAGGCGGGGCTGGGATTGTCGAAGAACACGCCGATCAGATAGGCCTTCGAGCCCGCCAGGCTGCGGGCCGATATGTTGGGTCGGTAGTTCAGGGCGGCGACGGCTTCCTGCACCCGGGCGCGGGTGTCGGTCTTCACGTTCGGCTCGCGGTTCAGCACCCGCGAAACGGTCTTGATCGATACGCCCGACAGGCGGGCGACCTCGTGGATCGTAACCTTGGAACTCAAGACCAGCCTCGCGAAGCGTCGGAAAGCGACAAGCGACGCAATAAAGGCATGACAACCTTGTCAAGGCGAGCCCACTTCCGGTGGAAATCTCGCCTCGCCTGATCGGAAACGGCGCCCCCGGGCGAAAAGCCCTACGAGATGGCGGCCTTGCCGTCCGGCGTCATGGCGACGGCGGCGCCGATCAGGGCGGTGTGGGGGTTCATCACCACGTGGGTCGGGATCGCCCTGGTGTAGTCGCTGAGCCGACCCTTCGATTCGAATCGCTCGCGGAACTCGCCCTTCTCCAGCAGGTCGACGATCCGCGGCGCGATGCCGCCGGCGATGAAGACCCCGCCCCGGGCGCCCAGCGCCAGGGCCAAGTCGCCGGCCGCGGCCCCCAGGATCGCGCAGAACCGGTCGATCGTGACCTTGCAGCACGCATCACCGGCCACGCCGTGCTCGGTGATCTCCTTGGCGGTCAGTTCATCGACCTTGCGGCCCTCGATCTGGCCCAGCAGGACGTGCAGGTCCTCCATGCCGGGCCCCGACAGGATGCGCTCGATCGAGCAGCGGCCGAACCGCTTGTTCAGCGCACGGAGGATCTCGATCTCGACGTCGTCGAACGGGGCGAAGGCGATGTGCCCACCCTCGGTGGTCAGGGGCGTCTCGACGCCATGCCGGCGCACCATGCCCGCCGCGCCGAAGCCGGTGCCGGGGCCGATGATCGCCAGATCGCCCTCCCCCGAGGTCTGCAAGGGACCGATCTGGCGCAGGTCCTTGGGGGCCAGGCGCGGGGCGGCCAGGGCCTGGGCGGTGAAGTCGTTGATCAGCCTGGCCGTACGGAAGCCGCCGGCCCGGCGCAGGCTGTCCTCCGACAGCTTCCAGTCGCTGTTGGTGAACTGCACCGCGCCGTGCTCGATCGGACCGGCGACGGCGACCACCGCCTGGTCCGGATGACGGACGCCCATCTTGTCCAGATAGGCTTCGACGGCGTCCTCGGCCTGGTCGTAGTCCTCGCCCTTGTACGAGGTCGGCTCGATCAGCCTGGGATCGGCGCCGTCGAAATCGACCAGGGCGAACCGCGCATTGGTTCCGCCGATATCGCCGACCAGGCCAAGCCCGATGGAGTTCAAGCCGCTCATATCCGTCACTTCCTAAGCAAACAGCACCGACGCGCCGTGGTCGGACGCGCCGACTCCCGAGCGCAGCAGACCGAAGAGTTCCCGTCCAAAGCCCGGCTTGGACGCCGGGACTTGCGCCGGCGTGCGGGCGCGCAGGGTCGCCTCGTCCACCAGGATTTGCAGCTCGCCGGTGTGGGCGTTGAGCGAGATGACGTCGCCGTCCTGGACATAGGCCAGGGCACCGCCCTTGGCGGCTTCCGGCGTGATGTGGATCGCGGCCGGGGTCTTGCCCGAGGCGCCGGACATCCGGCCGTCGGTGACCAGGGCCACCTTGAAGCCACGGTCCAGCAGCACCGAGATCGACGGCGACAGGTTGTGCAGTTCGGGCATGCCGTTGGCCGACGGCCCCTGGAAGCGGACCACGACGACGACGTCGCGGTCCAACTCGCCGCGCTTGAAGGCGGCGATGAAGTCTTCCTGCTCCTGGAACACGGCCGCCGGGGCGGTGATCACCTGGTGCTCGGGCTTCACCGCCGAGACCTTGATCACCCCGCGACCCAGGTTGCCGGTCAGCAGGCGCAGGCCGCCTTCCGGGCTGAAAGGGTCAGAGGCCGGGCGCAGGATGTTGAGATCCAGCGATTCCTCGGCGCCCTCGCGCCAGGCCAGTTCGCCGTCGATCAGCACCGGCTCCTGGGTGTAGCGCGACAGGCCGGGGCCGGCCACGGTCAGGACGTCCTCGTGGGCCAGACCCGCCTTCAGCAGTTCCTTGACCACGAAATGGATGCCGCCAGCGGCGTGGAACTGGTTCACGTCGGCCGACCCGTTCGGATAGACCTTGGCCAGCAGGGGCGTGGCCTTGGAGATGTCGTCCAGGTCTTCCAGGGTCAGGATGATCCCGGCCGCATGGGCCATGGCCACCAGGTGCAGGGCCAGGTTGGTCGAACCGCCGGTGGCCATCAGGCCGACGACGCCGTTGACCACGGCCTTCTCGTCTATCACTCGGCCAACCGGGATCCAGTCGTTGCCCTTGTGGGTGATGGCGGCCACCCGCTTGGCGGCCTCCTTGACCAGGGCCGTGCGCAGCGGGGTGTGCGGATGGACGAAGGCCGAGCCCGGCAGGTGCAGGCCCATCAGCTCCATCAGCATCTGGTTGGTGTTGGCCGTGCCGTAGAAGGTGCAGGTGCCCGGGCCGTGATAGCTGGCGCTCTCGGCGGCCAGCAGTTCCTCGCGACCGACCTTGCCCTCGGCGTAGAGGGCGCGGATGCGGGCCTTCTCCGAATTGGGCAGGCCGGAGGTCATCGGCCCCGCCGGCACGAACATCGCCGGCAGGTGGCTGAAGGTCAGGGCGCCGATCAGCAGGCCCGGCACGATCTTGTCGCAGACGCCCAGGTACAGCGCGCCGTCGAAAGCGTCGTGGGTCAGGGCGATGCCCGTGGCCATGGCGATCACGTCGCGCGAGAACAGCGACAGCTCCATGCCCGGGCGACCCTGGGTGACCCCGTCGCACATGGCCGGCACGCCGCCGGCGAACTGGGCGGTGGCCCCGACCTCGCGCGCCGCGTCCTTGATCAGCGCCGGGTATTCCTCCAGCGGCTGGTGGGCCGACAGCATGTCGTTATAGGCCGAGACGATGCCCAGGTTGGGGGCGTTGACGTCCAGGGCGCGGACCTTGTCCACGGCCGGCGAGGCGGCGAAGGCGTGGGCCCAGTTGGCGCAGCTCAGCTTGGCCCGGCCCGGCTGGGCGGCCGCGGCGGCGTCCAGATTGGCCAGGTAGGTGGCGCGGCTGTCGCGGCTGCGTTCGATGATCCGCGCGGTGACGGCGGCGATCACGGGGTTCAAGGCCATGGGACTACTCCGCCCAGAGAATACGGACCGGGGCGCGGTCCTGGTTCAGAATCGCGGCGATCGGCAAGCTTTGATCGACCGGACCTTCGAGCAACGTCTTCTTGGCGCCGCCGGTGATCAGCAGGACGATCAGCGACGACTGGATCAACGCCTGGAAGGTCAAGCTGATCCGGGGCAGGTCCGGCGCCGGCCGGCCAGGCGGCACGGCGATCACGGCGCGCTCGGACCTGGGGTCCAGGCCTTCCGCCAGTTTCGGGTTGCCGGGGAACAGCGAGGCGAAGTGGCCGTCGGGGCCGACGCCCAGCAGGGTCACGCCGAACGGCAGCGCGCCGGCGACGCCGGCCTCGGCCTTGGCCGGGACCTCGTCCTGGGACACGCCGTCGAAATAGAGCGGCGCGAAGTCCGCCTTGGCCGCCTCCCCCGTCAGCAGATGCCGGCGAACCAGGCCTTCGTTGCTGCTGGGGTCGGACGGCGGCACGAAGCGCTCGTCGGTCAGGGTGACCACGACCTTGTCCCAGGGGACGGTCATCGTCGACAGGCGGTCATAGACCGGCGCCGGGGTCGAGCCGCCGGTGGCGGCGAACCCGGCCTGGCCGCGCTTGGCCACGGCGTCGGCCAGGGCCGAGGCCACGACCGAGGCGGCGGCGTCGTACAGCGCTTCGCGCGTGGCGAACGCCTCGATCTTGGGGAGGGTCATGGTCGCCACGCTATTCGTTCCACCCCCGGCCCTGGGGCGAGATCAGCGCCGTGGCGCTGTGCGGCCCCCAGGTGCCGGCGGCGTAGGGCGCGGGCTCGATCTTGGCCTCGGCCCAGGCGGCCGAGACGCCGTCCACGAACTTCCAGGCCTGCTCGACCTCGTCGCGGCGCACGAACAGGGTGCGGTCGCCGCGGAACACGTCCAGCAGCAGCTTCTCATAGGCGATGCGACGGCGGCTGCCGGCCGCGCTCATGGCCAGCGACAGCGGCAGGGACTGCAGGCGCATGCCCTCCTCCGACAGGCCCGGGCGCTTGGTCATCACGGTCAGCGAGATGTCCTCGTCCGGCTGCAGGTCGATCACCAGGCGGTTGGCCTTGGTCTCGGCCTGGGCGGCGGCGCCGAAGATGTTGTGCGGCACGGGCTTGAACTGCACGACGATCTGGGTGCGGCGGTCGGGCAGGTTCTTGCCGGTGCGCAGGAAGAACGGCACGCCGGCCCAGCGCCAGTTGTCGATATCGACCTTCATGGCCACGAAGGTCTCGGTCTTGGAGGCCTTGCCAACCTCTTCCAGATAGCCTTCCCGCGCCGTACCCTCGACCACGCCGGCCACGTACTGGCCGCGCACGGTGTCGTGGGCGACATTGGCCTTGGTGAACGGGCGCAGGGACCGCAGGACCTTGACTTTCTCGTCGCGGACCGCGTCCGGGTCGAAGCCCGACGGGGCCTCCATGGCCACCAGGCACAGCAACTGCAGCAGATGGTTCTGCAGCATGTCGCGCAGCGCGCCGTACTCGTCGTAATAGGGCCAGCGCTCGCCGACCTTCTCGGTCTCGGCGATGGTGATCTGCACATGGTCGATGTGCTTGTTGTCCCACAGGGGCTCGAACAGCACGTTGCCGAAGCGCAGGGCGGTCAGGTTCTGGACCGTCTCCTTGCCCAGATAGTGGTCGATGCGGAAGATCTGGCTTTCGTCGACCACCGCGCCGACCGCGCCGTTGATCACGCACGAGCTGGCGAAATCCTTGCCGATCGGCTTTTCCAGCACCAGGCGCGTCTTCGGGCCGGTCAGGCCGGCCGACTGCAGGGCGGTGCAGACCGAGCCGTACAGGCTGGGCGACAGGGCGAAATAGACGACGAGGTCGCCGTGCGCGCCGACCTTGTCGGCCAGGGCCTTGGCGCCCTCTTCCTTGGTGATGTCGACCGACAGGTAGTCCAGGCGGGCGGCCAGGCGATTCCATGCCGATTCCTCGACGGTGGCCCGCTTGCCCAATTGCTCGCGCACCAGCTTGCGATAGCTGTCGGGCGTATGATCGTGACGGGCCAGACCGATGATCCGCAGGTCGTGCGGCAGGAGGCGGTCGACCTCGAGAAAGTACAGCGAAGGCAACAACATGCGCAGCGCGAGATCGCCCGCGCCACCCAGCAGAACCAGCACTTCGCGACCGGTCTGGTCGACGTTTGTTTCTTTGGCCAAAGCTTCCACCCTATGACAACGTTGTCATGCCACGCCCTCTCGAGCAATGCAAGCGGGCCCATGACGTCAGGGGCCGATGTCCCGTGTCGACGTCCCGACAGGACCGCGTGCGCGGCGTCTAACTAAGGGGTTTGCGTCGGCGCCGCCAGCAGACCAATCGCTTTTCGCGCGCGAAGGTTCACCGCCTGGGCAGGCAAAAACGCGACCGCCCCGCAAATGGCGACCGTGCGGGCAAGGTTGGAAGAAAAATTCGACCCGGCGAGGCGAGTCGCGCCGACCGGCCGAAACGGCCTAGCCGCCCGCCTGGGCGCGGAAGCGGTCCTTCATCTTGGCCACCCAGCCGTTGAAGGCCTCGTTGTCGGCGGTGACCTTGCTGAAGTCGGTGCTGGACAGGCTGCCCGGATCGGCGCCGGCCAGGGCCACGCGCAGGCCGTCCGGATTGCGCGCGCCCTCGACGAACCCGCCATAGCGCTGGCGCAGGCGGCCCAGCGAAGCGTCGTCGTCGGCCAGGCTGAAGGCCACGGCCGAGCGCAGCAGCTTGGACTCGTCGGCCGGGTTGAGGATCCCCGGCGTCTTCCAGCGATCGGCCAGGGACCGTTCGTACAGCGCCCCGGCCTGAGGCCAGGCGTGCTGCTTCCAGGCGATCTCGGCGCGGACATCCTCGGCGTCGCGCCCCTTGTCGCTCTCGATCACTTCCAGGGCGGCGTCATGGCGGCCCAGCCCCATCAGGGCGCGGGCCGTGGCCAGGCGGCGCTCGATGTTCAGGGCCGGCGGCAGGATCGTGGTGCGGGTGGCGTTGATGGTGTCCAGCGCGCTCTCGGGCTTGCGGTCCATCAGGTAGATCCAGGCCAGGTCGGTGGCCACCTGGGCCTTGGGCACGCCGTTCAGGCGATTGTCGACCTGGTACTTCAGCAGCTTGGCCGCCTCGTCCAGCAGGTCGACGTCGACCAGGCGACGCACCAGGTTGCGGACCATCTGGTCGCCGTCGGCGCCGATCGGGGTCAGGTCCTGGAAGTCGTAGAACAGGCCCACCGCCTGGATCGGCTGCATCCCATCAGCCAGGCCGTCGAGGAACAGGCTGCGGAAGGCGGTGTTGAGGTCGTTGCGCAGGGCGACGGCCTGGGGCAGGTCGGACTGCACGTTGCTGGCCGAGTGCAGCACCTCCAGCGCTTCGCGATAGCGGCCCTGCTTGATCTGCAGCTGGCCCAGCGCCCGGATGGTGTCCAGCTCGACCCCGTCGCCGCGCCAGCGGAAGCGCAAGGCGTCCAGCCCCTTGGTGGCGATGTCGGCGCTGATCTGGTTCTTGGCCAGGCGCAGCTGGATGGCGCGCAGGGTTGCCGGCGCGGCCAGGCGGTCGATGCCGCACTTCGAGATCGCCTGGAACACCGGCAGGGCGCGGACGTCGTTCTTGGCCTCGAAGGCCTTGGCCAGGGTCAGGCGCAGCTCCAGCTGGTCCTCGACCGGGATGTTGGGCAGCTTCAGGGCCTGGTTGACCAGGCGAATGGCGGTGTCAGGCGCGCCAACGCCGACCGACGCCTCGGCCTGGGCCCCCAGGAAGCGGGCCTGCCAAAGGGCCGGGAACATGTTGAGCGCCCGGGCGCCCTCGGCGAACCGCTGGTTGGCGTCGACCCATTGGCCGGTCTTGCTGGCGACATAGCCGCGCCACATCGCGGCCGAGGAGTCGTCGGACAGGACCGGCGAGGCGAAGTCGGTCTCGGCCTCGGCGTAGCGGCGCGCCAGCACCTTGGCCACGCCGCGCAGGCCGCGGAACTCGCCATCGCCCATCAGGGTCTGGTGGGCGCGACCGGCGGCGTTGAGCACGCCGATCGCCTCGAACGACAGGTTGGACCCCACCAGGAAACGGGCCAGGGCCATGCGGGCCGCCGTGTCGTCGCCCTTGCCGTCGGCGCCGCCGGCCGCGGGGATCGCTCCAAGCAGGGCGTCGTAGCGGGCCATGAAGCCGCCCGAGCCGGTCTTGGCCCAGCGCTCGGGATCGATCAGGGCCGGCATGGCCAGGGCCTGGGGCGCGCCGGCCCCGGCGTCGGCCTGGGCCTGGCCGCTGGACGACGAGGACAGCTGCAGGCCCTTGGGCCGGCCGATGCGGACGATGTCGCCGTCGACCGCGACCAGCAGGTCGCCGGAATAGGTTTCGACCGCCAGGCCGTTGGCCGACTGCAGCAGGGCCATCTCGACATAGTCGCGGCGCGACGGCAGTCCCTTGGACGGCGCCAGGGCCGTGGCGACGGCGATGCGGTCGCCCACCGCCGGGTCGGTGACCCAGGCGATCCTGGTCGCGCCGGCCACGTTGGCGGTCAGGGTGGCGGGGCTGGCGGTGTCGTCGCGGGCCACGCGGATCAGGTCCGGGGAGTCCTGGGTCCCCGCGCCCAAGGCGATCGTCCAGTTCGAGCCGACGCCGTCGGCGTAGAACGGCGCGCCCTGCGGCGTGCTGATGCGCAGCGCGGCATAGTCGGCGCCCTTGAAGGCCTGGATGCTGCGATATTGCGGCGTGCTGACGGGCAGCTTGCCGATGTCCAGCCGGGCCGGGGCATCGAACACTACCCAGACGGCCTCGCCCCGCCGGAACACAGCGGCGCCGGCCGGATTGGCCCAGTCGAAGCTGAGCTGGACCTGGCCGGCGACCTTGGAGAACCTGACCGGCACGACGCCATTGGCCGGCATCGGGTTGGGTCGCCGCGCCGCCACGGCGGCGGCCGGCGTCGGGGCCGCAGCCGCCTCGACGCGCGCGAACAGGTTGATGAAGTCGTCGCCGTCGGCGTTGCCGGCCCGGAAGTCGGCGTCGTCGCTCAGGGCGACCACGATCTCGACCACGCCGCCCACATGACGCGCCTGGGCGCCCTTGACCCAGCGCGGCGGGCCGACATTGAGGGGCGAGAGATTGGGATTGGCGTCGTGGGGAAAGCGCAGGACCACGGCCGTCCCCTCGCGACGGGCCTGCATGCCGCGCGAGCCGGGGAATTCCAGGCGCGTGAAGTCCGGAGCCTGGGCGACGCGGACCTGCAGGCCGCGCGAAACGGCCGAGGCGGCCTTGCGGGTTCCGGGCCGGGCGGCGTGAGTCTGCGCGGCGGAGACCGACATCGACGGGGCCGCGACCCCAAAGATGCAGATCGCCGCGACGGTCGATCTCAGAGTCGCCCCCAGCTTCATGCCCCCGCTTTCGCTCCCGTCCTAGCCGGCCTTCTTGCCGCCGCCCTTGCCGGCCACCGGACCCGCGCCGGCCAGCGGCGCGGCCGCCTCCGCCTGGGCGGAAGGATCGGCGGCAGGCTTGTCGGCGGCGGCCAGGGCGGCCCGCTGCTTGGCGATGGCCTCGGACGACAGGCGGTTGGCCAGGCGCTCGGTCAGGATCTTGGCGTCGCCGGGCGACATGTTGGCCAGGATCATCGAGAGCGTGCGCTCCTTCATCTTGGCGGCGATGGGCAGGCGGACGGAGTCGTCCAGCACGCTCATGCGGGCGGCGGCGTCCTTGGGCTTCATGGCAGAATAGACCGTGACCATGCGCATGGCCTCGGCTTCCTTCTGGGCGTCGGCCTGGCCCAGCAGGCCCTGGATTTCGCCCTTCATGCCGTTCAGCGCCTTCATCTTGGCGTCGAGCTTGGATTCGGCGGCGGCCAGCAGCTGCAGCTGGACGTCAATGTCCTGCTCACGCTGGTCCAGTTGGCCGCGGCGCTGGCCCAGGCTCTGCAGCACGCGCAACTCGGCCGGCGACAGACCGGCTTCCTTGGCGAGCTCGCTGGACGACGGCGCGCAGACCAGCGGCGGCGCCTTGGCGGCGGCGTCCTTGCCGGCGTCGGCGGCCGAGGCGGCCTTTTCGGCGTCAGGCTTGGCCACGCCCTCGGCGAAGGCCTTCGCGCCGCTCAGCAGGTCCGGAACCGACTTGGCGCCGGCCAGGGCGTTGACGGCGAGCACGCCGACCACGGTGACCCCGATGATCGGCAGGATGCGCGGAACGTTTTTCATCGGCGGCCTCTAAAGGTCGAACCGGGGCGCGGCGGATCTTCCGGCCCCTCGAACAGGTCATCATCTATCCGCGCCCGTGAACGCGGGGTTTCCTTTGGCGCCGAAGGCCGCGCGGCGGAAGGCGGCGGGGCGTCGCGGGGGATGCGGGCCTCGCGGTCCAGCAGCTTCTCGAAGTCTTCGGCCCGCAGGCGGCGCGGGGTTTCCGGCGGAAGCTCCGGCTCGGGTGCGCGCATCGGACGCGGGGCGGCGCGGGGTTCGGCCGCGCGCGGCTCCACGGCGGGACGCGCGCCTGGCTCCCTCGAAGAAGACATCGGCGGCGGGGTCACGATCGGCCGGTTCAGCCGCTCGTCCAGCTGGGTGGCCAGCGCCTGGGCCTTGGAAATGCGGTCGGCCAGGGTGTCGGCGGCCTCGTCCGTCGCGGCGCGCAGGTCGGCCAGGCCCTGCTCGGCGCGCATGGCGGCGCGGTCGAGATCGGCCACCGCCTTGGCGAAGCCCTCGTGGCTGTCGCGCAGGGCCTTCAGCCGGCGCTCGAGGCGCACGCCGAAGGCCAGGGCGATCAGCAGCAGGATCGCCAGCAGACCGTTGAGGGCGATCGCCGTCATGCTCATTTCAGCTTCTGAACCGCCTTCTTGGCCGCCAGGCTCAGGGGGGCGTCGGCCCGCACGGCGATCGAGTGGTTGCGGCGGCCCATGCGCCCACGGGTCAGGGGGATGGAGCCGGCGCGCAGCTCGACCGGGCTGTCGGGCGTGGCGTTCAGCATCAGGGTGTCGCCCACCTGCAGGTTCAGCACCTTGCTGAGCGGCAGTTGCTGCTCGTCGAGCACGGCGCGCACCTCCATCTGGGTGGTCCAGAGTTCGGTTGCCAAGTGGCCTTCCCAGATGTTGTCGCGGCCGAACTTCTCGCCCATGAACTGCTGCAGCAGCATCTTGCGGATGGGTTCGAGGGTCGCATAGGGCAGCAGAAGCTCGATTCTGCCGCCGCGGTCTTCCATGTCGATCCGAAGCTTCACCAGGATGGCGGCGTTGGCCGGCCGGGCGATGGCGGCGAAGCGCGGGTTGGTCTCCAGGCGATCCAGGCTGAACGACACCGGATGCAGGGGCTCGAACGCCGCCTTGGCGTCGTGCAGCACCACCTCGACCATCCGCTGGACCAGCACCCGCTCGATGGTGGTGTAGGGACGCCCCTCGATGCGCATGGCCGCCGTGCCGCGACGGCCGCCCAGCAGCACGTCGACGATCGAATAGATCAGGTTGGAGTCGACCGTCAGCAGGCCGTAATTGTCCAGCTCCTCGGCCCGGAACACCGCCAGGATGGCCGGCAGCGGGATCGAGTTCAGATAGTCGCCGAAGCGGATCGAGCTGATGTTGTCGAGGCTGACCTCGACGTTGTCGGAGGTAAAATTGCGCAGGGAGGTCGTCATCAACCGCACCAGGCGGTCAAAGACGATTTCCAGCATCGGCAGGCGCTCGTACGAGACCAGGGCCGAGTTGATGATCGCGCGGATGCCGGTGCGGTCGTCGTTGCCGTCGCCGGACATGTCGAAGCCCAGCAGGCTGTCGATCTCGTCCTGGTTCAGGATGCGCTCGGCGCCCATGCCGTCGCCGCCGCCGTCGTCCCAGCCGCCCATGCCGCCGCTGAAGTCGCCAAACTCGTTGGCGCCGGCCTCGCCGCCGAACTCGTTCGGCGGGTTCTCGGAGGCCCACTGGGCCATCGCGGCCTGATCGTCGATTTCTTCCGCCATGTCGGTTCGCCTCAGCCAGCCCGGGGGCTAGTTGATCAGCATCTCCTCGATCAGCACCGCGTTCACCTTGGAGGGCGCGGCGACCAGATTAACGCGACGCAGCAGCTCGGCGCGCAGCTGATAGCTGCCCTGGCTGCCATTGAGGTCTTCCGGACGCAGTTCGCGCAGGAAGGTCTGGAACATGTCCTGCAGACGCGGGAGGTTCGGCGTCAGGTGCTCGGCCGTCTCCTCGTCGGGCAGTTCGAAGGTCAGCTTCAGCTTCAGGAAGGTCGACTTGCCGTCGGCGGCCTGCATGTTCACGACGATGTCCGGCAGGGTGTAGAACACCACGCCGTCGGGGCCTTCCTTGATCACCGGCGCGCCGGCCGCGGGCGCGCCGCCTTCGCCGCCGCCGCCATGGCCGCCCTTCTCTTCCTTCTTCTTCTCTTTCTTCTTCGGCTTTTCGTGGCCCGCTTCGCCGTGGGCTTCGGGCTTGGGCTTCAAGAGCAGGAACGTGGTCACGCCGCCGCCGACCAGCACCACGGCCGCCGCGGCCGCGATGATGATCATCATCGGCGGCTTCTTCTTAGCCGGAGCTTCGCCCTCGGCGGCGCCCTCTTCGCCTTCCGGGGCGGGAGCGTCCTTGGGGGGTTTGTTGGCCACGCGCGCGGTTCCTTGGAATCTATGGATCTACTCATGCGTGGAGCATGGTTAACGATGTCTTTTGAAGGCCATTTCGCCGCAGGCTGAATCTGCCCGGCAAACTCCGCATCGGGAGCCGCATTAACCTTTCTCTTCTTTGAAATTACTGACTTTTTCGAGTTGGCACGAGGGTTGCTTGCGAACTTGCGGCGCATTTGTCGCGCCAGCCGTTTCGGTAACCGGTCATGGACAACGCACTGTATGTGGGACTTTCGCGGCAGATGACCCTGCGCCGCGAACTCGACATCGTGGCCAACAACATCGCCAACGCGAACACGACCGGCTTCAAGGTCGAGGAGCTGATGGTCCGCACGGAACCCGCGAAGCCCGCCAGGACGGCCGGCGGCGCGAACCCCGTGAAGTTCGTGCTCGACGACGGCGTGGCCCGTGACTTCGGCCAGGGCGCCCTGACCCAGACCGGCGGCGACTTCGACCTGGCCCTGGAGGGCCAGGGCTTCTTCAAGGTCTCCACCGTCGGCGGCGAGCGCTACACCCGCGACGGCCGCTTCACGATGAACCCTGACGGCAAGCTGGTCACCCAGAACGGCCAGCCCGTGCTGGACGAGGGCGGCGGCGAGATCCTGCTGGACCCGCTGAAGGGCCCGGTCACCATCGCCCGCGACGGCACGGTCAGCCAGGGCGCCGAGCGCGCCGGCAAGATCGCCGTGGTGCGCCCCACCGACCTGGCGAGCTTCCGCAAGGACGGCGACAACCTCTATCGCAACACCACCAACGACACCCCTCAGGCCGCCCCGGACGCCGCGATCCACCAGGGCATGCTGGAAGCCTCCAACGTCCAGTCGATCACCCAGATCACCAAGCTGATCGAGGTCAGCCGCGCCTATGAGAGCGTGGCCAAGATGATGGACCAAACCTCGGAGCTGTCCCGGAGCGCCGTCGAGCGCCTGGGCAAGCCGCAGTAAGGATAGACAACGATGCAAGCGCTTCGCACCGCCGCGACCGGCATGTCGGCCCAACAGCTGAACGTCGAGGTCATCTCCAACAACATCGCCAACATGAACACCGTGGGCTTCAAGCGCCAACGGGCCGAGTTCCAGGACCTGATCTACCAGACGATCGAGCGGGCCGGCTCGCAGTCGTCGGGCGATGGCAATGTCGTGCCGACCGGCGTGCAGATCGGCGGCGGCGTGAAGGCCGGCTCGGTCTACCGCATCCACGAGCAGGGCACCCCGACCATGACGAACAACGAGTTCGACGTGGCCATCCAGGGCAAGGGCTTCCTGCAGATCCTGCTGCCCTCGGGCGAGACCGCCTACACCCGCGCCGGCAACTTCTCGACCAACGACCAGGGCCAGATCGTCACCGAGGACGGCTACACCGTCCAGCCGGGCATCACGATCCCGCAGAACGCCGTCTCGACCACCATCGGCAAGACCGGCCTGGTGCAGGTCAAGCTGGATGGCGATCCGACCCCGCAGACGGTCGGCCAGATCGAACTGGCCAACTTCATGAACGAAGGCGGCCTGGAAGCCATCGGCGACAACATGTTCATGGAAACCGCGGCCTCGGGCGCGGCCAACATCGCCGCCCCCGGCCAGCCCGGCTTCGGCACCCTGCTGCAGAACTACACCGAGGCCAGTAACGTCGACTCGGTCAGCGAAATCACCGCCCTGATCGTCGCCCAGCGCGCCTACGAGATGAACTCCAAGGTCATCACCACGGCCGACCAGATGCTCCAAGCCACGTCGAACCTGAGGTCGTAAGCCGATGAAAGCGTTCGTTCCCGCCCTCGCCGCCCTGCTGATCGCCACCCCGGCCCTGGCCGGCCAGGCCGTCTCCCTGCGATCCGACACCACCGACGCCGACGGCCGGATCACCCTGGGCGAGCTGTTCGACGGGGCCGGCGCGGCCTCGGACGTCGTCGCCGCCACCCGCGTGGGTTCCTCGGCCGTGCTGGACGCCGGCGCGGTGCAGATCGCCGCCCGCCGGGCGGGCCTGGACTGGTCCAACGCCACCGGCGTGCGCCGGATCATCGTTCGCCAGGGCTCAGACAACGGTCTTGCCGGCGCCTCGCGCGGCAATGTGGAAGTTCTTGCCTACGCCCGCAGCCTGGCGACCGGCGAAATGGTCCAGCCCGAGGATCTGGTCTGGATCAGGGCCGCGGCCGGCCCCTCCGACGCCCCGCGCGACGCCGACGACCTGATCGGCATGACGGTCAAACGCCCGCTGCGCCAGGGCGCGGCCGCCAGCCTGCGTGACGTCTCGACCCCGCAGGTGATCAAGGCGGGCGATATTGTCGCAGTCACCTACGAGGACGACGGCGTGGCGCTGACCTTGCAAGGCAAGGCCATGGCGGCGGGGGCGGTCGGCGAAAGCCTGATGGTCCAGAACACCGCCAGCAAGAAGATCATCGAGACCGTGGTCACCGGACCCGGCTCGACCGCCGTCGGCCCGCAGGCGCTGCGCCTGAAGGCCAACCGTAACAACACGCTGCGCTACGCCGCTCGCTGAGAAGGTCACACCCGATGCGCCCCGCCCTCGCCGCCCTCCTGTTGCTCGCCCCGCTCGCCGCCTGCTCCACCGTCAAGGAAGCGGTGAAGGGTCCGGAACTGGCGCCCGTCGGCTATCCGGCCCAGTTGGCGCCGATGACCCAGCAATATGCCGCCATGCCCCAGCCCGCCTCGGCCAACTCGCTGTGGCGCACCGGCGCGCGCACCTTCTTCAACGACCAGCGCGCCAGCAAGGTCGGCGACATCCTGACCGTCAACATCGACATCGACGACAGCGCCACCACCAAGAACCAGACCGCGACCTCGCGCGCCTCCAACAGCTCGCTGGGCGTGCCGAACTTCCTGGGCCTGGAATCGAGCCTGGGCAAGGTCCTGCCGGGCGGCTTCGACCCGTCCAACATGATCAACACCAAGTCGGGCACGTCCAACGCCGGGGCCGGTTCGGTGAACCGCTCGGAAAAGATCAGCCTGACCATCGCCGCCGTCGTCTCGGGCGTGATGCCCAACGGCAACCTGGTGATCCAGGGCACCCAGGAAGTGCGCACCAACGCCGAGGTGCGCCAGCTGACCGTGGCCGGCATCGTGCGGCCGGAAGACATCTCCTCGGCCAACACCATCAAGCACACCCAGATCGCCGAGGCCCGCATCAGCTACGGCGGCCGCGGCGACATCAGCCGCGTCCAGAAGACCCCGGGCGGCCAGGCCCTGGTCGAGAAGTTCTCGCCGTTCTAGGGACTTGGCTCCAGGACGATCGAGGCGCGCGCCTTGATCGGGCGGGCGCCCGGGGCCAGATTACCTGGCGTCACAGCGTTCGCCCGGACTCGTCGGGCCTGATCCAGGAGCCGACCCCATGAGCAAGACCGCTCGCGCCCTGCCCGCCCTGGTCGGCGCCGCCCTGCTGGCCGTCGCCCTGCCCGTCGTCGCCAACGCCCAGCCGTTCAGCGGTCCGATGGGCGTGACCGGGCGCTGGGCGATCGACCTGCCACGCTCGAAGTTCAACTCGACCCTGACCGGCCCGCCGCCGCTGAGCGGCGAGCTTGATGTCACGATCGACGACGGCAAGGCCCTGGCCTGGACCCTGGTCGAGGTGGACGAGGCCGGCGTCGCCGCCCTGCAGTTCGCCCACGCCATGCTCGACGGTCCGCCGACCCAGGCCGTGGTCAATCTGAACCTGGTGAAAATCAGCGTCCAGCGCGTCGGCCAGAGCGCGGTGACCGTCACCACCCACGGCGAACAGGGCTCGCGCCATCAGTCGATGAAGGTCACCCGCACCGACCCCGACACCCTGCTGGTCGAGCAGGACATCGATGGCCGGCCCGGCCCACCGGACCAGACCCTGATCCTGACTAGGGTAAAGTAGTCTCTTCCTCCGCCCCTTTGCCGGGGCCTCCGCGCCGCCGCGAGACGGCGCGGAGGAAACAGGTCACCAGTTGAACATGGTCCCGTCCTCCAGCCGGTTCACCGGCAGGTAGGCGCGCTTGTAGGGATATTGCTCGGCCAGGGCCTCGTCGATATCGACGCCCAAGCCCGGCTTGTCGCCCGGATGCAGCATGCCATCGTTGAAGGTGTAGGCGTGTGGGAAGACCGCGTCGGTCTCGGGCGTATGGCGCATGTATTCCTGCAGGCCGAAGTTCGGGATCGACATGTCGAAATGCAGGGCCGCGGCCATGGTCACCGGCGACAGGTCGGTCGCGCCGTGGCAGCCGGTCTTGACGTGGTGCAGGTCGGCGAAGGCGGCGATCTTCTTCAGGTTGGTGATGCCGCCGGCGTGCAGCACCGTGGCCCGCAGATAGTCGATCAGCTGTTCCTGGATCAGGATGTTGGCGTCCCAGACGTGGCTGAAGATCTCGCCCACGGCCAGTGGCGTGGTGGTGTGCTGGCGCATCAGGCGGAAGCCGGCCTGGTTCTCGGCGGGCACCGCGTCCTCCAGCCAGAACAGGCGGTACGGCTCCAGGTCCTTGCCCAGGCGCGCCGCTTCGATCGGCGTCAGGCGGTGGTGGACGTCATGCAGCAGGTGGACGTCCCAGCCCAGAACCTCGCGAGCCTTTTCGAACAGCTTGGGCGCGTGATTGAGATACTTGGCCGTCGACCAGACGTTCTCGGTGGGCAGGTCGGCGTCGGCCGGCTCATAGAACATCTTGTCGCCCGACACCCCGTAGGTGCTGGCCAGGCCCGGCACGCCGGTCTGCAGGCGAATGGCCTTGTAGCCCAGTCCCTTGTACTTCACCGCCTCGGCGATCGTGTCCTCGATGGTCTCGCCGTTGGCGTGGCCGTAGACGGTGACGCCCTCGCGGCAGGCGCCGCCCAGCAGCTGATAGACCGGCAGGCCGGCGACCTTGCCCTTGATGTCCCACAGCGCCATGTCGACCGCGGCCAGGGCGGTCATGGCGACATTGCCGCCGCGCCAGTACGAGCCGCGATAGAAGAACTGCCAGATGTCCTCGATCCGATGAGCGTCGCGGCCGATCAGGCAGGGAATCATGTGGTCGCGCAGATAGCTGACCACCGCCAGTTCACGCCCGTTCAGCGTGGCGTCGCCGACGCCGGTGACCCCGTCCGAGGTGGTGATCTTCAGGGTGATGAAGTTGCGGCCAGGGCAGGTGACGATCACCTTGGCGTCGACAATCTTGAGCATGGAGTGTTGGTCTACCTTATCGCTTAAGTGGCCTGACCAATCCATAAGCCAGATATTGCGAATGCGCTAGAGCGCCGTGGCGTCTTTCGCCGCCATGCTCTAGGCTGTCGGTGGCCCGGCGATGCGCGCGGGCGGGAAAGTCGCATGACCACGTCGACCGCAGAAACTCGCAAGCTCTACCAGCAAGTCGCCAATACGATCGCCGAATCGATCCGCGAGGGCGCCTTCCAGCCCGGGCATCGCCTGCCCTCCGAACGTGACCTGGCCGAAGAATACAGGGTCAGCCGCCCCACGGTGCGCGAGGCGATGATCGCGCTGGAGATTCGCGGCCTGGTCGAGGCTCGCCATGGCTCGGGCGTCTATGTCACCGAAGCCGCGCCCGCCGAGGCTCCCGCGCCCGAGCTGGACATCGGCGCCTTCGAGTTGACCGAGGCCCGCCGCCTGATCGAGGGCGAATCCTGCGCCCTGGCCGCCACCACCATCACCGACCAGGAACTGGTCGACCTGGAGAAGATCCTCGACGACATGGTCGAGGAGAACGAGCACGACGTGCGCGGCGACCTGGCCGACCGCCGGTTCCACGTCACCATCGCCCGGGCCACGCGCAACAGCGCCCTGGTCACCGTGGTCGAGAACCTGTGGGACCTGCGCTACAAGTCGCCGCTGTGCCGGGCGATGCTGGAGCGAGCCCGCCAGGTGGGGGTGCGGCCGCTAATCGACGACCACCAGGAAATCCTCAGCGCCCTGAAGGCTCGCGACCCGAAGATCGCCCGCAACGCCATGCGCGAACACCTCGGTCGGGTGATCGACAACCTGCTGACCGCCACCGAGATCGACGCGATGCAGCAGGCCCGCAGCGAGGTCGCCGCCCGCCGCAGCGAACTGGCGCGCCGCTCCCTGATCTGACCGGTTCGAGGCTTGTGGGCGGGCAATTGGCCTGACCACAACGCTCGCGAGATAGGGCTTGGCTGGGTCCTTCAATCGGGAAAGCGCCCAGATCCCGGCCGCCTTGGAGGCCCGGGCGCGATAGAACCGAACGCCCGCCGCTTCGTTGAGACACCGCCATGGCCGAGACCGTCAACATCGTCTGCCCCCACTGCGACGCCACCAATCGTCTGCCGGCCGAGCGCGACGCCAAGGCGGCCAAGTGCGGCCGCTGCGCCAAGCTGCTGTTCACGGGCCAACCGGTGGACCTGACCACGCCCCGCTTCCGCAAGCATGTGGCCAACAGCCAGATCCCGATCGTCGCCGACTTCTGGGCGGCCTGGTGCGGCCCCTGCAAGGCCATCGCCCCGGTCTTCGTCCGCTCGGCCGCCGCGTTGGAGCCTCGCGCCCGCTTCGTGAAGGTCGATGTCGACGCCGAGCCCGCCCTGGCCGAGGCCTATGGGGTGCGCGGCATCCCGGCCCTTTTCCTGTTCAAGGACGGCAAGGTCGCCGCGAACCAGGCCGGCCTGCCCGATCCCGGCTTCTTCCACCGCTGGCTGGACGAGCACGCGCCGGCCTGAGAACGACTTGGCCAAGCCGGAGCCCGCCATCCCGTCCCGCGTTGAGTCCTGAGCAACGAAGGGAGGGAGACCGGCCATGCCCAAAGCCCATCATGCCTTGCTGCTCGCGGGTTCCGCCGCCTCGCTGCTGGCGGCCTGCGGCGGCGGCACGGCCCTGCCGCCCGAACAGGGCTACGGTCCCAACCCCGTCCTGCCCGCCGCCAAGAAGCAGATGATCCCGGTGATGAAGATCGCCCCGGCGGTCGGATGGGCCGACGGCCAGACGCCAGACGCCGCGGCCGGCTTCGTCGCCACCGCCCTGGTCCGCGGGCTGGACCATCCTCGCTGGCTCTATGTGCTGCCCAATGGCGACGTGCTGATCGCCGAAACCAACGCCCCGCCCAAGCCCGAGGACGGCAAGGGCCTCCGGGGCTGGTTCCAGAAGATCATCATGAAGCGGGCCGGCGCGACCCCGCCCTCGGCCAACCGCATCACCCTGGTGCGCGACGCCGACAATGACGGAACGCTGGAAGCGCGCACGACCTTCCTGTCGAATCTGCATTCGCCGTTCGGCATGGCCCTGGTCGGCGACACCTTCTATGTCGCCGACAGCGACGCCCTGCTGGCCTTCCCCTACCAGACCGGCCAGACCCGGATCACCGCCGCCCCGCGCAAGGTCGCCGACCTGCCCGCCGGGCCGATCAACCACCACTGGACCAAGAACGTCATCGCCAGCCCGGATGGCGCCAAACTGTACGTGACCGTCGGCTCCAACAGCAATGTCGGCGAGAACGGCATGGCCGCCGAGGAACGCCGGGCGGCGATCCTGGAGATTGATCCGGCCACCGGCGCCAGCCGCGTCTTCGCCTCGGGCCTGCGCAATCCCAACGGCATGGGCTGGCAACCGCAAAGCGGCGCCCTGTGGACCAGCGTCAACGAACGCGACGAGATCGGCAACGACCTGGTCCCCGACTACATGACCTCGGTCAAGGACGGCGGCTTCTACGGCTGGCCCTACAGCTATTACGGCCGGACGGTGGACACGCGCGTGAAACCCCAGCGGCCCGACCTGGTGGCCAAGGCGATCAAGCCGGACTACGCCCTGGGCGCCCATACCGCCTCGCTGGGCCTGACCTTCTACGACGCCGACGCCTTTCCGCCGCGCTACAAGGGCGGCGCCTTCATCGGCCAGCACGGCTCGTGGAACCGCAAGCCGGTCAGCGGCTATCGCGTGGTCTTCGTGCCGTTCTCGAACGGCAAACCGTCCGGCCCCGCCGAGCCCTTCCTGACCGGCTTCCTCGACGCCAAGGGCCAGGCTCTGGGACGGCCCGTCGGCGTGGCCATCGACAAGTTCGGCGCGCTGCTGGTGGCCGACGATGTCGGCAACGCCGTATGGCGGGTCGCGGCCAACAGGCCGCCGCCCGCGCCGGCCAAGCCCGCCTCCTAGGCCGGCACGGCCTCGTCGGTCCCCACTTCACGCGGCGGGGCGTTGTAGATCGCCTCGTCCAGGATCCCCTCGCGCTTGGCGACGATGGTCGGCACCAGGGCCTGACCGGCGACATTGACCGCCGTCCGCCCCATGTCGAGGATCGGGTCGATGGCCAGCAGCAAGCCGACGCCTTCCAGCGGCAGGCCCAGGGTCGACAGGGTCAGGGTTAGCATGACCACCGCCCCGGTCAGGCCGGCCGTCGCGGCGGAGCCCAGCACCGAGACGAAGACGATCAGGCCATAGTCGGTCAGCTGCAGCGGCAGGTGGTAAAACTGGGCGATGAAGATCGCCGCCACGGCGGGATAGATCGCCGCGCAGCCGTCCATCTTGGTGGTCGCGCCCAGGGGCACGGCGAAGGCGGCGTAGGCGCGCGGCACGCCCAGGCGGGTCTCGGTCAGGGCCTCGGTCACCGGCAGGGTCCCGATCGACGAGCGCGACACGAAGCCCAGCTGGATGGCCGGCCAGGCGCCGGCGAAGAACCGCAGCGGATTCAGCCCGTTCAGCGCCAGGATCGTCGGATAGACCACCAGCAGCACCAGGGCCAGGCCCAGATAGATCGCGCCTGCGAAGGCGCCCAACTGGCCCAGGGTCGCCCAGCCGTACTGGGCCACGGCGTTGCCCAGCAGGCCGATGGTGCCGATCGGCGTCAGGCGGATCACCCACCACAGCACCTTGCGCACGACCGCCAGGGCCGAGGCGTTGAAGGCCAGGAAGCCCTCGCCGGCCGGCCCGACCTTGATCGCCGCGATCCCGGCCACCAGGGCCAGGACCAGGATCTGCAGCACGTTGAACGAGGCCGTCGTGGTGGCCGCGCCGTCGACGATCTTGGTCGAAGCCTGCAGGCCCAGGATGTTGGAGGGAACCAGGCCCGTCAGGAAGTCGAGCCACGAGCCGGTGGTGCGCGGGGCGTGGGCGGTCGCCAGATCGACCACGGCGTGGTCGCCGGGCCGCAGGACCAGGCCCAGGACGATGCCGATGGCCACGGCGATCAGGGCCGTGATCGCGAACCACAGCAGGGTGCGCCAGACCAGCCGCGCGGCGTTCTGCAGCTCGCGCAGGTTGGCGATGCTGGCGACGATGGCCGTGAACACCAGGGGCGGCACCAGCACCCGCAGCAGCTGGACGAAGATCGCGCCCACCTGGTGCAGGGCTTCGGCCAGGCCGTAGCCGGGCTGACCTTCAGCCGGTCCCAGCGACCGGGCCAGCAACCCCAGCCCCAGGCCGACGATCATCGCCGCCAGCACCTGCACGCCGAAGCCGCCGATGAAGCGTCCGGCTTTCGCCCTGGAGGGCGAGGGCGGAGAAGTCTGGACCATCTGATGCTCCCGAAGGCCCGATCCTCGGGCTCTGCAGCCTAACGTCACAAGGCCCGCCAGGATCATACCGCGCGGGCCGTCTTGCCCCGGTTTTGGCGCCGCCGGGTGGAAACGCCCAACCAGAATTCATCGACACCGGCTCAATGCATCTGGATCGACCGGATCGCGCAAGACGGCGCCCGGCGTCGGCATGTCACATGGTCAACGCCCGGCCCCCTCCCTAGAAAAGGGTCGGTCGCAGCTTCCAGTATCCCGGGGATCTCCATGAGCCTGTCCTTTGCTATCGGCGCCATCATCGGCTCCGGCGCCTTCATCCTCCTGGGCCGCGCGCCGGCCCAGAAGCTGGTCGAGGCCGTCCAGGCCCGCATCGGCAAGCCACGCTGAACGCGGTCGCAAGCAACGCCTGAACGGGCCGAAAGTTTTCGCGACGTTTCCGCATCCGAACACGCAAGCGTGTCGGAACGAAAGTCTTGGCGAACGCCTTTATTTGGCATCGGCGCGCGGTTCGCACGCCCTTTGATGCCAAGGAGGCGTTCATGTCTATTCTTGCGTGGATCGTGCTCGGCCTCGTGGCCGGGTTTATCGCCAGCAAGCTCGTCAGCCGCAGCGGCGGCAGCCTGGTGGTGGACCTGGTGCTCGGGATCGTCGGCGCCGTGGTGGGTGGGTTCCTGTTCAACCAGTTCGGCTCCGCCGGCGTAACAGGCCTGAACCTCTACAGCCTGCTGGTCGCCGTCATCGGCGCGGTCGTCGTCCTGGCGATCTACCACGCCTTCACCGGCCGCCGAGCGCTCTAGCCTCAAGCGTCCGAGATCGGAAAAGCGCCTTCGGCCCGGCCGGAGGCGCTTTTTTCATGGCCGCGGGTCAGAGCGTCACGGCCTGCTGCAGCATCTTCAGCGCCACGCGCAGGCATTCAATCCGCAGCGGTCCGCGACCGATGTCCCCGAACTGGGCCTGGCGATGATGGGTGTAGCCGCCGCGACGCGCGCAGGCGAAGTGAACCAGTCCGCCGGGCCGTTGCGGATCACCGACCTCCTCGGCCCAGCCGGTGATCGACACCGCCACGTCCGCGTTCGAACGCCTGATCGCCCCTTCGGCCATCGCGATCGCCGTCGGCTGCGAAACCGCGCCGCCGTGCGGCAGGAACGACGGCGGCACGCCCAGAAGCGCGATCTTGGCGTCATCGGTATAGACCACGAAACCCCGGTCGAAGGCGTGCGAGCATCCCGGCACGTCGGTCAGCAGCGACGCCAGCAGACCGCCGGTGCAGCTCTCCGCCGTCGCCAGGGTTAGCTCGCGCGCGCAGGCGGCCTCCAGGACCGCCTGCGTCAGTTCGTCGATGTCCGGCGGCAGGATCGGATCAAGCGCCTCGGCCATGAGCACTCCGAAGGTGGGGGAAGGCCTGGCGACCCTCCCCGTGACATCAGTTCGCCTGTTTTCCACCCAGCTCGGCCATCAGCTCTTCCTTGCGGACCTTCAGGCGCTCGCCCATGGCCTGGAGATCCTCATCGCCCTTCTTGGCCTGGGCGAAGATCCCGCCGGGCTGCTCCTCCTCCTTGACGTGGTGCTTGATGTACTCGCCCAGCACCTTGACCTTGGCGTCGTAGAATTCGTCGCTGGGCTGCATCGCCTCGATCTCGGCGATCAGCTTCTTGGCCCCGTCGTGCTCGACATAGGCCTCGTCCAGCAGGTCGTCCTCGACCTCGCCGCGTTCCTCCGGATAGAAGATCTCCTCCTCGATCCGGGTGTGGACCTTGAGAGCCAGCGCGATCTTGTTGAAGAGCGCCAGCTTCTCGGCCTCTTCCTCCAGTTGCTCGTATTCGTCGAACCAGCCTTCGACCTCGCGGTGGTCCTTCTTCAGAAGGGTGATGGCCAGCGGGTCGCGACGACCGGTGCGGCGCGTGCGACGAGGCTTGGCGGACTTGGCCTTGGTCGATGAGCTCTTGGCGGTGGTCGCCATGGTGTCTCTCCCTGAATGCTTGGTCGCCGAAGTCGGCGGATCACAAACACTTCGATCCGGGCGGCGTTCCCGTTGCGGCGCCTTTCCATGCAAGTAATGCGCGTTAGGTCGACTGTCCGACGCTAGTAGTTACAAATAATTCTCATTCTTACAGTCGTGGCATGAAAAAGCCCGGGCGCGAAACGCCCGGGCTCCTTCGATCTTGGTCTGGCCCCGGCCTAGTGCGCCGCGACCACCTCCTCCTGAATCTCGTGAACCTTGGCGCCGCGCGCCGCGAACGAGAACCACAGGACGTACAGGTAGCAGACCAGCGGCGCGACGAAGGCCAGTGACTTCGATCCGGTCATCTCCTCGATCTTGGCGAAGATCAGCGGCAGGAAGGCGCCGCCCACGATGGCCATGCACAGCAGGCCCGAAGTCGCCGAGGTCGGCGCCGAGGACCGTTGCAGGGTCAGGGTGAAGATCGTCGGGAACATGATCGAGTTGAACAGGCCGATCAGCAAGGCCGCGAAGGCCGGGATCAGGCCGCTGGTCATCGGGGCCTGGGCAAGGATCAGGTTCAACGTGCCGGCGTGCGCGGTGGGGGTCATGTCCTTGGTGAGGATCACCACCACGCAGAGCGCGATGGCCCCCAGGGCGACGAGCATCAGCAGTACGTAGTCCTTGATCGACTTCAGCAGGGCCGAGCCGGCGAAACGGCCGATCATCGCGAACACCATGTAGAAGGTGGTCAGCTTGCCAGCCTGCTCGGCCGGGATGTTCAGGACGTGGCTCTGCTCGATGAACAGCAGCAGGTTCAGCGAGATCGCGACCTCCGCGCCGACATAGAGGAAGATGCCGATCGCGCCGAGATTGGCCCACTTCGACGCCAAGGCCGAGAACGGGCTGACCAGGTGACCGGTCTTGGGCGCGGCTTCGGTGATCTTGTGACGGACCATGAAGATCGCGGCGATGAACAGCGCCAGGCCGACGCCGATCGCCAGGTAGACGTTGGAGACGAAGCCCAGGGCCTGCTCGCGCAGGGCCGGCGTAATCTCGATACCAGGCTTGAAGATATCGCCCTTGAGCAGGAAATTGGCGCCGAACCACAGACCGCAGGCCGCGCCCAGCGAGTTGAAGGCCTGGGACAGGTTCAGGCGGAAGGACGCGCCTTCCGGCTTGCCCATCGAGGCGATCAGCGGATTGGCGGCCACTTGCAGCAGCGTGACGCCCGAGGCCATCACGAACAATCCGACCAGGAAGACGCCAAAGACGTGCAGCTTGGCCGCCGCGATGGCGACGAAGCAGCCGGCGACGATGCCGCTCAGGCCCACGATCACCGATCTGGCGTAGCCGAACTTCGACAGGAAGGCCGCCGACGGCATCGACATGACGCCATAGGCGATGAAGAAGGCGAAGCCGGTCAGGTTCGCCTCGACCGGGCTCAGGGTGAAGACCGTCTTCATCGTCTTCAGCAGAGGGTCGAGCAGATTGGTGACCAGCGCCCAGATGAAGAAGAGCGCCGTCACATAGACGACGGCCAGGACCAGACTGCTCCCCGCCTTGGGCCCGGGCCCCGAAATCGGCGTCTGCGACGCCCCCATACCAGCCATGTTTATTTCACTCCCTGTCCGACGTTGCGGGACGCGTCATCCACCTCAACAGTGACAACGTTGTCAAGCGTTGAGGCCGACCACGCGCCGCGAAGATCCCGTCAGGGAACCGATTTTCCCGATTCGACGGTCAAATCGAAAACTCCGACAAATCCCCGCCGTTGGGAAGAGCGTGATGTCGATGATCGCCATTCTTGCGCCCGTCGAGCCGGGTGATCACCATCGCTTGTGGTGGTTCGAACGATCGATGCACGCGTCGGCTGTGCGGGCGCGTTCCGGAACCGGCGCGCTGTTGCCCGTCTGGAGCCAGCGGTTGCTCTCAGGCGGCCCGGCGGCCCGCCGCCGGCGAGGTCGGGACATCCCACACGTCGTGAGCGACTTCGCCCGCCAGGATGTTCTCGGCGGTCAGCAGGCCGCTGAGCGTGGCCTGGTCGCGTCCGCCCTCCCGGTGCAGGCCGTTGCGGCCGGCCAGGTGCAGGCTGGGAAACTGCATCTTCAGGTCCAGGCGGATCATCGCCCGGTGCTCGGCGCACTCCTCGTCCTCGATCGGCAACACCTTGCGCTGGCGCACGACGCGGGCGTCACTGACGGCGGTCGGGTCCATCAGCCCCATCACCGCGGCCTCGCGCCAGGCCAGGGCCACGAGGTCGGCGTCGCTGGCCGTCCACAGGCCGTCGCCCTCGAAGCAGAAATAGTCCAGGCCCAGACAGCTGGCCGCCTCGCCCTCCGGCGCCATGGCCGGCGACCACGCACGGTAGTTCTGCACCCGGCCGACCTGCAGGTCGGTGTCGTGGACGTCGATCGCGGCCTCGCGCAGCGGGTTGCGCGTGCGCCCCACCAGGGCGACCGTGATCTGGTCGCGATACATCAGCTCGCCAGCGTGGAACAGGCTGATCGGCGCCGGGCGCAGCATGGCCATCAGCTCGCGCAACGGCGCGGTCGAGACCACGTGGTCGGCGGTGCGTACCTCGTGCGCGCCGTCCTCGCGCAGGATCGTCACGGTCCACAGCCTGGCGACCGGGTCGAACTTCAGGGTCTCGACGCGCCGACCCAGGGCGACTTCACCGCCGCAAGCGGCGATCCCGTCGGCGCAGGCCCGCCACATCGCGCCGGCGCCCTGGCGCGGATAGCGCAGGAGGGCAGCCGGCCTGGCGGGTCCGGCGCGGCCGGCCGGCATCTGGTCGCGGATCAGGCCCGACACCTTTTCGGCGAAGGGCAGGAACAGCATCGACGACAGCCGGGCGCCGAAGCGGTTGCGGATCTCGTCGCCGAAGGTCCTGGGCGTCTTGATCGGCCGGATCTTGGCCACGCCGAACGACGCCAGGCAAGCCGCCGCGCCGCGCAGCCCCAGGAGGGCCAGGGCCTCCAGGGTCTTCAGCGGATAGGCGTAGGATCGCTCGCGGTGATAGATCCGCGCCGTCCGGGGTTGCTCGACGAAGCCGTCCGGCAGCAGTTCGGCCCACAGCGCCAGCACGTCGGGGGAGGACGAGGCGTAGGCCCCGCCGTTCAGGTCGATCTTGAAGCCGTGATGGTCGATCGTGCGGCTGGAGCCGCCGACCTCACGGGGATCCATTTCCAGGACGGCGACGTCGCGCCCCGCCTTGGCCAGGACATAGGCGGCGGTCAGGCCGGCCGGCCCGGCCCCGATCACCAAGGTTTCGACGTGCTGCCCCATGACGCGCTAGTCCTCGTTCGAGGACCATCCTGGCCGGAGAAGGTTAAGGACCATCCCGCCCGACAGGGCGAAACGAGCTCGAACTTGACCATGGGACGCTATGCCGCGCCCCGGGAAAGCGCGGGAACCTAGGCCAGCTGATCACCGATCGGCAGGGTTCGGATGCGCTTGCCGGTCGCGGCGAAGATGGCGTTGACCAAAGCGGCCGGAGCCGGTGGCAGGGCCGGCTCGCCCAGGCCGGTCGGCGGATTGTCGCTGGTCACGAAATGCACCTCCACGTCCGGCGCGTCGGCCAGGCGCAGCATCGGGAAGTCGCCGAAATTGCTCTGGGCCACCGCGCCGTTCTCGATGGTGATCGCCTGGCCCAGCGTGCTGCCGATTCCGTCGAGGACCGAGCCCTGCACCTGCTGCTCGGCGCCGTTCGGATTGACGATCTGGCGGCCGACATCGACCGCCGCCCATGCCTTGCGGACCGTCAGGCTTCCGTCGGTCACGGCCACTTCCACCACCACCGCCACATAGCCTCGGTGGCTGTAGTGGCAGGCCACGCCGAGACCGACGCCCTTGGGGGTCTCGCGGCCCCAGCCGGACGCCTCGGCGGCCCGGTCGAGCACGGCGCGCATGCGGCCGGTATGGAAGCTGTCGCCCTTGCCCGGCTCGCCGATCAGCCGCGGCGCGCCCAGCAGTTTGCGACGGAACTCCACCGGGTCGGCGCCCGCCGCATGAGCCACCTCGTCGGTGAAGCCCTGCAGCACGAAGCCATAGGCGTTGTTGCCAGGGGCCCGCAGCCAGCCGGTCGGAACACCCAGCGGCATCACCGAGACGTCCAGGGCGTAGTTCTCGACCGCGCCGAACGGAAACTGCGTACCGGCCATGTTGGCGGCGCGGGCGAACTTCTGGCCCTCGCCAAAGGTCACGAAGTGGTTGCGCCAGGCGGTCAGCCCGCCCTGGGCGTCCAGCCCCGCCGTCAGCCGATGGAAGCCGGCGGGGCGATAGAAGTCGTGCTGGATGTCGTCCTCGCGAGTCCACAGCAGCTTGACCGGCGCGCCGACCATCTTGGAGATCCAGGCCGCCTCGACCATGAAGTCGTTCATCAGCCGCCGGCCGAAGCCGCCGCCGCTGCGGGTGAAGTGGATGGTGATGTCCTCGGGCCGGATCCCCAGGGTCTTGGCCACCAGCTCGCGGCCGTCCTCGGGGTTCTGGGCTGGGGCCCAGATCTCGACCTTGCCGTCCTTGAAGCTGGCCGTGCAGTTCTGCGGCTCCAGCGTGGCGTGGGCGTTGAACGGATAGCTGTAGTCGGCCCGGACCACCTTGGCCGCGCCCTTGAGGGCGGCGTCGACGTCGCCGACCGTCTTGAGATTGCGGTGCGGCGGCTGGCCATGCAGCTCGGCGGCCTTGGCGATGAAGCCGGCGCTGCTCTGGGCGCTGGTCGGATGGTCGGCCCAGGTCACTTCCAGCGCGTTGCGGCCCTTGCGCGCCGCCCACCAGCTGTCGGCCACCACCACCACGCCGCCCAGCAGGCCTTCCAGCTCGGTTCCGCCGTCGACCACGAAGGCGTGGCGCACGCCCTTGACCGCCCTGGCCGGCGCCAGGTCGACCTTGGCCACCTTGGCGGCGAACACCGGGGCCTTCAGGAAGGTGGCGTACAGCATGCCCGGCACGCGCACGTCGATCCCGAACAGCGGCTTGCCCACGACTATGGCGGCCGTATCGGACTGGGGATGCGGCTTGCCGATGATGCGATAGGCTTTGGGATCCTTCAGGGCCAGGGTCTTGGGATCGGGCGCGGCCAAGCCGGCCGCGGCCTGGGCCAGCTCGCCGTAGGACAGGCGGCGCTGGCCGGCCTTGTCGACCACGAAGCCGGGCTCGGTCGCCAGGCCGGCGGCCGGGACGCCCCAGCGCTGGGCGGCGGCCTGGATCAGCAGGGCGCGGCCCACCGCCCCGACCTGGCGCATGGGCTCCCAGTCGTCCGGGGTGGAGGTGCTGCCGCCGGCCGACTGCTCGCCGAACACCTTGGCGTCGACCGGGGCCTGCTCGATGCGCACGGCCGACCAGTCGACGTCCAGCTCCTCGGCGATCAGCATCGGCATCGAGGTCTTGATCCCCTGCCCGATCTCCGGCCGCTTGGCGGCGATGGTCACCACGCCGTCGGGCGCGATGCGGACGAAGGCGCTGAACGGGTTGGCGGTCGCTTCGCCCTGCGCCCGGACCAGGCCCGGCAGGCTGAACGACAGCAGCAGGCCGCCGCCGGCCGCCGCGCCGGTCTTGAGGAACAGGCGGCGGGCGGGGTTCTCCAGGGTCGCGGTCATGCTCACGCCTCCACCTGGCCGGACGCCGCCTTGATGGCCTTACGAATGCGGATGTAGGTGGCGCAGCGGCAGAGGTTGCCGTTCATCGCCGCGTCGATCTCGTCGTCGGTCGGCTTGGGCGCGGCCGCTAGCAGGGCCGTGGCCGACATGATTTGGCCGGCCTGGCAGTAGCCGCACTGCGGCACGTCGATCGTCTTCCACGCTTCCTGCACCTTGGCCCCGACGGGACTGGCCCCGACGCCCTCGATGGTGGTCACCGCCTTGGCGCCCACCCGGGCCAGAGACGTGACGCACGAGCGCATGGCCACGCCGTCGATGTGCACCGTGCAGGCGCCGCACTGGGCCACGCCGCAGCCGTACTTGGTCCCGACCAGGCCCAGCTCGTCGCGCAGCACCCACAGCAGGGGCGTGTCCGGCTCGGCCTCCACCGTGCGAACCTGGCCGTTCACCTTGAGACTGATCGACATGCGGCTACTCCCGGACTGACGCGGGCGCACAGTGCCAAAGGGTTGGAACGCCGACCAGAGGGCGCGACTGTCATAAAACCGTCATTGAGAGCTTGAACGCGGCCGGCTTCCGTGGTTCCGCTCCGCCGCGTCGGGCGTTGTTCAGTACCAGGATCGTCCGACGGATCTCCACGCTTCGAACAGAGGATGAAGCGACCATGCTGGGCTTGTTCCGGGCCGTCATGCCCAAGGAAGACCGCTTCTTCGAGCTGTTCGCGCAGCACGCCGCCACCCTGGTGGCAGGGGCCAAGGCGTTGCAGGACCTGATGGAGGGCGGCGACGGCGTCGAAGCCGCCAGCGCCCGCGTCTACCAGCACGAGGAAGAGGCCGACGAGATCACCCGGCAGGTGATGGGCGCGGTCCGCCGCAGCTTCATCACCCCGTTCGACCGCAGCGACATCCAGGACCTGACGACCTCGCTGGACGACGCCATCGACCAGATGCGCAAGACCGCCAAGGTCGTCAGCCTGTTCGAGGTCAAAACCTTCGAACCGCAGATGCGCGAGATGGCCCGGATCATCGTCGAAGCCGCCGAATTGACCGTCCAGGCCGTGGCGCTGCTGCCCGACATGCGCAAGAACGCCCAACGCCTGACCGAGCTAGCCGTCCGCGTCACCCAGATCGAGGAACAGGCCGACCAGATGTACGACCAGGGCCGCAAGGCGCTGTTCCTGGCGCATCGCGAGATTGGTCCCTCTGGCGACCCGATGGCCTTCATCGTCGGGGTCGACATCTACAGCCACCTGGAAAAGGTGGTCGATCGCTTCGAGGACGTCGCCAACCGCATCAGCGGCATCGTGGTCGAGCAGGTCTAGTGGACCCGACCTTCCTGATCCTGGTCGTGCTGATCGTCGTCGCCTTGGGCTTTGACTTCCTCAACGGCCTGCACGACGCGGCCAACTCGATCGCCACCATCGTCTCGACTCGCGTGCTGTCGGCGAAGTGGGCGGTGCTGTGGGCGGCGTTCTTCAACTTCATCGCCTTCGCGGTGTTCGGCACCAGCGTCGCCAAGATGGTCGGGGCCGGCATCGTCGATCCGCACATCATCAGCGACCGGCTGATCTTCGGAGCCCTGATGGGCGCGATCAGCTGGAACCTGATCACCTGGTGGGCCGGCATTCCCTCCTCCAGCTCGCACGCCCTGATCGGCGGGCTGGTCGGCGCCTCGATCGCCAAGGTCGGCGGCCTGGGCGCGGTGCAGTGGGCGGGGCTGGGCAAGACCGCCGCGGCGATCGTGGTCTCCCCGACCCTGGGCTTCCTGCTGGCCCTGCTGCTGGTGCTGGTCGTCTCCTGGACCTTCCTGAAGAGTTCGCCCTTCTTCGCCGACCGGATCTTCCGCAAGGCGCAGTTCGTCTCGGCCGCCCTCTATTCCCTCGGCCATGGCGGCAACGACGCCCAGAAGACCATGGGCATCATCGCCGCCCTGCTGTTCGCCCACGGCATGAGCAACCAGCCGGGCCACATCCCGTTCTGGGTGGTGATCTCGTGCCAGACCGCCATGGCGCTCGGCACCCTGTTCGGCGGCTGGCGGATCGTCCACACGATGGGTAGCAAGATCACCCGCCTGACGCCGATGCAGGGCTTCTGCGCGGAAACCGGCGGCGCCATTACGTTGTTCTTCTTCACGCACCTGGGCGTTCCTGTCTCGACGACTCACACGATCACGGGCGCTATTGTCGGCGTCGGCGCTTCGCGTCGGGTTTCGGCCGTCCGCTGGGGCGTGGCCAAGAGCATCGTGACCGCCTGGATCGTCACCTTGCCCGCGGCCGGCCTCGTCGCCGCGGCGTTCTATTATCTCGGGTTCTGGATGAAGTGAGCGACACGGCGGGCGGCAAGCAGACGGTACGAAAGTCCGGGACACGGCGTCGTCAGGTCGCCGCGCTGCCCTGGCGCGCCGACGCGGTCGCGGGCCTGCAGGTCCTGCTGGTCTCATCACGCGAGACCCGCCGCTGGGTGATCCCCAAGGGCTGGCCGATGAAAGGCAAGACCGATCCGCAGGCCGCCGCCCAGGAAGCCTATGAGGAAGCGGGGCTGGACGGCCGCATCGCGGAAAAGGCGATCGGCGACTATCCCTATCTGAAACGCCTCAAGAGTGGCGCGGCCCGCCCTGTCACGGTCGACGTCTATCCGATGGAAGTCACCGGCGAGCACGCGACCTGGCCGGAGAAGGGCCAGCGGACACTGCGATGGATGTCGCCGGTCGAAGCCGCCCTGGCCGTGCAGGAGCCGGAGCTGCGCGACCTGATCGCCCGGTTCGCCCAGGTCGAGCTACCGGCGGAGGAGCGGCCCGCCCCGGTTCCGGCCCCGACGCCGGTGCGCGTGGCCCTGACGCGGCTGCGCCGGCGGATCACCGTGCTCTGGGGCCGTCGGCGCCATTCCTGAGCGCGCCCTGAGGACAAGCTGGGGATAACTCGACAAGTCGCTTCGCGTTCACTATGTTCTCGTTACGTTCCCGAACGAGAATCGCCATGCAGCTGTCCCTCGACCTTTCGACCTCGCCGCTCGAAGCCTTGCGCGACGGGCTGCTCGAGACCTTCGGGCCGCAGCGGCCGACCAAGCGGCTGGATCCCGTGTCACAGCTGGTCAAGTCGTCGATCAGCGGCCGGACCAAGGACGCGACCTCGTGGGCCGTCTATCACCGCCTGAAGGAACGCTTCGCCACCTGGGAAGAACTGGCGGAGACGCCCGACGCCGAGGTCCAGGCGCTGATCAAGGACGTCACCTTTCCCGAGGAGAAGGCCCGTCACCTGCCCCACGCCCTGCGGCTGATCCAGGTGCGCAGCGGCTGGACGCTGTCGCTGGACCACCTGGCCGAGCTGGAACTGGACAGCGCCCGGTGGTGGCTGCAGGGCCTGCCCGGCGTGGGGGTCAAGGTCGCCGCCTCGGTGCTGAACTTCAGTCCACTGAACATGCGGGCCCTGGTGGTCGACACCCACGTCCACCGCGTCGCCGCCCGCCACGGCCTGATCCCCGCCAGCTATGACACCGCCCATGCCTATCGCGCCTTGATGGACCTGGTCCCCGACAGCTGGACGGCCGAGGACCTGTACGAGCTGCACTGGCTGATGAAGGGCCTGGGCCAGCTGCTGTGTTCGCATCATGCCCCACGCTGCGGGGCGTGTCCGCTGAAGGCCACGTGCTCGCGGACGGGGGTGGAGCGCAGCGCCGACATCCTGGCCTGGCGGCCACGCGCCTGAAGCCTGCGGGAGCGGTGAACCGCTTCCGTCCCCGCACGCTCCCTCCGCATGGCTCACGACATTCGCATCGGCACGGCCGGCTGGAGCTTTCCGCGAACGCTCGACGTCTTTCCGGCCGAGGGCTCCGGCCTGGAGCGCTACGCCGCCGTGTTCAACGGCGTCGAGATCAACTCGTCCTTCTACCGACCTCACCAGCGCAAGACCTACGCGCGCTGGGCGGCCTCGACGCCGGCCAGGTTCCGGTTCGCGGTGAAGGTTCCCCGCACCATCACCCACGAGCGCCGGCTGGTCGACTGCGGCGCGCTGACCGCGCGGTTCCTCGACGAGTGCGGCGGCCTGGGCGAGAAGCCCGGGCCGCTGCTGATCCAGTTGCCGCCCAGCCTGGTGTTCGACGCCGGGACCGCCGAACGCTTCCTCGCCGCCTGGCGCAAGGCGACGGCCGCCGCGACCGTGCTGGAACCGCGCCATCCGACCTGGTTCGCGGCGCCGGCCGAAGCCGTGTTGCGAGCCTTCGAGATCGCCCGCGTCGCCGCCGATCCCGCCGTGGTCCCCGCCGCGGCCGAGCCGGGCGGCTGGCCCGGCCTGGTCTATCGCCGCCTGCACGGCTCGCCCGCCATGTACGCGACCTCGTATGACGACGGCCGGTTGGAACCCTTGGCCGAGCGGACCGCCGGCGAGGCCGCAACCGTCGAAAGCTGGTGCGTGTTCGACAACACCCAGTTCGGCGCGGCGACGACCGACGCCCTGAAGCTGATGGCCCTCACCGCGCCTTCGCCAGTTCGCTGAAGGTCCGCGTCCCGATGCCGTAGTGACGCCAGTCCTTGTAGTCGAAGTGCCACCATTCCTCGGGATAGATCTCGAAGCCCTGGGCGACCATGGCCTCGCGCAGCAGCGACCGCATGGCCCGCTGCCTGGTCGTGCCGCCGATGAAGTCGGCGTAGGAGCGGCCCGACATCTCGTCGTAGCGGCTGGGCATCTGGACCGGCTTGCCGGTCTTCAGGTCGTAGAGCGTCAGGTCGACGGCGCAGCCGCGGTTGTGGCGCGAGCCCTGGGCGGGATCGGCCACGAACATGTGGTCCTCGGGCGGGGTCGCTTCCCAGAACATCCAGGTCACGAACCAGGGCCGGTAGGCGTCGTGGATCAAGAGGCCGTAGCCCTTGGCCTTCAGCGCCTGGGCGGCGCGGGCCAGGGCCAGGGCGGCGGGGCGCTGCATGTAGGCGGCGGCGCGCTCGTACAGCGGCAGGCCCATGAAGTTGTCGGACCCGGCGTAGCGGATGTCGAAGCGGATGGTCGGGTCCAGGGTCGACAGGTCGACTAGGTCGGCCGGCCGGTGCTCCGCCGTCTCGACCGGCGGCTGGGCGGCCAGGGCCCGGGCGCGAAGGGCGGCGGGGTCGGCGCGGACCGCCGCGCGTATGCCGGCCTCGACCTCGGCCCCGAAGTCGTGGCGCGGCAGGCGGGTCCCGTCCAGGCGCACGGCGGCCGGCTCCAGCACCAGTTCGCCGCCGCCCTCGACGCCGTAGCGGCTGCGCCCCAGCGGCGTCAGCCGGGCGTCCCGGCGACCCTGGCCGTCGACCCGCAGAACGCCGGCCCGCTCGAACACGGTCAGCGGCGCCGCCCGCTGGCCGTACTGGCCGACGGCGGCCATTTCGGCGGCGTCCAGGGGCTGGGCGAAGGTTCCGGGGCTCAGGGCAAGTCCGATCAGCAAGGGGGCGACCAGGGCGAAGGCTCGAACCATAACCCGCACGGCCCCTAGGCTTCCACGTGCACGCGGCGGAACCGGCCCTGCAGATAGACCAGCGGCTCGTGGTCCGGATCGTAGCGCAGCTTGACCACCCGCCCGACATAGACCCGGTGGTCGCCGGCGTCGAAGACCTGGTGGGTCAAGCATTCGAAATTGGCCATGCAGTCGGGCAGGATCGGCACGCCGGTGCCCCAGGTCTCGGTGTCGATGCCGGCGAACCGGTCACCGTCCTTCTGCACGAACTGGCGGGCCATGGCCTGCTGGTCGGCGTGCAGCACATTGACCGTGAACCGCCCGGCCGCGTCCAGGATCGGCAGGCTGCGCGACGTCAGGTCGACGCAGACCAGGGCCAGGGGCGGATCCAGCGACACCGAGGTGAAGGAATTGGCGGTCAGCCCGACGCGGCGACCGTCCTCGCAGACCGTCGTGATCACCGTCACCCCCGTCGTGAAGCATCCGAAGGCGTGGCGCAGCGCCCGGGCGTCGTGCGCGCCGCCCTCGCCCAGTTCGATCGTGACCGGCTGACTCATGGAGTCAACCTGTGAGGCAAAGCGCGATTGCGGGCAAGGGTTTGGGCGTTCCGCTCCGGCCCTCCGGGAGCGAGGGGATGGCTTGCGGCGCGCGCCGCGCGGCCCCCTCCGGCCCTTCGCCCCCCCAGAGCCAGAGGGGGAGGATCTACGCGGTTCAGATGCTCCCCCTCTGGGGGAGCTGTCGGCGAAGCCGACTGGGGGGTCTTTCGCGGGCACGGCTTCTCATTCTCACGCTTCTAGCTGTGAGTGGATGGAAAGGGTCGCGGAGCGCCGGACATCGTCCGGAGTGTTTGAGTAGTAACCGTTTCGACGAAGCCACCGCTCCGCGCGGTCGTTATCCGCCAGCGTCCGGTAGGCAGCCCTGTTGAGGCTTAGCCGGACCCGGTCTCGATCCCTTTCGGGAGAAACCGGACGACGGGGGCGCGGGCCGCCGGGCAATCACGCGCTTGGTCCCCATCGACGCCGACGGCGGGCGGGGCCTGCAACGCCAGGCTCCCCGGACACGCTGGAGTAACCCCCTCCAGCCCAGTCCCGCTCGATCGCCCCCCGCCGCCGCATCGGTCGCTGGCCATGCGCCCTTTCCACGCGACGAGGTGAGGTCAGGATAAGGGTGGTTTCGGCGCCGAGGACCGGTGACGCTCGCTTTTTCGCAGGACGTTGGAAGAGTTGGAGTTTTTCTCGGAGCCGACGGGGATCCACGCGGCCCAATCCCCCTACAGCCGTCATTCCCGCCCTTGTGGCGGGAACCCCTGGCTCAACCGACGGTGAGACGCCTTGGCGCGCCAGCGCGCCACACCGCTGCACCTGCGACGGACAAAGGGGTTCCCGCCACAAGGGCGGGAATGACGGTTCTAAAGGAGCGAAAGGCCTTTGCCGCTTCCGCCATCCGCCGACGGCGAGGCCGCGCCTCGGAATTTTGATGGCGAGCCTGCTCTGGCGTCTGCCCCATCCGGAACGGATGCGGCGCTTGGCTATTTCGAGGTCTTCTCCGTCCAGCACCTGGACAACCTCTCCTCGGTCGCTTGGCCCCACCGCTCTAGATCGCCCGAATTGGAAGACCATTCGACGGTGATCACCGAGCCGTCGGGCTGCGCGCCGCCGGAACTCCAGACAGTCTGGATCACGCCGTCGGCCATGTACAAATGCGGCGGGGTGTAGGGCGACATGCCCAGAACCTCCAGGCGCTGAGGAGCCAAACGCTCCAGGAGCGCCAGGCTGGTCACCAGTTCGGGGCACGTTGCCGCGTCCGTCCAGCTTGGGACGGCCATGTCGTTGGCGACCCTCCTGGCGACCCAACGGCCGCGTGGCGACTGAGGCCCTTGGACATAGATGGAGACCACGCTCCACGATCCCGTCAGGCTATCGGATCGGGTAAACCCCGCCGTCGGCCCCGCGCCGTCAAGTCTCTCGCTCCGGGCGTTGGCGGCCTGCTGCTCGAATTCGGTCCCGGCGGCCGCGGCCGAGCCGCAGGCCAGGACCGCACTCATCGCGAGTCCGGAGCAGGCCGATAGCTTCAACATGGCTCGCCCGCAGGATTGACTTCGGGTCCCATCACCGCCTCCGTTCGGTTGCGCTGATCATAAACAAAGATGCGCCAAGTGGGCGTCGGCCCGCCAGGAGGATAGGTCGCGCCAATCACATACATCAATAATTTGCTGCCATCTCCGCCCGCTGCGGTGATATCGAGGGCCATCTTGTCATAGACCGAAGTCCAGTCGGCTGCGGACGGCAATAACGTTCCACCAGGATGGTTATGGATGATTCCAACTACATCTTTCATGCTGATGCCGGCAAAGTCGTAAGGTGCGGAACCTGTCCCTATAGGCCCAAACCCAATGGTGCCGACTACGACGCCCGTCCCAGATTTATAGAGAACTGCTGTTTGCTCTCTATGCCCCAACTGCTCACCGCGGCTTTGGGCCGCCAGCTCAAATCGCCGTTTCGCCTCGGCCGCAGCCGCATCCGTGTCCCACTCCCGTCGCCTATCTCCTTCTTCACAAGGATTGTGGAGAACGGGCTGTTGACCTTGCTTGGGCGGGCTGACGGGCTGCGACGCGGGGTGATAAGGAAATGCGGCTGTGGTGCTTGTACGTCGTTGGCCCACAACGGTGATTGGCTCAACTTCTGTCGTATCGTCCGGCATACGTCCTTCCCTCTGAAAAACGACAGAAGAAACGCTACCTAAAGATGTTCGCAACGCAAGATGGAATACCTCTTTGCGGGACGGCGGAAGCCGATCGACCGCTAACCCCCTACCCCTCGATCACGTGCGGCACGAACCGCGCCAGGTTCTTGGTCACCACGCTGTCGTCCTCGCGGACGCCGACGCCGGCCGGTTCGTTGCCGACCATCCAGGCGCCGACCACCGGGCGCTTGCCGTCGAAGTCCGGCGGCGGGTGGTAGGCCTGGACGATCGCCCCTTCCTGGCCATAGCCCTGGTCGAGCACCGGCTCGTCGGCGCCGCCGACCACCTCGACATTGGCCCCCTCGCGCGAGAACAGCGGCTTGCGCACGAACCGCCCGCCCAGGGCCGAGGCCGCCGGATCGCCCTCGAAATAGGCCTCCAGCAGGTTGGGATGGCCGCGATGGCGCTCCCACAGCAGCGGCAGGATGCCCTTGTTGGACAGGATCGCCTTCCACGGCGGCTCGATCCAGCGCACCTGGGCGGTGTTCAGGTGGGCGGCGTAGGGTTCGCGCAGCATGAACTCCCAGGGATAGAGCTTGAACGCCGCCTGCAGGACGAAGCCCTCCAGGTCGACGAACTGGCCCTCCTCGTTCAGGCCGATGTTGTCCATGGCCACGAACTTGGGCTCAAGGCCGGCCTGCACGGCCAGGTCCTCCAGGAAGCGCACGGTCTGGCGGTCCTCGACCGCGTCCTCGTCGCTGGCGAAGTGCACGAAGCCGCCGGTCGGGAACAGGACCTTGAACCGGTCGCGCAGGGCCTCGAACAGGCTGTTGAACTGGTCGGCGTTGGCGGGAAAGGTCCCGTTGGCGATCAGTTCCTCCAGCCACAGCCACTGGAAGGTGGCGGCCTCGAACACGCTGGTCGGGGTGTCGGCGTTGTATTCGTAGAGCTTGGGCTTGGACTTGCCGTCATAGCCGAAGTCGAAGCGGCCGTAGAGCGACGGCGACTTGGCGCGCCAGGAGGCGGCCACGAAGTCGCGATGCTCGGGCGGGATCGCCAGCCGCTCCATCAGCTCCTGGCTGCCGGCGACCTCGTCGACCAGGTCCAGGCACAGGTCGTGGAGCTCGGCCGCGGCCGGCTCCAGGTCCTGTTCCACCTGCGCCAGGGAGAAGGCGTAGGCGACGCCCTCGTCCCAATAGGCCTGGCCTTCGGTGTGGTGGTAGACGAACCCGACCGCCTCGGCCTTGGCCTGCCAGTCGGGACGCGGGGTCAGCTTCAGGCGGCGCATTGGGCTTCAATCCAGTTCAGGGCTGTGGTCGACACCGCTATGCGCCTTACGTCAGCGCCCTTATTGGGTTGTCATCCCGGAAGCCTCGAAGAGGCTGTCCGGGACCCTGGGACTGGGCGGAAGCGGTGCGGTTCACCTGGGTCCCGGACAGCGCTACGCGCTTCCGGGATGACAACCATTGGGGTGGGCGACGAACCTAGGCCTCGCCGTTCGGCTTCTGCTCGATCTGCAGCGTCGGCTGGGCCGGGGCCAGGCGGGCCAGGACGTCGTCGGCGCTGGACTGGCCGGGCAGGATGCCCGCCAGGCGCAGCTTCTCGTCGAGGTCGGCGCCGGTGCGGCGGTCTTCCAGTTCGCCGGCGGCCTTGATCTTCTCGCCGCGGATCGCCTGGCGTTCCTTGATGCGGGCCAAGCTGTCGGCGGCCGAGCCGAGCGAGGCGCCCGCGCCGGCTCCGCGCGCCGAGACGGCGGCCTGGGCCTTCTGGACGCTCTCGTTGACCTTCACCACCTCGACCTCGCGGCGCAGGGTCTCGATGCGGCGGTCGGTGGCGGTGACGGCCTGGTGCAACTGCTCCTCGGCGGCGCGCATGTCGCCGATCTGCGGCTCCTTCAGGGCGATGTCCTGCTCGAGGTCGGCGATGCGCTGGGCCACCTGGCGGGCCAGGTCCATGTCGCCCTTGGCGACGGCGGCGCGGGCCGAGGCCTCGTACTTGGTGACCTGGTCGCGGAAGCCGGCGACTTCCTTTTCCAGGATGCGGCGGCGGGCCACCAGGGTGGCCATGTCGTCGCGGGCCTTGCCCTGGGCGGCGTCGGCGTCGCGGATCTCCTGGTCGAGGATGCGCAGGGCGTTGGCGTCGACGACGGCCGCGGTGGCCTCGTGCGCGCCGGCGCGACCCAGGGTGAACAGCTTGCTCCAGATGGACATGTAGGGTCTCCGAGTCGCGGGCTTAGGCGGCGGGGGTGAAGGACGAGCGCAGGTCGGACGCGGCCTCGATGGCGTTTTCGGCCAGGACCCGCAGCTCGATCAGGATGTCGTCCAGCGACGAGCTGGGGGCCAGCTCGCCGAACAGTTCGTAATAGTCGCGGCCGTTGACGGCGCTGATGCCGAAGTTCGACAGCGGCACCAGCTTCTGGGCCTTGAGCAGGAATTCGTTGAAGGCGTGGCGGTCGGGCTGTTCGTCGACCGGCCACAGCAGCACCGAGGCGGCGATCTGCTGGTCGCTGACGCTGACGAAGATCTCCAGGTCACCGTGATCGTGCATGGTCACCAGCAGGATCGGATCGGCGCCCTCGACCACGCGGGCCGTCATGGCCTCGCTGAAGCCGTCGGAAAGCGCCGTCTTCAGCGAGCGAACAGTCCAGGCGGGGGTCGTCATCGAGCGGTGTCTCCTTCGGCGAAGCCAGTCTTGCGGCCGTTCATACTAGATGGGCGAGCGAACGCCAGTCGTCGAGAGCGCAACCTTACGTGCGTGGATGACAAGTTGGTAATCCCCTTCCCTCTTTTGTGGGCGGGAATGACGTCGTACATGTGACGCGAGTGTCGCAGCGGGTCGTTCATGTTCAGCAAGCTCTTCGGCCGTAAGGACGCCACGCCCGCTTCGGCCCTGCCGGCGATTCGCAACGTCACCCTGGGCCGCACGGTCTGGCTGGACACCCTGGCCTGGCGCCGCCTGGGCGACGACCTGCGCTTCCCGCTGGACCGCGACACGCTGGAAATCACCGCCCAGGGCCTGGTCGACCTCAAGGACGGCGGCTTCGTGCACCGGTTCTACACCGACGACGACGTGATGTTCCAAGCCGTGTCCGACGACCGCGAGGGCCAGAGGGTCAACGACATCACCGTGTTCGTGCCCTGGGACAGCGCCTACCCAGGCGGCCGCGCCGATCGCGACGCCTGGGGCCGGCGCCTGCGGGCCCGCACCTTCACCGGCCCGGGCCTGCCCGAATACCAGCGCCTGTGGTTCGGCGACGAGGCCGAGAGCCAGGAGCCGGTCACCTTCTGGGAGGACGTCCACGACGACCGCGACGGCGTCCCCGATCGGCGAATCTACCAGACCTGCATGCTGTTCGGCCGCGACCTGCCGGGCGAGGGCCGCGAGCTGCTGCTGGCCATCGAGCAGGAAAACGAGGACCGCACCGAGGTGTCGTTCGAGATCATGATCGGCGTCCCGCTGGGCGTCGGGGAGTTCAAGGCCTAGGGCTGACCTTTCAAGGGGGAATACAAATGGACCTGCACGGATTTGGCGCCAGCGCCCTGGCCTTCGTGGTGGCTTTCGTCGCCGCCGGCCTGTTCACGGTGATTTTCAAGATCGTCTACCAGTGGGTGACCCCCTACAACGAGGGTCGGCTGATCCGCGAGGGCAACGTTGCCGCGGCCCTGGCCCTGGGCGGGGCGCTGGTCGGCTATGTGCTGCCCCTGGCCTCGGCCCTGAGCAACACCGTCACCCTGGTCGAGTTCTGCGCCTGGGCGGCCCTGGCCGGCGTGCTGCAGATCGCCGCCTTCACCCTGGTGCGCATGGTGGTGATGAAGGACGTCGCCGCCCGGATCGAGAAGGGCGAGATCGCCGCTGGCGTCTACCTCCTGAGCATCTCCCTGGCGGTCGGCGTGCTGAACGCCGCCTGCATGACGGCCTGAGGCGCGCCATGACCGTTCAAGCTCCCCTTTCCAAGCCCCCCCGCCGCCGCCTGCGCTCCAGCGGCCTGGTCCTGACCGGCCTGATGGCCGGCACGGCGATCTCGGTCAGCGCCTGCGACGATCCCGGCACGGCCACCCAGTGGGGCGACCCGCCGGCCGCCTCGCGCGAGGTCGACGCCAAGACCTACGCGTCGCTCGACGACTGCAAGAAGTCCGGCGACATGACGGCCGAGCAATGCGACACCGCCTACGCCCAGGCCCAGAAGGACAGCGCCGCCAACGCCCCCAAGTTCGCCGACCAGCAAAGCTGCGAGGAACGCTACGGCGTGTCCCAGTGCGTGCCGCGCAACGACAACAACGGCGGCAGCTTCTTCACGCCGCTGCTGACCGGGTTCATCGTCGGTCAGGCGCTGAACAACATGGGCGGCGGCTATTTCGGCGCGCCGATGTACCGCGACCGCGAGGGGACCTATTACGGCGGCTCGGGCTATCCGCTGTCGCGCGACTATGTCACCGGCCGCACCCGCGTGCGCACCGATACCTTCAACGCCCCGGAGATGCGCGCCCCGGCCCGGGTCCAGAGCCGCAGCTCGGTGATCTCGCGCGGCGGCTTCGGCGGCGGCGGGCGTTCGTTCGGGGGGTAGGCCGAAACGCCGCCCGTCGCGGCGAACGCCGGACTGGGCGGAATGAACGGCTGGGGCGGACCTCGCGCCCCCTCGAACTCGACTGTAAACCATTGTAAATTCGGGCATACAATCGGAGCGGACGCAGCATGGGCGCGTTACGCTGCCCAGCGCGGATGGCCGCATTGATCCATTCCCCCCGGACAGCGTCCCGCCGCCGCGGGCCCCGCTCCCCACCCCGCGGGGCGCGCGAGTTACCCGAAGTGTTTGTTTTTACGCATTTTCTTCACGCGAACCGGCGCCCACTTCGCTCGAAAATGCTCTTGCTGCAAGTGAGCCCATGAAAGTCGCCCTGCTTGACGACGACGACAGCCACAACACGCTGGTCGCCGCCCTTCTGGGGCCGGCCGGCTATGACTGCACCAGCTTCACCCGTCCCGAGCGCCTGCTGGCCGAACTGCGCCGCCAGACCTTCGACCTCCTGATCCTCGACTGGAACATGCCCGAGCTCAGCGGCATCGAGACCCTGCGCCGGGTCGGCGAGCTGCTGAGCCCGTCGCCGCCGGTGCTGCTGCTGACCAGTCGCTCGGTCGAGGCCGACCTGGTCGAGGGCCTGAACGCCGGGGCCGACGACTACATCGTCAAGCCGCTGCAGCCGCCGGTGCTGCTGGCCCGCGTCAACGCCCTGGCCCGTCGCGCCTATCGCCCGACCGCCGCGCCCCAGGTCGAGCAGCACGGTCCCTACCGCCTGGACCCCGGCGCCCAGACCGTCGCCTGGGGCGACAATGTCGAGACCCTGACGCCCAAGGAATTCCAGCTGGCGGCCCTGCTGTTCAACAACCTGGCCCGGCCGCTGTCGCGCGAATACCTGCTGCGCCGGGTCTGGGGCCAGCGGCCGGACCTGGAGACCCGCACCCTGGACGCCCACGTCTCGCGCCTGAGATCAAAGCTTCACCTGCGCCCCGCGAACGGCTTTAGACTGACGACGGTCTATGGGTTCGGCTACCGGCTGGAAGTCTGCGAGCCCGAGGCCGACACCGCGTCCGGAGCCGCTGAATGATTCTTCGACCGTCGCTGTTCGCCCTGGCCTCCGTCCTGGCCCTGGCGTCCGGCCCCGCCCTGTGCGCGCCGCGGGGCCCGGCGAAGCCCGCCGCCGTTCCGGCCGACCCGCCGGTCCGCTACGTGGTCCGGCGCGGCGACACCCTGTTCGACCTGGGCCGGGCCTACCTGCGCAGGACCACCGACTACCGCCATGTGCAGCGCGCCAACCAGATCAGCCGGCCGCGCGTCCTGCCGGTGGGCAAGACCCTGACCATCGACGCCGACCTGCTCAAGACCGTCCCGATCGACGCCCGGCTCAGCGCCTTCAGCGGCAGGGTCGAGATCGAGACCGACGGCCGGCGGACCCCCGCCCAGACGGGCATGGCGCTCAAGGAAGGCCAGCGCGTGATCACCGGTCCCGGCGCCTTCGCGACGTTCGAGATGGAGGACGCCTCGCGCGTCACCCTGCCCTCGAACACCGCCATGCGCGTGGTGCGGCTGCGCAGCGTCGTGCTGACCAACGCCCCGCAGCGGGTGTTCAAGCTGGACGAGGGACGCAGCGCGATCCAGGCGACGCCCAATCCCAACCCCAACGCCCGCTTCGAGGTGCGCACCCCCGTGTCGATCTCGGCCGTGCGCGGCACGGAGTTCCGGGTGGCGGCGGCGGACGGGCGGGCCCGCACCGAGGTCCTGAAGGGCGCGGTCGGCGTGGGTCCAGGCGAAGCGCCCCCAGTCGGGCCGCCGGTCCCGGCCGGCTTCGGCGTCATCTCCGACAGCGCCGGGGTCAGCGCCCCGGTCGCCCTGCTGCCCGCCCCCACGCTGAACGAAGCCGATCAGAACCAGACCGATCGCACCGTGCGCTTCGCCGTGCGTCCCCAGGCCGGCGCCGCCGGCTACCGGCTGCTGCTGTCGCGTGACGCCGGCTTCGTCGACCTGTTCGCCGAGGCGACCCAGGCCGAAACCGTCGCCGACTTCGGACCGCTGGAAAACGGCGCCTATTTCGTCCGGGTCACCGCCCTGGATCCGGCCGGCCTGGAGGGCGCGCCCGCCGACTACAGCTTCGACCGCGATCTCGACGTGCTGGAGCCCGGTGCCCCGCCCGTCGCCGAGGTTCGCGGCAAGCATCGCAACTTCCTGTTCCGCTGGAACGCGGCGGGCGACGGCGTGCGCAGCTTCCGCTTCCAGCTGTTCGCGGGGACCGAGCCGGGCGCGCCGATCATCGACCAGCCGGGCCTGGTCGAGCCGCAGCTGACCCTGACCGACCTGCCGCCGGGCCTCTACAGCTGGCGGGTCAGCGCCACGCGGGTGAAGAACGGCGTGGTCAGCGAGAAGGTCGCGCCGCTGCAGTCGCTGAAGATCGGAAGCTAGGCCTTGGCCGCCTTTCCCAGCCTGTCCGTCCCCCGGCTCGCGCCCCTCCGGCGGCTGAGGCCCGGGCCGCCGCGATCCCCGCGCCGGCGCCTGCTGCGCTGGCTGGCCGTCGCCGCCCTTACCGGCCTGGCCCTGGCCGGCCTGGCCGCCAGTCCCCTGACCACGCGGCTGGACAACATCCTCTACGACCGGCTGGTGCGCGCTTCGGAACGTCCCGTCGACACCTCGATCCTGATCGTCGGCGTTGATGAGCGCAGCCTGCGCGAGCTGGGGGCCTGGCCCTGGAATCGCGCCCGCCACGCCCAGATGATCGATCGGCTCAGCCAGGCCGGCGCCAAGGCGATCGTCTACGACGTGCTGTTCGGCCAACCGTCGCAGGATCCGGCCGCCGACCAGGCCCTAGCCGCCGCCGTCGCCCGCTCGGGCAAGGTGTACTTGCCGCAGTTCCTGGAGCCTTCGACACAGGAGGGCGCGCCGCCGACCCTGGTCGGGCCGATGCCGGGGATCGCCCAGGGCGCGGCGGCGGTCGGCCTGGTCCATGTGCGGTTCGACCCCGACGGCCTGGTGCGCCGCATGGCGCCATTCGAAGCCAACGGCCCCGACCTCACGCCGGACCTGATGACCGTGGTCCACCGCGCCACCAAGCCGTTCGACGCCCCCGACGCCACGCGCGGCGACGACCCGACCCTGCTGATCCCATTCGCCGGGCCGCCGGACCGCTATCGCCAGGTCGCCTTCTCCAGCGTGCTGGCCGGCGAGGTCCCACGCGAGATGATCGCGGGCCGGACGGTGTTCGTCGGCCTGACCGCGCCCGGCCTCGGCCCCGCCTTTCCGACCCCGGTCACCCCCGACGCCGCCAGCATGACCGGGGTGCAGCTGCAGGCCAGCGTGCTGGACGGCCTGCGCGGCGGGATGATGATCAAGCCGGCCGGCCTGGCCGCCCGCCTGGTCTTCGCCCTCAGCCTGCTGTGGCTGCTGCTGGCCGGGCTGCTGGTGCTGCCGCCGCGCACCAGCCTGCTGCTGCTGGCCGTGCTGCTGGCCGCGGCCGTCGGGACCAGCGCCGCCCTGTTCTCCCGCGGCCACCTGTGGCTGTCGCCCGTGGCGGCGATCATCGGCATGGGCCTGGTCTCGCTGGTATGGGGCTGGGGCCGGCTGGGACGGGTCAACGACCTGCTGGGCCACGAGCTGGATCGCTTGCGTTCGGTGGATCCGGCCGGCGCCGCCCACGCCGACGCCGAGTTCGAAAGCGACGTCGTCACCCGCCAGGCCCTCAGCCTCGGGGCGGCCATCACTCGGATCGACGACCTGCGGCGGTTCTCGGCCGACGCCCTGTTCAGCCTGCCCGACGCCACCCTGGTGGCCGACGCCGAGCGGCGGGTTATCGCCGCCAACGCCGCCGCCCAGGCGCTGCTGGCCGATCGCCCGTGGGTGCTGGAAGGCGGCGGCCTGGCCGACGCCCTCAACGCCCTGGAGCCCCTGGGCCGGACCTTCCCGGCCAGTTGGCCGGCCGAGGGCGACAGCGGCCATCCCATCGACCTGCACCTGGCCGACGGCCGCGCCTTCCAGATCCAGACCGTGTTCCGGCGCGACGAGGCGGGGGAAGGCGCGGGCTGGATCGTGCGCCTGGCCGACATCACGCCCCTGACCGCCGCCATGCGCCAGCGCGAGCAGGCGCTGCAGCTGTTGACCCACGACATGCGCTCGCCGCAGACCTCGATCCTGGCCCTGCTGGCCACCACGCCCGGCCTGCCGCCCGAGACGTCGGAACGCCTGGCCGCCTATGCCCGCCGCACCCTGGCCCTGGCCGACGGCTTCGTGCAGCTGGCCCGGGCCGAGGTCACCCAGACGGCGATGGAGCCGGTCGACCTGTGCGACGTGGCGGTCGAAGCGATCGACGAGCTGTGGCCGCAGTGCCGCCAGCGCCATATCCAGATCCGCCAGGAAGGCTGCGAGACGTCGATGATGGCCCTGGGCGATCGCGGGGTCCTGGCCCGCGCCCTGGTCAACCTGATCGGCAACGCGGTGAAGTACGGCCCGGACGGTTCGACGATCGTGGTGCGCGCGGCCACGGTGCTGGACGGCGGCCGCACCTATATCGACCTGTCGGTCGCCGACCAGGGGCCGGGCCTGACGGTCGAGGAGGCCGCCCTGGCCTTCCGGCCGTTCCAGCGCTTCGACCGGCCGGGCGCCGAGGCCGCGGGCGGCGCGGGCCTGGGCCTGGCCTTCGTCCAGGCCGCCGCCACGCGGCACGGCGGCGGGGTCAGTTGCCGGAGCACGCCCGGCGGGGGGGCGACCTTCACGCTGCGGCTGCCGGAAATGGGATCCTGATCGGCTGATCCCGGCGAACGCGGGGATCGACAGCCGAAGAACCCGGGGGACACGCCCTCGCGCGTCGCGCTCTTTTGCACGGCGCGGCTGGCCGCGAGCGCGTGTCCCCTCTCCCCTCCCCTATGGCTTGACGAACTTGAGGACGAACTGGTCGGTCTTGCCCCGGATGGCGGGGTCGAAGACGCTGGCGGTGCGCGGATCGGCGGGGTCGCGCAGCAGCGGGCTCTCGGCGGCCAGCTTGAAGCCGGCGGCCTCGACCTCGGACTTCACGGCCGCGATGTCGATGCGGTGCAAGGTGTCGGGCGCGGCCAGCCCCGAACCGTCGGCGGCGTAGTGATCGACGACCAGGAAGACCCCGCCCGGCTTCAGCGACTTGAACACCTCGGCATTGACCTTGGCGGCGGTGTCGGTCGGGAACGGCTTGAGGTGCAGGTCGTGGTAGTTCTGGACGGTGATCACGGCGTCGAGGCCGTCGGGCAGGTCCAGCCCGATCAGGCTTCCGTCCAGCGGCGTGACGTTCTTGTAGGCCGCCGCCACGGTCTTCAGATCCTCGCCGTACTTGGCTTGGAACTTGATGAACTCGGCGGGTTGGTAGGCGTAGACCGTCCCCGTCGATCCGACGGCCGCCGACAGGATGCGGGTGAAGTAGCCGCCGCCGACGATGAAATCGACCACCTTGCCGCCCGGCTTGACGCCGGCCAGGGCCAGAAGCTCGGCCGGATGGCGGGCCGCGTCGCGGGCGGTGTCGGCCGCCGGGCGGGCGGGATCGGCCAGGGCGGCCGTCAGGTTGGCGGGGACCTGGGCGAGGCCGGGCGCGGCCGACAGGCCGAGCACGCAGGCGACCGCCCAGACGGCGAGCTTCGGGGCGGAAATCGTCGATCGCGACGTCATGGGCTTCCTCACCTTCGTTTCCCCTCGATAGCGCGTCGCGCCGTCCGGGTGAACATCGGTATTCGAGATCACGACGCGTTTCGGGGGAGAAGCTGGGGACAGCCGGCTAAGTCTTGGCCGGCTTCAGGGCCTCGACCAGCCGGTCGGCCAGCTCGACGGGATCGTCGCTGGACGTCCGGACCGTCGCCCAGGCCGCGACCTTGCCGCTCGACAGGTCCAGCACCGCCAGGGCCGCCGTGCGGACCGGGCCGCGCCGGGACCAGGGGCGCAGCCTGGTCGGCGCGCTGCGCCAGGGCCCGACCCCGACCTCCGGGCCGGCGTTGGGGGAAATCCCGACCCCGGCCGGCGAGGTCCCGACCGTCACCTGCAGTCTATAGCGGGGCTGAAGGGCGCCCAGCTGGACGGCGCCGGCTTCGCCGATCCGGTCGGCCAGCCGGGCCTGGATCGCCTGGACCAGGGCCTGGTCCGCGCCGGACGATGCGGCCGATCCGACTTCCGTCGCGACGGCCTGTCCTTGCAGGATCGACAGGTCGCCCTCGTGCGCCACTTGGGGCGGCGTGGCGCAGGCGCTTAGCAGGCCCGCGACCAGGGTCGTCAACAATATACGCACGGCGAATCCCCGACGGTCCTCGGCGCGCACCCTAGAGTAAGCCGCGCGGCGTGAAAATCGCGGGACTGGCTCGCGTTTCCTGTTCTCGCATCGCCTTAGCGGAAAGCCGGGCTCTAGCTTCGGACCAGGTGCCCAACCAGCCACGACAGGGCCCAGGCGATCACGCCCCACAGCATCAGGCTCAGCAGGGACGCGACCAGCAGCAGGCGGGGACGCCGGCGCGCGGGATCCAGGCCGAGCCGGTCGGCCAGGGCCCACAATGTGGGCTCGATCTTCAATGGGCCTCGGCGTTCGCCCGGCCGCGCAGCATGCCGTAGGCCTGGTCGGTCAGGGCCCAGCGACGGCTGTGCGGTCCGTATGGCAGGTGCAGCAGGTTGGCGGCCCGCGGATCGCTGGCGCCCCGGCAATAGGCGGCGAAGGCCTCGTCCAGCTCGCGCAGCATCGCCTCCGAGGGCCGATACACCCCCCGGCGCTTGGCGATATAGGCCACGACCAGGTCGCGATGGGCCGCGCCGCCCAGGTCCAGCAGCGCCTCGGCGATCTCGCCGACCAGCGGGTTGAGGATCGCGACCCCGCCCGCGGCCCGCTCCAAGCCCCGCCTTCCGGCCTCCGACCACCCCATCGATCCGCCCTCGACTGCTGTGGGACGGAGTTAAAGGCCATGGAGCAGACCTCGACCAGAGGGCGAACCTTGGTTTTTACAATACGTTACATTGACCATCCGCCCCCGGAAGGGCCGGCTGGCTTGTCAGTGCGTCTCATAGGCCGCCTTGCCGCCGCCGATCGCGAAGGCCTCTTCCGGCGACAGCACCAGCTTCTTGCGGCCGACCAGGGCGAAATAGACGATGCCGACCGCGAACCAGATCGCCACCCCAATCACCCCGGTCCGATAGATCGGATCCTTCAGCTGATAGAAGATCGTCACCAGCGAGATGACCACGGTCAAACCCGCCCCGGGCAGGCCGAACCGGCTCTTGTAGGGCCGCTCCAGGTCGGGGAACTTCCGGCGCAGCAGGATGAAGGACAGGCCCTGGGCGACATAGGACAGCATGGCCCCGAACACCGCCATGTTCAGCAGGGTCCCGCCGATCACCGCCGCGCCCTTCTCGGCCCCGAGGATGAACCAGACCGCCAGCATCACCACGAGGCCGGCGGCCGAGCCGGTGATCAGCGCCACGTCCGGGGTCTTGCGCACCCCGTGGGTCACCGACAGGGCGCGCGGGAAGTAGCCGGCCCGCGACAGCGAATAGATCTGGCGGCCATAGGCGAAGATGATGGCGTGGAAGCTGGCGATCAGGCCGGCCACCGCGATCGCCGCCAGCACCTTGGCCAGGCCGCCGCCATAGATCGTGCGGAAGCCCTCCAGGATCGGCTCGCCGGACTTGGCCAGGGCGAAGGTCCCCGGCGAGATGGCGCTGTTGAGCCACAGCACCAGCAGGGCCGAGACGATCAGGGTGGCCATGCCCAGGATGATCCCCTTGGGCAGGTCGCGCTGCGGGGTATGGCTCTCCTCGGCCGCCAGCGGCAGCTGCTCGATGGCCAGGAACAGCCAGACCGCGAACGGCAGCTGGGCCAGGGCCCCGCCGATCCCGGCCGGCAGGAACGGCCCATGGCCGTCCTTCAGCTCGGTCCCGCCCGGCCCCACGTTCATGGCGTACTTGAAGAAGTCGGCGTGCGGCAGGGCGCTGACCCAGAACACCGCCAGGCAGGCCAGGGCCAGCAGGGTGATGAACACCGTGAACCGGAACGACATCGCCACCCCGCCGGCGTTCAGCCCGACGAAGACAACATAGGCGCCGATCCAGTAGAGCGGCTGCGCCCAGGCCGGCGTCTCGAAGATGCCGCCCAGGTACGAGCCGATGAAGAAGCAGACGACCGCCGCGGTCAGCACGTATTCGACGTTCTCGCACAGGCCGGTGATGAAGCCGCCCCACGGCCCCATGGCGGCCCGGGCGAAGCTGTAGGCCCCGCCGGTGTGCGGCTGGGCCGCGGCCATTTCGGCGATCGAGAAGGTCAGGCCCAGGTACATGACGGTGATGATCAGGGTGGCGGTCAGCATGCCGCCCCAGCCGCCCACGCCCATCCCCAGGTTCCAGCCCGAGAACTGGCCCGAGATCACCGCCCCGACGCCCAGCGCCCACAGCGAGAACACGCCCGCGTAGCGCTTGAGGCCCCGCTTGTCGAAATAGGCGGCGTCGACCTTTTCGTAGCTGACGCCGCCCCCGGCGGTTTCCTCGCTCATGACCATCCCCTTTTCCGCTACAGTCCCGGGCCAAGCTTGCGCACGTCCGCCGTCGACGACGAGCCTTCGTGATCACGAATTTGGTCTTTGATCGACCGGCGTTCACTATTTTGGCGCCGTCGGGCGCGGCCGAGGCCGCCGGAGACCGCGTCTGCCAAGGGAAACGGCATGATCGTCCTGGACCGCCTCGACCACCTGGTGCTGACCGTCGCCGATCTGGACCGGACCATCGTGTTCTATCGCGACGTCCTGGGCATGCGGCTCGAGACGTTCGGCGAGGGCCGCAAGGCGCTGGTGTTCGGCGACCAGAAGATCAACCTGCACCAGGCCGGACACGAGTTCGAGCCCAAGGCCCTGAGGCCGACGCGCGGTTCGGCGGACCTGTGCTTCCTCGCCGCGACGCCGCTGGAGCAGGTGGCCGCCCATCTCGAGACGATGGGGGTGGCGATCGAGGAAGGCCCCGTGCGGCGCACCGGCGCGACCGGCCCGATCCTGTCGATCTACCTGCGCGATCCGGACGGCAATCTGGTGGAAGTCGCCAATCCGGTCACGGGCTGACCTCGAGCCCGGTCGCCTTGCCCTCGATGTCGACGCCAGCGGTCCGGTTGACGACGGTTCTATCGGCTCCTATATTTCTGTCATGACAGAAATTGCAGACAGCACGAAGCGCCTCCCCGCCGCGGTCGAGCAGTTCGTGCTGCGCTGGGGCGACATGGGCGGGCAATGGGGCGTCAATCGCTCCGTCGCCCAGATCCACGCCCTGCTCTACCTGGCCGACCGGCCGATGACCGCTGAGGACATCGCCGAGAGCCTGGGCATGGCGCGCTCCAACGTCTCCAACAGCATCCGTGAACTGATCGGCTGGAAACTGATCCGCCGCGCGCCGCAGCTGGGCGACCGGCGCGACCACTATGAGGCCGAGGCGGACCTCTGGCAGATGCTGACGCGCATCGCCCAGGGCCGCAAGGAGCGCGAGATCGACCCGATGGTCGAGGCGCTGGGTCCCGTCCTGGCCGCGGCCGAACACGATCCCGCCCTGAGCGCGGTCGCCCGCAAGCGGCTGAAGGAAATGCACGGCTTCGTCACCACGATCGACAGCTGGTACGGCCAGATGCTGACGGTGCCGCCCAGCACCCTGATGTCGTTGATCAAGATGGGCTCGAAGGTGGTCGGCCTGCTCGGCGTCGGACGCGGCAAGGCGGACAAGACGACTTAAAAAATTTCGCCGTCCATTTCTCTTTAGACAGAAATAACAGGCAAGACGGGAACAGGGAATTTGGCCATGTTGGAGATCGCAAGACCCCGCCCCGCGGCCCGCCGGGACCTTCCGGAGCCCGCGCCCGCCGACCTGCGCGACCTGCGCTTCCGCGCCTTGCTGGGCGAGGCCGGCTGGGCCCGCCTTCCTCAGGCCGTGCGCGACCGGTTCAGCAAGCGCCTGCGTCCCGGCATGGCCGTGACCTATGTCGGCGAGATCACCGAAAGCCGGCGCAACTGGGCCGGCCAGGTCCTGGCCCAGCTGTGCCGCCTGATCGGCGCGCCCCTGCCCCTCCACGACGACCTGGGCGTGGCCGCCGTCGTGACCGTCACCGAGGACGGCCCGGCCGGCGGCCAGTTCTGGACCCGGATGTACAACCGGGCCCACGGCTTCCCGCAGGTGATCCACAGCAGCAAGCGCTTCGCCGGCCCCACGGGCCTGGAGGAGTATCTGGGCTGCGGCTTCGGCATCGCCCTGGCGGTCAGCGCCGACGAGACCGCCCTGCACTTCCACAGCCGCGGCTACTTCCTGGCGCTGGGCCCCGCGCGGCTGGGCCTGCGCCTGGGGCTGCCGGCCTGGCTGGCGCCGGGCGCCCTGACCATCAGCCACGTCGACCAGGGCGACGGCGGCTTCGCCTTCGTCCTGGACCTGCGCCATCCGCGGCTCGGCCAGATGCTCCGCCAGGTGGGGATGTTCCGCGAGCGGCCGGCCGCCCTTCGGGAGACGGATCGATGACCGACCTGATCTGGACCCTGGTGTTCCTCCAAGTGGCGATGGGCGGGTTCGACACGCTCTATCACCACGAGCTGACCGAGCGCCTGGCCTGGCGGCCGTCCCAGGCCCGGGAGCTGCGGCTGCACGGGGCGCGCAACCTGGCCTATGCGGCGATGTTCCTGCTCCTCGGCTGGAGCCGCCCGCAAGGCGCGCTGGCCGTCGCCCTGATCGGGCTGATGCTGGGCGAGCTGGTCCTGACCCTGTGGGACTTCGTCGAAGAAGACCGCACGCGCAGGCTGCCGGCCAGCGAGCGGGTCGTACACACCCTGCTGACCCTGAACTACGGGATCGTCCTGGCCCTGGTCCTGCCGGTGCTGGCTCGCTGGTCGGAAGCGCCCACCGCGCTGGCCCCGACCGACTACGGCGCCTGGAGCTGGCTCTGCGCCCTGGCCGCCGCGGCGGTCTCGGTCTTCGGCCTGCGCGACCTGGCCGCCGCGAGGCGCGCCCGGCGGATCATGGCGAGCGATCCGGTTCCGCTGGTCGCGGCGCTGGCGCCGGGACTATCGATCCTGGTCACCGGGGCCACGGGCCTGATCGGCCGGCGCCTGGTCGCGGCCCTGGTCGGGGCCGGCCACGAGGTCACCGCCCTGACCCGCGACCGCGCCACGGCCGCCGGCCTGCCCGCCCCGATCCGCATCGTCACGGACCTGGACCAGATCGCCGGCGACGCCCGTATCGACGCGATCGTCAACCTGGCCGGCGAACCGATCTCCGAAGGCCTGTGGACGCCCGCCAAGCGCCGGCGGATCATCGGCTCGCGCCTGGCGGTGACCCGGGCCGTGGTCGCCTTGATCGCGCGGCTGGACCGCCGGCCCGCCGTCCTGGTCAGCGGGTCCGCGATCGGCTGGTACGGCCTGCGCGGCGACGAAGTGCTGGACGAGGCCGCCGACGGCCACGACTGCTTCTCGCGCACGATCTGCCGGCGCTGGGAGCGCGCGGCGATGACCGCCCAGGACCTGGGCGTGCGGGTGGCGCGCCTGCGGATCGGCATCGTCCTGGCGCTCGACGGCGGGGCCCTGTCGCGCATGCTGACCCCGTTCGAGTTCGGCCTGGGCGGGCCGTTCGGGACCGGACGCCACTGGATGAGCTGGATCCACCTGGACGACCTGGTGCGCCTGATCGCCCACGCGATCGCCACGCCGGGCCTGGAAGGGCCCGTCAACGGCACGGCGCCGGAGCCGATCCGCAACGCCGCCTTCGCCCGCGCGCTCGGCCGCGCCCTGCGCCGCCCCGCCCTGCTGCGCGCCCCGGCCGCGCCCCTGCGGCTGGCTCTGGGCGCCTTCGCCGACGAGTTGCTGCTGAACGGCCAGCGGGTCACGCCCGCGGCGGCCCTGGCCAGCGGCTTCCGGTTCGTGCACCCGACCCTGGACGGCGCCTTGGCGGCGATCGTCGGGGCGCGTGGCCGTCAGTCGAGCCGTGACGCCAGAACGCTGAACACCCCCGCCGTCCGCCAGCGTTCCCTGGAGCCCACGACGTAGAGCGCCTCCTTGGCCCGGGTCACCGCGACATTGAGCAGATTCGGCTGACCGCCCGCCCAGCCGCGCGCCCCGGCCTGCTGCGGCAAAGGCGCGCCCAGGACGAAGATCACCGCTTCGGCTTCCCGGCCCTGGACGGTGTGAACCGTGCCCACTCGCTCGCGCACCCAGGCGACGGCGTCGGCGACCGCCGGACCCAGCACGCCTGTCTCCACGATACGACGTCGCAAGCCGTCAGCCACCGCCACGAACGGCGTGACGACGTAGAGATCAAGCTCGACCCGAGCGGCGACCAGTCGGGCCAGCAAGGTGATCACCGCCTCGCCCTCTTCAGGCGACCACTTGTCCTGGGCCGAGCCCAGCACGTCGATCCATCTCGACGGGCCCAGCACCTGGGCGATCGGCGAGGCGGCCGACGCCTTGGCCTGGACCATCATCCCCTCATAGGCCACCTGATTGGCGACGGCGAACATCGGATCGGCGCAGCGGCGATGGACCAGCAGGGGCACGCCGACGGTGCGGCTGCCCATCTTGCCCACGAACTCCGCCCGGTGGGGCGTGGCGCTGTCGGCCAGGGTCTGGGCCGACGCGCCGGGCGCGTTGAACGGGTCGGGATCCGCCCCGAACCGGCGATGGATCGCGGCGGTCAGACTTTCAGGCAAGGTGACCACCGGCGGAATCTGCACGGGATCGCCGACGATCACGGCGCGCCGCGCCCGTGTGAGGGCCCCAACCGCCGCCTGCGGCAAGGCCTGGCCAGCCTCGTCGATCAGCAGCCAACCCAGCGAGCCAGGCGGCAGGTCGCCCAGCATGCGATCCACCGAGGCGAACGTCGTCGACAGGGCCGGCACGACCAGGAAAAGCGACGACCACAGGTCGGGGATCAGTTGATCCTTCTCGGAATCGCCCAGGCTCGCGCCGCCCAGGACGTTCATCATCGCCCCGAGATTGTGGCGCAAGGGCCCGGCGGCCGCGTCGATGAAGGCCTTGTGCAACGCCATGGCGGCGACGAACACATCGTCGCGCGCCCGTTGCACGGCGGCGTCCAGCCAAGGCGCGGTCTTCTGCCGCACGGCGTGGTCGCGCGCGAAGAACGCCTCGTCGACGAAGAGATCGGCCAGGTCTCGCCGACGTCGCTCGGCCGCTTCGGTCGCCCGTTCCAAGCGCTGGCGCGCGGGCTCCAGATCCGTCGTCGGGGCAAGCCGCGTCAAGGTTCGCGCCAAGGCCCCAGCCAGACCCGCCTCCAGGACGGGGCGAGCCGCCACAAGATCAACCTCCACGGCGGCTCGCGCCGAACGCGCGGCGGCGCGCCAGACCCGATAGGCGCGGGTCTGGAAAAGCCGCGACCAAAAGCCGGGACGCCGCGACGCCAAGCCGGCCCATGCCGTCAAGGACCCGCGCAACGCCGGAAGGCGCGCGGCCGCGATCCTGGCGAACTCCAGTTCGTCCAGCGCGGTCTTGCTGATCTTCAAGGCTTCGGCGAACGCCCGTCGCGCCTGCCCCCAGCGCACCAGCGCCTCGTCGTGATCGCGAGGCGGCTTTTCCTCGGCCACGATGCGCGGGGCCCGCTCCGGCCCCTTGTCGTCGGCCTCGATCACCTGCGGCCTCCCGGCGGCGGCGGCCAGGTAGGTCGATAGACCAACCTCCTTGTCCCACCAGAAGGTCTGGCCGAACCGATAGCGGTTGCCAGCGTTTCCCAGCACGGCCGCCCCCAGCCCCCAGGTCGGTCGCTGCAACAGGCTGTCGGACAGGCTCTTGAAGTAGCGCAGACCGGGCTCGTCCTCGGCGACCGCGCCCAGGCCCGGCAGCTCGGCGCTGACGTTCTCGACCGCGCCATTGTTGGAGGAGGCCACCAGCATCTCGAAGCCCTTTAGGCGATCGTCCAACTGGTGGAGATGCAGCCAGCCATTGCCGGCCTTCAGGCGCTTGCCCGTGGCGTGGAAAGCCGTCGCCGGATCAGCAAAGGCCATCATCGCCTGGGCGCGCTCGGTCACCAGGGCGGCCAGCAGATCGCGCAGCAAGGTGGTCTTCCCCGTGCCAGGCGGTCCGTTGACCGCCAGGACGCCGCCGGCCTCGCCTTCGGCCAGGGCCAGATTGACCGCCGCCTGCTGCAGCAACACCAGGGGATGGCGTCCCCGTCCGGGCCAGCGGGCAGGTGAATATCGGGCCGGCCCCACCGCGGCGGCCAAGGCGGCGCGGTCGGTGAACAGGTCCGGACGCCGCGGCGGCTGGACCACGCCCAGATAGCGCCGCAAAACGCCCGGCGCCTGGTCGCGATCGAACAATCGCCGAGCCCGCGCCAGGTCATTGAGATAGAAACTATTGAGCAGCAGAGGTTCAGGCGGCTCCGAACTCCTGAAACCGACGAAGCTGCGGATCGCAAAACGCGGCGGCTTGACCAGATTGGCCGGCAGGCCGAGCTTTCCGACCAGCCAACCATAGGCCGCGTCGATCATCGCGTGGGTCAGCGGCCGCGCCAGTCCATCCTCGTCCGCCACTCGGATCCGCTCGACCAGGCCCTTGTTGAGTTCGGCCTCGACGTCCGACCAGCCGGCCAGGCGGTCCAGGCCTCCCGCCAGCGCCACCGGCACGCCCCAACCGAAACTGGCGACCAGCGCCGGATTGTCGTCGATCGGGCGGCCATCCTTGTCGAGGATCAGCACCGCCAGGATCGCTTCGCCGCTCACCTTGGGCCGTTCGGCTCGGCCGTCAGCATAGACCGCCAGCAGGTGTTTGACCGTCTCGGGCAGATCGATCGAGCCCAGGACCACCTGATGGTAAAGCCGCGTCCCGGGCTTGGCCTTGGCGCCGCGCTCCCAGGGCAGAGCGCCGTCGAGCTTGACGACGGCCCCCTTGTCGCCGCCGGCCAGCTGTTCGGGCCGTCGGAACCCCGGCGGCGACAGCACTTCCAACGCCGTCCAGGCCGACAAAACACCGTCAGGCGTGTTGGTCACCGGCGGATAGGGCTTCGGCTCGGATCTGGGCGCGGCTGGTTCTGGCGCGACGGCGGCGACTGGCGACGCCCCCGCCGCCGGCTCGGCGGTTTGGGTCGAGGCGGCATGGCGCGCGGCGGGCCGTTCGGCCGAGACCTCGCCAAGCCTGGCGGCGACCTTGGCCGCGAGCGCTCGGCCGCGCGGGGTAAGGCGATGGACGAGCTCCGCCTCCAGGATTTCCAGAAGCGCCACGTCGCCCGGCCGCGCCTCATACTCACGCTCCAACTCGGCGATTGGTGAGTTGAAGAACGGGCGTTCCATCGGCGCGACCCTAAAGCTGACGCTCGACGCTTAGAGGAGGAGCGGGCGCGACGAGGCGCGCCGAATGTCGAACCCCGGCCTGACCTAGCCCGCCAGCGCGGCCTTGACCGCGTCCAGGCCGTCCTGGGCCTTGGTCGCGTCGGGAGCGCCGCCCTGAGCGAAGTCGGCCTTGCCGCCGGCGCCCTGGCCGCCCATGGCGATCACCGCCGCCTTGGCCAGGTCCGCGGCGCTGAACTTGCCGACAAGGTCGGCGGTCACGGCGATGGTGACGGCGGCTTTGCCGTCGGTGGTCCCGACCAGGGCCACGACGCCGCTGGACAGCTGCTTCTTAAACTCTTCGGCCACGCCGCGCAGCTCCTTGCCGCCGACACCGTCCAGGACGCGGGCGATCAGGGCCGTGCCGTTGATCTCTTCGGGGCCGGCGGCCGCGCCGCCCGAGCCGCCGCCCAGGGCCAGCTGCTTCTTGGCCTCGGCCAGCTGCTTTTCCAGGGCCTTGCGCTCGGCGACCAGGGCGTCGACGCGGGCCAGGACCTCGGCGACCGGGGTCTTGAACTGGTCGGCCAGGGCCTTGGCCACGCCGGCCTGGTCCAGCAGGAAGCGGCGGGCCGCCTCGCCGGTCAGGGCCTCGATGCGGCGCACGCCGGCGGCCACGCCCTGTTCGGAGACGATCTTGAACAGGGCGATGTCGCCGGTGCGGGCCACGTGGGTGCCGCCGCACAGCTCGACCGAATAGGCCTTGCCGGCCTCGGTCAGGGACTCGCCCAGGGTCAGCACCCGGACGCTGTCGCCATATTTCTCGCCGAACAGCGCCACGGCGCCGGCCTCGATGGCCTCCTGCGGGGCCATTTCCTTAGTCTGGGCCGGGACGTTCTGGCGGATCACCGCATTGACCTCGGCCTCGATGCGCTCGATCTCGTCGGCGCTCAGCGGGCCGCCGTGGCTGAAGTCGAAGCGCATGCGGTCGCCGTCGACCATCTGGCCCTTCTGGGCGACGTGCGGGCCCAGCACATGGTGCAGGGCGGCGTGCACCAGGTGGGCGGCCGAGTGGTTGGCGCGGGTGGTGGTGCGCTTGGCCGCGTCCACCGAGGCCACGACCTGGTCGCCGACCTTCAGCGGCCCGGCCAGCTCGACGCGATGGACGTGCAGGTCGCCGGCCTGCTTCTGGGTGTCGGTCACGCGGCTTTCGAGGCCGCCGGCCTCGATCACGCCGGTGTCGCCGGCCTGGCCGCCGCTCTCGGCGTAGAAGCTGGTGCGGTCCAGCAGGACGTCGACGGTCTGGCCCTTTTCGGCGGACTCGACCGGGGCGCCGTCCAGCACGATGGCCTTGACGGTCCCGGTGGTCTCGGTGGTGTCGTAGCCGACGAAGTCGGTCGGGCCGCTCCGTTCCTTGATCGCGAACCAGGCGGCGGCCGCGCCCTGCTGGCCCGAACCGGTCCAATTGGCGCGGGCCATCTGGCGCTGGCGGTCCATGGCCACGTCGAAGCCGTCGGTGTCGACGGTCAGGCCCTTGGCGCGCACGGCGTCCTGGGTCAGGTCCAGCGGGAAGCCGTAGGTGTCGTAGAGCTTGAAGGCGGTCTCGCCGTCCAGCACCTCGCCGACCGCCAGATTGGCGGTGGCCTCGTCGAGCAGTCCCATGCCGCGGCCCAGGGTGACGCGGAAGCGCTCCTCCTCCTGGCGCAGGGTCTCGACGATCGAGGCCTCGGCCCGGCGCAGCTCGGGATAGGCCTGGCCCATCTCGGCGACCAGGGTCGGGGCCAGGCGGTGCATCAGGGGCTCGCTGGCGCCCAGCAGATAGGCGTGGCGCATGGCCCGGCGCATGATCCGGCGCAGGACGTAGCCGCGGCCTTCGTTCGAGGGGGTGACGCCGTCGGCCAGCAGGAACGAGGACGAGCGCAGATGGTCGGCGATCACGCGGTGCGACGGGGCCTGGTCGCCTTGCGCCTTGACGCCGGTCAGCTCGACGCTGGCGGCGATCAGCGCCTTGAACAGGTCGATGTCGTAGTTGTCGTGCACGCCCTGCAGGACGGCGGCGACCCGCTCCAGGCCCATGCCGGTGTCGATCGACGGCTTGGGCAGCGAGACGCGCTCGCCGCCAGCCAGCTGCTCGAACTGCATGAACACCAGGTTCCAGATCTCGATGAAGCGGTCGCCGTCCTCGTCGGGGCTGCCGGGCGGGCCGCCGGGGATGCCCTCGCCGTGGTCGAAGAAGATCTCCGAGCAGGGGCCGCAGGGGCCGGTGTCGCCCATCGACCAGAAATTATCGCTGGTCGGGATGCGGATGATGCGGTCGTCGCCCAGGCCGGCGATCTTCTTCCACAGATCCGCCGCCTCGTCGTCGGTGTGGTAGACGGTGACCAGCAGCTTGTCCTTGGGCAGGGCGAAGTCGCGGGTCAGCAGGGTCCAGGCGTGGTGGATCGCCTGCTCCTTGAAGTAGTCGCCGAACGAGAAGTTGCCCAGCATCTCGAAGAAGGTGTGGTGGCGGGCGGTGTAGCCGACATTGTCCAGGTCGTTGTGCTTGCCGCCGGCCCGGACGCACTTCTGGGACGAGGTCGCGCGCGGATGCGGCGGGGTCTCGGCGCCCGTGAACACGTTCTTGAACGGCACCATGCCGGCGTTGACGAACAGCAGGGTCGGATCGTTCTGCGGCACCAGCGGCGCCGACGGCGTGATGGCGTGATCGGCCGCGCCGAAATAGTTCAGGAAGGTGCTGCGGATCTCGTTCAGGCTGGGCATCGGCGTCTCGGGCGTTCGTACTGAATCCGGTGGACCCGGAAGTTGGCGCTGCATAGCGCGGTTTCAAGCGATGTGGAAATCGCGTTGGTGGTCGAGACCTTGGATGGCCGCCCCATGTTCCTCCAAGGCTCTCCCCCGTGGGGAGGCGCCGGCGAAGCCGACGGTGGGGGGAACGGTCGGAAGATCGCCGGGTCGTGGATCTTCGATCCTACAACTCCCCCCACCGATCGCTGTGCGATCGCCTCCCCCACGGAGGGAGGGGTATCGCATATGCCTCAAAACGATTGTCATCCCGGACGAGCGCGCAGCGCGAAGATCCGGGACCGGGGCGTGAACTCAGAGCTTGCGGCGGTCCCGGATCGGCGCTCGGCTCTGCCGAGCTTGTCCGGGATGACAGATTTTTTCAGAGCAAATCCATATGCGATCGCCTCCCCCACGGGGGGAGGGCCTGGAGCGGCCTACTCAGCGCCCCCCTCCGTCACTCCGGACTGGCGTCCGGAGCGCCACCTCCCCCTGAGGGCAGGGGTATCGCATATGGAAATTCCGGCCCAAATCAGGGTTCGGACCGGCTTTGGCGCCACCTGGATCGACCCAAGGAAAGCTTCGGATCGCGCGCGAATACTGACTTTCGAGTCGGCTCCACTGCGCACCGAGATGGCCGTTTTTCCATATGCGATACCCCTGCCCCTGAGGGGGAGGAATAGGGGCGGAGAAACGAAATCGGACGCCTGGCATGGGGTCCAGGCGTCCGGGGATCGCGACCGGCCGGGCGGTGAAGCGCGGCGGGCTATGAGGCGGGGTCGCCCGCCGCGGGCGGCGGCCGCGAAACCTTCGGCCGGTCCAGGCGCCCGAAGACGGCCCGGACCGGGGAAGTCCTATTCGTCGGCGTCGTCGTCGGGACCGCCGACCAGCAGTTCTTCCTCGATCTTCCGGGAAGACTGACGCACGGCCGCCTCGATCTCGGCGGCCAGATCCTTGTTGGCCTTGAGGAACTCGCGGACATTGTCGCGGCCCTGGCCGATGCGCTGGCTGTTGTACGAGAACCACGAGCCGGCCTTGTCGATGATCCCGGCCTTGACGCCCAGATCGATGATCTCGCCCAGCTTGGAGATGCCCTCGCCGTACATGATGTCGAACTCGACCTCGCGGAACGGCGGGGCCACCTTGTTCTTGACCACCTTGACCCGGACGTTGTTGCCGACGATCTCGTCGCGGTTCTTGATCGAACCCGTGCGGCGGATGTCCAGGCGGACCGAGGCGTAGAACTTCAGGGCGTTGCCGCCGGTGGTGGTTTCCGGGCTGCCGTACATCACCCCGATCTTGTGGCGGATCTGGTTGATGAAGATGACGATGGTGTTGGCCTTGTTGATCGAGGCGGTCAGCTTGCGCAGCGCCTGGCTCATCAGCCGCGCCTGCAGGCCCGGCAGGCTGTCGCCCATCTCGCCCTCGATCTCGGCCTTGGGGGTCAGGGCCGCCACGGAGTCGACGACCACGATGTCGACCGCGCCCGAGCGCACCAGGGTGTCGGTGATCTCCAGGGCCTGCTCGCCGTTGTCGGGTTGCGAGACCAGCAGGTTGTCGAGATTGACGCCCAGCTTGAAGGCGTAGCCCGGATCCAGGGCGTGCTCGGCGTCGACGAAGGCCGCGGTGCCGCCGGCCTTCTGGCATTCGGCCACCACGTGCAGGGCCAGGGTCGTCTTGCCCGAGCTTTCCGGCCCGTAGATCTCGATCACCCGCCCCTTGGGCAGGCCGCCGATGCCGAGCGCGATGTCCAGGCCGAGCGAGCCGGTGGAGATCGACTCCATCTCGACCTTGCCCTTCTCGCCCAGCTTCATCACCGAGCCCTTGCCGAACGCCCGGTCGATCTGGGCCAGAGCCGCCTCGAGGGCGCGTTGCTTGTCGCCGTCTTCCTTGCCCACGAGTTTCAAAGCCGCCTGATTGCTCATTGGAGAGATCCGCCCTTATTTCATGATTCCGACAGTCGGATCGGAGGTTCGCGACCGCCGCGCCCACCCGCCTGTGGAATGATTAATGCGTACATGCTTTGTTCCATGTTCGCAAGATGTTCTTACTCTAAGGGGCCGATACGTCAAAATCGGTCGTGTTTCCATAACCGATGCGACAATTCCCCGCGCCCGGAAGCTGGGCCGCGGACCCGGCCGAAACCGGTCCTTAACGACGGCCGGCCATTCTGCCGCTCTTCCGGGGGGACTGCCGTCTTGTCGATCGATCCGCGCCGCCTACTGGGCCTGGCCTTCGCCAGCGCCGACCTTCTCCTGGAGGTCGAGGACGGCCGGGTGACCCTGGCGCTCGGCGCGGCGCAACGGATCATGGGCCAGGACGAGCGGACGCTGACGGGCCTAGCCTGGCGCGACCTGTTCGCCACCGCCGACCGACCGCTGCTCGACGCCGTCGCCCACGTGATCGACGACGGCCAGAGGCGCGGCCCGGTCACGGTGCGCCTGGCCGGCGAACCGCCACGCCACGTGAACCTGACCCTGCGCGCCCTGCCCGACAACCGCGGCCGGATTTCGGTCTCGGTCACGCCGGCCAACGCCCCCTCGGGCCAGGTGGACGAGGAAGGCCTGCGCAGCCGCGAAAGCTTCGAGGACATCGCCCGCGGCCTGTTCGAGGCGGCGCGCGTCACCGGCCTGGAGCTGGAGTTGGCCATGGTCGACTTCTCGGACCTGGACTCCCTGCGCCAGCAGATGTCCCAGCCCGAGGCCCACGCCCTGGACCTGAAGCTGGCCGGCGCCGTGCGGGCCGAATCCCACGCCGGCGGCCTGGCCACCCGCCTGTCGCCCGACCGCTTCGCCCTGGTCCGCGCCAAGGCCGACCACGCCGACGACATGGCCCAGCGCCTGACCCGCGCGACCGCCGTCCGGGCCAGCGCCCACGTGGTGCCGATCGACGGCGGCGTGGCCCCGTCCCGCGGCCTGAAGGCGCTGCGCTACGCCCTCGACGACTTCCTGCGCGAAGGGCTGAAGGACACCCCGCCGCTGAGCCTGTCCGAGGCGATGAACCGGTCGGTCAAGCGCACCCTGTCGCGGGCCGGCGCCCTGGGGGTGGCGGTCAGCCAGCGCCGCTTCACCCTGGCCTACCAGCCGGTGGTCGACCTGAAGACCGGAACAGCCCATCACCACGAGGCCCTGGTGCGCTTCGAGGACGGCGGCAGCCCGTTCCAGCTGATCCGCATGGCCGAGGAGTTCGACCTGATCGCGGAACTGGACCATGCGATCGCCGAGATGGCGGTCAAGCGCCTGGCCGCCGACCGTTCGGGCGCGGTCAAGCTGGCGATCAACGTCTCGGGCCGCACCATCGTCAACGAGGACTTCGTCGACCATATCGGCCGCCTGCTGGCCAAGGCCGACGCCGCCAAGGGCCGGCTGATCTTCGAGATCACCGAGACCAGCGCCATAGATGACCTGCCCCGCGCCAACCAGCATATCCAGGCCCTGCGATCCCTGGGCTCGCTGGTCTGCCTGGACGACTTCGGGGCCGGGGCCTCGTCGTTCGCCTACCTGCAGGAGCTGAGCCTGGACATCGTCAAGATCGACGGCCGCTACGTCCGCGAGCTGGCCGGCAACGGCCGCGAGGGGGCCATGGTGCGCCGCCTGGTCGAGCTGTGCCGCGACCTGAAGATCCGCACCGTGGCCGAGATGGTCGAGACCGCCGATATCGAGGACATGGTCCGCAAGGCCGGCGTCGACTTCGCCCAGGGCTGGCTGTTCGGCAAGCCGGCCGACCAGCCCCAGCCGGCGCTGAAGACCAGTCCGGTGACGCCGGCCGCGCGCCGGGCGGGAGTGTCGGAGGGGTGGGGATAGCTCCCTGTCCTTCTCCCCTTGCGGGAGAAGGTGTCAGCCGTAGGCTGACGGATGAGGGGTCTCCCAAACGACAACCGCCGCGACAGGCCTTTCGGCCGATCGCGGCGGCTCTGGTCTTCAACCCCTCACCCGACCCCGCTTCGCGGGGCCACCCTCTCCCGCAAGGGGAGAGGGAAGCGGTCCTACTTCCCGGCCTTGGTCTTGGCGATGTAGTCGTCGATCACCCGGTCCAGCACGGTCAGCGGGGTCATGCCCGCCAGCAGGCCGGCGTCGTGGAACTGGCGGATGTCGAATTTCTTGCCCAGGGCCTTCCGGGCCCGTTCGCGGGCCCGCAGCCAGGTGATCTTGCCGATCATGTAGCTGCAGGCCTGGCCCGGCCAGACGACGTAGCGTTCGATCTCGGTGATCGTGCCGCTTTCCTCGTCGCCCATGGTTTCGGCCATGTACTTGACGGCCTGCTCGCGGGTCCACTTCTTGTAGTGCATGCCGCTGTCGACCACGAGGCGGACGGCGCGGAACAGGGCGTCGTGCAGCATGCCGATGTGGCCGCGCGGGTCGTTCTTGTAGATGCCCATCTCGACGGCCAGCTCTTCGGAATAGAGCGCCCAGCCCTCGGCGTAGCCCGAATTGCCGATCGTCTTGCGCAGCAGCGGCAGGCCCTGCGCCTCGTTCGACAGCGACAGCTGCAGGTGGTGACCGGGGACGCCCTCGTGCACCGTCAGGGTGGTCAGGGTGTACTTGGCCTGCTCCTTGGTGTCGCGCAGGTTGATCCAGTAGATCCCCGGGCGCTTGCCGTCCAGCGAGGGCGAATTGTAGTAGCCGCCCGGCGCGCCGGCCTCGATGGCCTTGGGCACGCGGCGGATCTCCAGCGAAGCCTTGGGCAGGGCGCCGAAATAGGCCGGCAGCTGCTTCTGGATCCAGGCCGCCTTGACGTTCAGGTCGCGGATCAGCTGCTCCTTGGCCGGATCGGTGTTGTCGTAGATGTCCTTGCCCAGCTCGGCCATCCGCTCGCCGACCGTGCCCTTGGTCATGCCGATGCTCTTGAACAACTTGTCGGCCTGGACCGAGATCGACTTCACCAGGTCCAGGCCCAGCTGGTGGATCTCGTCGGGGGTCAGGGTCGAGGTCGTGTAGTTCTTCAGCGACACGGCGTAGTAGTCGCCGCCGTTCTTCAGGCGCCAGACGCCGGCGTCGTGGGTGGCCTTGGGGCGGACGCTTTCCAGCAGGGCGATCTGGCGCTTCAGGGCGGGCAGCACCGAGTTCTCGTAGATCTTGCTCGCCTCGCCGGCCCAGTCGCCGGGGATGTTCTTGTCCTTGGTCCGGCGGGCCACCGACAGCACCAGCGGCGCCTCGGCGGTGGGCGTGCCGGCGAAGGCCTTCATCTGAACCAGGGCCTTGTCGATGACGAAGTCCGGCGGGATCACGCCGTCGGCGTAGTCGCGCTGGGCGATCGCCGACTCCTGGTCCATCAGCCGGGCGAAGGCCTCCATGCGCGACAGGTAGGCGTCGGCGTCGGCCTTGGTCTCGATCGAGTGCTGGGTGTCGAGGAAGTCGGGATAGGACTGGTACGAGCCCGTCAACTGGCTGAGCACGTAGGGCGCGCCCGAACCGCCGCCGGCGTAGGTGAACTTCTCGTTGCCCTCGTCCTGCACCGCCAGGGTGAACTCGACGGTGTCGTAGTTGACCACGTCCATGCCGGTCAGCTGCTTGCGGTCGATGGCGCGCAGGTCGGCCAGCTGCTGCCGGGTCTGGGCGATCCCCGCGGCGATGGCGGCGAACGAGCGGTCGGCCAGCTGCGACTTGGTCCAGGCCAGCTCGCCGACGTCCAGGCCCAGGCCGGTGGCCGTCTCGGGCGACTGGCGCAACTGCTTGGCCATGATGGCGTCGAACAGGGCGTTGAGCTTGGCGCCCTCGCCCGAGGCCGGCGCGGCTTGAGCCAAGGCCAGGCCCGGGGTCGCGGCGGCCAGGCCGACGGCGACGGTGGACAGCAGCATCTGACGGCGATTTTGCAAGGTGGGATCCCCTTCCCTCGATCTTTGGACGCAAAGGGGTAGAGGGCCTTGCCCGCCTGGGCAACGGCGCCGGCATTAATTTCCCGTCATCTTGTCCGTCTTGGCACGCTTCATCCCATTAAGGCTGTCATCCCGGACAAGCGCGCAGCGCGCCGATCCGGGACCGACGCCTGAGCTCGGCGCTTCCGGCGGTCCCGGATCTGCGGCCCTTCCGGCCTTGTCCGGGATGACAGGAAGGGCTGGTGAAAACAGCGCTTAGCTCAGCGTCACGAACAGCTCGTTCTCGATCACCCACTGGCCGGTGACCTTGCGCCAGGTCGCCAGGTAGGTCCCGCGGGTGTCGGCCGCGCCGCGCGTCGTCCCGACCCAGGTCCCGTGCTCGGCGGCCCGCTCGCCGGCGGCGTCCAGGTCGATGCGCTCGGTCGAACGGACATAGGCGACGAAGGCCGGGTCGGCGAACTGGCTGGCGAAGGCCTCCAGCACGTCTCGCGCCCCAAGGATCAGCGAACCGTCGCCGACAATCACCTTGACGTCCGGCGCGAAGAACGGCGCCAGGCGGCGGGCGTCCTTGCCGGCGATCAGCCGGTTGGTCAGTTTGCGGCGGGCGGCGATGGCGTCTTGCGGCGCGGTCATGCGGTTGTTCCGGGTCTGGCGGGAAGCCCTGGCGAAAGGGTGGGGCCGGTATAGGCTGCGTCGCGCAGACTCGCACAGGACCTCGATGATTCCGCTCACGCCCCCGCCCACCTTGGCTACCGCCCGCCTGACCCTGAGCCCGCCCCAGGCGTCCGACTTCGAGGACAGCGCCGCCATGTGGAGCGATCCGATGGTCACCCGCCACATCGGCGGCCGCACCTCGACGCCGGAGGAGAGCTGGCAGCGCCTGCTGCGGGCCCGGGGGTTGTGGGCGGTGCTGGGCTACGGCTACTGGGCGGCGCGCGAGACGGCGACCGGGCGCTATGTCGGCGAGATCGGGTTCGCCGACTTCCATCGCGGCCTCCAGCCCTCGATCGACGGGATCCCCGAAATGGGCTGGGTCCTGGCCAGCTGGGCCCACGGCAAGGGCTTCGCCAGCGAAGCGATCGTCGGCGCCCTGTCCTGGGCCCGCGACCAATGGGGCGACGCGCCGGTGGTCTGCATGATCGACCCAGACAACACCCCTTCCCTGAAGCTGGCCTACAGAATGGGATTCCTGGAGATCGCGCGGACCACCTACAAGGACGCGCCGACCATGCTGCTGCAGCGGGGCTAGGCGCGCGCTCCGATCGAGGCGCCGGATCGAGGCGGGAACTGGTCCACGCGCAGCGCCTGATCATCATCCCCGGGCCGCAAGACCGGAGGCGGCAACGCCGAAGGCGCGCGCCTAGACCGTCCCCGCCGCCGCCCCTTCGGCGAAGCCGCGCAGACGATCGGCGATGACCTCGCCCACCGCCTCCACCGCCGCGCGGCGAGGAAAATGGGCGCGCCAGGCGATGCGGACGGTCCGTCCGGCCCGGGTCGACAGCGGGCGCAGCACGATGCCGGCGTCCTGCGCCGCACCGGCCGCCAGTCCGGGGATGAGGGTGGTGCCATAGCCCGCCGCCACCATGTTCAGCAGGGTCGGCAGGCTGGAGGCCCGCAGGGGACCGCCCAGCGCCGCGTCGCCGCCGCAGGCCTCCATCGTCTGGTCGCGCAGGCAGTGGCCGTCGGCCAGCACCAGGATGTCGCGCGCCAGCTCCGTCTCGACGATCACCGGACGCCCGGCCAGCGGGTGCTCGGGCGGCAGGGCGGCCAGGAACGGCTCGTCGAACAGCGGCAGGCTCACCAGGTCGGGGCCGTTCTCCTCGGTCGCCAACAGGGCAGCGTCCAGCTCGTGGGCGCGCAGCCGCTCCAGCAGGGCCGTGGTCTGGTCTTCCCAGGGCTCCAGCTCCAGCGTGGGCAGCGCCTCGCGCAGCGGCGCGAAGACCAGGGGCAGCAGATAGGGCGCCAGGGTCGGGATGATGCCCAGCCGGAAGCGCCCCGACAGCGGGTCGCGCAGGTTCCGCGCCGTGGCGAGGATGGCCTCGGCCTCGGTCACCGCGGCCCGGGCGTGGCCGATCAGCTGCAGGCAGGCGGCGGTCGGGGCGGCGGTCTTGCTGCTGCGCTCGAACAGCGTCACGCCCATCAGGTCCTCGAGCTTGCGGATCTGCACCGAGAGGGTGGGCTGGCTGACGCCGCAGGCCTTGGCGGCGCGTCCGAAATGTTCATGTTCGGCCACGGCCAGCAGATAGCGGAGGTCGCGAAGGTTCATAGGTCAAGCCTATCGCGCTCATTGAGATTTGGCGCTTCTTTTTATCGCGACGATAAACGAAAGATAAGCCCGGCCAGGATGAGGAGGCGTCCGTCGACGCCCTCCCGGAACGGCCTTCTGGACGCGACGGCGACCCGGCGCGGCCAGTCTTCGAGGCCTGGGCGAGATCGCGGCGACGCATGATCGCGGTCATCCATGGCCTCTCGGGAGGACGCTGGAATGCCCCATACGGTGGAAGCCGTATTGCGCGAGGAGCTGCGCCGAGCCGGCCTGCCCGGCCACGGCGCTTTGCCGCGCCTGCTGGCCCTGTTGCGGGCCTCGCCGGAGGTTCACCTGACCGTGGCGGAGGTGGCCGACATGGTCGCCCAGGCGGGCGTCGCGGTGACCCTGGCCGAGCTGGGCCGCCAGCTGGAAAGTCTCGCCGACCACGGACTGATCGGCCGGCTGCCCACCACGACCACGGAGCTGGTGTTCGACACCGTGCCCGAGCCGCATTCGCATCTGGTCTACGAGGAAACGGCCCAGGTCGTGGACCTGCACGTCTCGCCCGACACCCTGCTGGCCATGGTCCGCGACGCCCTGGCCAGGCGGCCGGACAGCGTCGAGATCCTGGTCCGCTTCCGCCGCGGCCCGGCGGCGGAGCCGACGATCAGGATCATGGCCGAGCCGGGCCGGGAGGGGCCGGAGGAATAACCGCGGCGCCTAGGTCGCCGGGAGCTTCGCGCCCGCCTCGCCGACCCAGTCGACAATCTCCGACAGCGCCTGGCCGACGGCCTGGTCATAGGCCGGGACGATGGCCGACAGGCGGTTGTCGGCGGCCTTGACCCGGGCGACGAACACCTTGTCGCCCAGCAGGGCGCGGTCGTTGCTGCGGGTCATGACGGCGCGGATCTCGACCAGCACCTCCGGCGGGGCCTTGGGGCCGTCGACATAGTCGGTCTCGAACGAGCGGACCTCCAGGCGCAGGGCCATGGCGGCCTTGAGCGCCTCGCCGCGGGTGACCAGCCGGGCCCGGCTGCCGTCCGCCTCGAAGGCCCGGGCCACGGCCTCGTCGAACAGCACGATGGCGGGCGAGACCCAGCGGGCGTCCGAGATGTAGGCGGCCTCGCCGTTGGTCACCGACAGCAGCCGGTCGCTCATGGCCGCCCGGGTGAAGACGGTCGGGGTCTTGTAGACCCCGAAGCCCTTCTCGGTCACCGGCCGCGAACTTTCGACCGCGGCGTGGCCGAAGCGGTAGAGGCCGGCCGGCTTGGTCTTCGGGAACAGGCTGATGCAGCCGGTCAGGGCGACGGCGGCGACGGCCACCGTCAGCGACCGCAGGGTGGTGCGCAGGGTGCGGCTCACGGCTTGACCTCCAGTTCCTTGGCCGGCGCCTTGGCGACCAGGACGCGTGGGTTCTGTTCGACTTCGCTGACCAGCCGGTCCAGGGACTCGGCGGCCGACTGCAGGGTGACGACGGCCGACGACAGTTGCGGCAGGCCGGTGGTGGCGAAGTCGCTGGTCGGGCCTTCCAGCTTGCCGACCATGCCGCGCACGTCCTTGGCGGTGGCCTTCAGCTCGTCGGCGGCGTCGCCCAGGTTCTTCAGGGTGCGCTTGGCGTCGCCGTTGGCCAGGCCGTTGACCGAGTCCGACAGCTCGCCGATCCGGGTCGAGGTGAGCTCGATGCTCTGCAGGGCCTTCTGGGCGTCGGCGATGATCGCCTTGCGCTCGCGCAGCTCGGCGGTGACCGACTGGAGGTCGCTGAGCGAGGCGCTGAAGGTCTTGACGTTGTCGTCGGACAGCACGCGGTTGACGCGGTCCAGCGCCTCGATGGTGCGGGTCAGCACCGTGCCGCCGCCTTCCAGCAGGTCGGACAGGGCGCTGCGCTGGCTGCGGATCACCGGCACCTTGCCGCTCTCGACCGTGCTCTTCAGCAAAGGCTTGGACGGCGCGCCGGCGGTGATCTGCACGTAGTTGACGCCGGTGATGCCCTGGGGCTCCAGGGTGGCGAAGCTGTCGGTCTTGATCGGCACGTCCGAGGTGACGCGCACCCGGGCGATGACGCGGTTGGGGTCGCTCTTGTCCAGGGCGATCTTGGTGACCTCGCCGACCTTGATGCCGTTGAAGTGCACCTCGCCGCCGTCCGACAGGCCGCGCACGGGGCCGACGAACAGCACGTCGTACAGGTCGTACTCCTGGTTGAAGCTCAGCTTGGCCAGCCAGACGGCGAAGACCAGCAGCCCCATGAACAGGATCAGCGTGGCCGCGCCCACCACGGCGTAGTTGGCGTTTCTTTCCATCAGCTCGTCCTTGGTGTCGACTTGGCCGGCCCCGCCTGGCCGGCGGCCGCGCGCCCGCGCGGTCCCATGAAATATTCCTGGATCCAGGGGTGCTCGTTCTTCTCGAGTTCCTCGACGGAGCCGGTGGCGACCACCTTCTTGTCGGCGATCACGGCGATGCGGTCGGTGATCTCGTAGAGGGTGTCCAGGTCGTGGGTGATCATGAACACCGTCAGGTCCAGGCTGTCGGACAGGTCCTTGATCAGGGTGTCGAAGGCCGCGGCGCTGATCGGGTCCAGACCCGCGGTGGGCTCGTCCAGGAACAGCAGCTCGGGGTCCATGGCCAGGGCCCGGGCCAGGCCGGCGCGCTTGCGCATGCCGCCCGACAGCTCGGCGGGCTTGAGGTTGCCGGCCCGGGCGGGCAGGCCGACCAGGGCGATCTTCAGGTCGGCCAGGTGCTCGATCTCGCCCTTGGGCAAGCGGGTGTGCTCGTGCAGCGGCGCGGCCACGTTCTCGCGCACGGTCAGGTTCGAGAACAGCGCCCCCTGCTGGAACAGCACCCCCCAGCGGCGCTCGATGACGTTCCAGCGGCGGCGGGAGGCGTCCGCCATGTCCTGGCCGAACAGCTTGACCGAGCCGCCGTCGGGGATCTTCAGGCCGATGATGGTGTTGAGCAGGACCGACTTGCCGGCGCCCGAGCCGCCGACCACGCCCAGCACCTCGCCGCGCTCCGCGGTCAGGTCCAGGCCGTCGTGGATGACGTTCTCGCCGAACCGCGAGACCAGGCCCGTGACTCGGATCGGCGGGGCCCCGGCGGTCGACGGACCTTCGGCCTCGGCCGCCTGGGGCGGGAGCGCCTTGGCGGGGCTCACAGGTTCAGCTCCATGTAGATCAGGGCGAAGACCGCATCGATGGCGATGATCGCGAAGATGGCGTGGACCACGGCGGCGGTGACGCGACGGCCCAGGGACTCCACGTCGTTGCCGACCTCCATGCCCTGGCGGCAGCCGATGGCGGCGATGACCATGGCCATGACCGGGGCCTTCGACAGGCCGATCCAGAAATGCTGCACGCCGACCGCGTCCTGCATCCGCTGCAGGAAGAAGGTCGGCGACAGGTCCAGCGCCGCCCAGGTGACCAGCATGCCTCCGGCCAGGCCCGCCAGGGTGGCCACGAAGGTCAGCAGCGGGATGGTCAGCAGCAGGGCGGCGAAGCGCGGCAGGACCAGGGCCTCGTAGGGGTCGACCCCCATCACCTGCATCGCGTCGATCTCCTGGTTCATCTTCATCGAGCCCAGCTCGGCGGCGAAGCTGGAGGCCGAGCGGCCGGCCAGCAGGATGGCGGTGATCAGGATGTTGAACTCGCGCAGCACCGAGATGCCGATCAGCTCGACGGCGAACACCTGCGCCCCGAACTGGGTCAGGAGATTGGCGCCCAGCAGGGCCACGACCGCGCCGATGAAGAAGGTGGTGACGGCGACGATCGGGATGGCGTCCAGGCCCGCGCGCTCGGCCAGGGACACCACTGGCGCCCAGCGGATGCGGCTGGGCTTGGCGAGGCAGCGGCCGATGGCGACCAGCAGGTGGCCGAGGAAGGCCAGGGTGCTGTAGAGGTCGTCGCCCAGGCCGTAGACGCCCCGGCCGATGCGCTCCAGCAGGGCCAGGAAACCCTTCCGCGGCGGCGCGGCCTCGGGCTCGACCTGGATGGCGTCGTCGACCAGCTGCAGCAGGCGCAGGGTGCGCGGTCCCGCCTTGATCTTGCCCGTGCTGATCCGGCCGTCGGCGGCGCGGATGATGGCGTAGGCCCCGGCCGTGTCGCAGCGGGTGATGTCGCGCAGGTCCAGCTCGACCGCGTGGGAGCCTTCCATGGCCTGGACCAGCCGTTCCCCGGCGTCGACCATGCCGCGCGCGGTCCAGTCCCCCGAGAGCACGGCGGTCTTGTGACCGGCGGTCTCCTTGAGGGTGAAATCAGCCGGAGCGCCCATGAAGTCTCGTCGGTCCCTGCAATCCGCCGTCGAAGCTTACCAAGCCGCTCGACCAAGCCCAAACGTGCCAAGGCCAGGCTTGTTGCGACGCTTACTGCGTTAGGAATAGGCGGGTGCGCCGCCTCGCGCCAGCAACCATCTCGAGATCGAGGCGAATGCGCGGACCTTTGTCGCTAAAGGTGCGTTGTATGGCCGGCAACGGGGGCGTTGCTTTAAAAGGCCCGAATGTTCTCCAGCCTGCTCAACCGCCGCGCCGCGCTCGGCCGGCTTTCGTTGTCGGCCGTCCTGGCCATGGCGCCGCGCCTGGCCGCCGCCCAGATCCCCGCGGTTCAGGCGCCCGTCGTCGACGATTCCACCAGCCAGCCGTTCTCGATCGACGGGCTGCGCGACAAGGCCCAGACCCTGGCCGCCGCGCCCTACGCCAAGCCGCCCTCGCCGCCCACCATCACGGGCCTGTCGTACGACGACTATTTCCGCATCCGCTTCCGCTCGGAAGCCGATCTCTGGAAGGACCGCCAGCCGGCGTTCCGGGCCGAGTTCTTCCCGCCGGCCTGGCTGTATCCGCGCCCGTTGCCGATCCACGAGGTGGTCGTCGGCGTGGCGCGGCCGATCGCGTTCGACCCGGCGATGTTCGAGATCCCGGGCGAGCACGCCGACGTCGCCAAGGACTGGCGCGGCTTTTCCGGCTTCCGCCTGCTGTGGCCGCTGAACGAGGCCGGCAAGCTGGACGAGATCGCCGTGTTCCAGGGCGCCAGCTATTTCCGCAGCCTGGGCCGCGGCCAGCGCTACGGCCTGTCGGCGCGCGGCCTGGCCATCGGGGCCGGCGAGCCGAACGAGGAGTTCCCCGACTTCGTCGCCTTCTGGCTGGAGCGGCCCGACAGCGCCCAGGCGGTCGGCGGCGACGCCGTGGTCGTCCACGCCCTGATGGACAGCCCCAGCTGCGCGGGCGTCTACAGCTTCACGATCCGACCGGGCGAGAACGTCACCTTCGACGTCGCCGCCAGCGTCTTTCCACGCGCCGCCATGACCAAGGTCGGCGTGGCCGCCATGAGCAGCATGTTCCTGTTCAACGTCGCCGACCCGTCCCCGGTCCAGGACTACCGCACCGCCGTGCACGACAGCGACGGCCTGGCGATCTGGACGGGAAAGGGCGAGCACGTCTGGCGGCCGCTGGAGAACCCCAGGGCCCACCGCCTCAGCAACTTTCCGGACGAGAACCCCAAGGGTTTCGGCCTGGTGCAGCGGGCGCGGGCCCTGGAGGATTTCGGCGACCTGCAGGCCCGCTACGACCTGCGGCCCAGCCTGTGGATCGAGCCCCTGGACGCCTGGGGCGAGGGCGCGGTGCACCTGGCCGAACTGGCCACCACCAAGGAGACCGACGACAACATCGCCGTCTTCTGGCGGCCCAAGGCGCCCTGGGCGGCCGGGTCGCGGGTCGACCTGCGCTATCGCCTGCACTGGGGCCAGGAGCGGTTCGCCAGCCCCGACGCCCGGGTGTTCCGCACCCGCACCGGGGCCGACGCCCAGGCCGGGCTGCGCCTGTTCACCGTCGACCTGCAGGGCGGGGCCCTGGCCGAGGGGCTGGACGGGGTGACGATGGACCTCCGGGCCGAAGGCGGCGAGATCGTCTGGCGCGACCTGTCGCCCTACCCCGACGACGCGGCGGCCCGCGTGGCGTTCGGCGTTCGCTCCAAGGCGGCCGATGTCGACCTGTCGCTGCGCCTGACGCGGGGCGACCAGGTGGTCTCGGAAACCTGGCGGTACCTCTGGACGGCGTAGGGGCCGCCCGGATCAAGGCGGCCGGCGACGCCGACGACATCACGCCTTAAGCGCGTGATGTCGAATTATTCTCCTATTGCGAGCATGCAATCTCCGCCGTAACGTGCGCCTGCATTCTGATCATGGAGGGCGGGTCATGCGGGCGTCGATCATCGGCAAGGTCGGAGCCGCCGCCGCGCTGCTCATCGGCCTGGGCGCGGCCTGGCAGGGCGGCGCCTTCACCCAGAGCGTCACGGGCATCTTCCCCATGGGGCACGAGTGGCTGACCCGAATGGCGGCGATCGAGGTGCTCGGCGTTTCGCCGGTCACGCCCCCGGACGCGCCAGACCCCAACGACCCGCGGATCGGCTGGCGCCCGGGCAAGGGCCTAGCCTGGAACACCACCCTGACCACGCCCGGCGCGCAGGACGAGGCCAAGCGCATCAAGAGCCAGCCCTCCGGCGACACCCGATACGCGCCCCGCTACAAGCCCGTGCTGGACGCCATCATCGGCGAGCGCTGGGTCGACCTGGGCGGCTACAGCGTCGCCCAGTCGAAGAAATGCTGGGACGCCGTGGCCCAGGAACCGGCGGACATCCAGTACGACCACTTCATGCGCCGCTACGACGACGCCGGCCCCCAAGGCGGGGTGAACGCCGCCAGGCGCTCGCAGGAGCGCTTCGTCGCCTATTTCGTCGCCGCCGCCACCGCCCCCAAGACGACGATCTCGGTCTATGACGGCGGGGTCACCTCATCGTCGGTCTCGGTCGACAAGAACTACTTCCTGTTCGGGCGCGCCGCGCACCTGTTCGAGGACTCGTTCAGCTCCGAGCACACCGTCCGCATGCCCGACGACAACTTCGTCAAGGTCCGGCAGGTGAAGAGCTATCTGTGCGCGCTGGGATCCGAGCAGCACAGCCACGCGATCTCGGCGATCCTGGACTATTCCAGCGGCGACGTGATCTGGAAGAGCACGATCGACGGCCGGCTGAACCCGAGCTGGAGCGCCTACAAGGCCAGCAACATGAAGCCGGTGGCCCTGGTGGCGGCCGAGGCGACCAAGGACCTGTGGGCGGCGTTCATCCGCACCATGGGCCTGCCGCCAGGTCAGCGCGAGGCGGCCGCCCGGGCCGAGGCCAACACCCTGGTCCAGCATTGGCTGAGCTTCGACGAGAAGAAGATGCTGGCCTGGTACGACGATCCGGCCCACCGCGACGCCACCTATGTCCTGGCCGCGGGGCAAACGGGCAAGGGCAAGACCCAGGCCCAGTGCATGGCCGACCTGGACGTCGGCACGACCGACCAGCAGACCCGCGTCCGCGAACTGGAGGCCACCCAGCGCCAGTGCCTCTACAACGCCATCCCGTGGTCGGGCTATTCGGACCAGTTCGATCCCCAGCTGCACATCTGGTATTCCTGGCGCTGGCGCAACGGGCCCCTGTCGCCCATGAGCAACCCGCCGGCGAACTGGAAGATTCCCAGCCAGGCCGCCGACACCGGAACGCGGGTTCGCATCAAGAGCCTGGCCAACCAGAAATACATGGTCGCCCCCGACGGGATCGTCCCGGACTCCCTGATCTACAATCGCGCCGGGACGCCGCTCGACTTCGTGGCGGTCGGGCCGCAGAACCGGGCGATGTTCCGCTCGGCCGTCGATCCGCTGCTGTTCCTGGACTACCGGGCCGCCACGGGCGCGGTGAAGCTGTACGCGCCGGGCACGGCCGAGCCGGCCAGCTACGACCTCAAGCCCGCCGGCCAGGGGCGGTCGATCCGCAACACCTATTGGAACCAGTATATCTGGCTGTCCGGCGACGAGCCCTATCTGACCCGCAAGGGCGATCCCAAGAACCTGAACGCGCAGTGGAGCCTCGAAGGGCTGCCGTAGACGGCGCCCCGCCGATCCGCCGCGTGCGTGTCGGGGATGGGCGTGGTTGTCGGACGTGCAGTGCGTCCTTCGAGGCGCGCACCTCAGGATGAGGAATTCAGAACAGAGCGCCCCTAAGCCGCCTGCAGCTGCTGCTTCACCCGTTCGGCCAGGGTCTTGATGTCGATCGGCTTGGGCAGGAAGGTCACGCCGGTCTCGCCTTCCAGCAGGTCGCTGAACTCGGCCTCGGCATAGCCGCTGATGAACATCACCGGCGCGTTGCCCAGATAGCCGCGCGCCTTCTTCAGCAGGGTCGGGCCGTCGATGCCGGGCATGATCACGTCGCTGATCAGCAGGTCGATCGTGCCGGCGTGCTCCTCGGCGATGATCAAGGCCTCCTCGCCGTCGCTGGCCTCCAGCACCTCGTAGCCGCGGGCGCGGAGCAGGCGGGCGGCTACGCCGCGCACGGCGTCCTCGTCCTCGACGAACAGGATGCGGCCCGCGCCGGAGAGGTCGCGCGGCGGGCGCGGCTTGGCCGGTTCGGCGACCGCCAGGGCGGCGGCCGCTGCGGCCTGCTGGGCCGGCGTGGCCTCGTAGACCGGCAGGAAGATGCGGAAGGCCGCGCCCTCGCCCGGACGGCTGTGGACGTGGATCCAGCCGTCGCTCTGCTTGACGATGCCGTAGACCGTGGCCAGGCCCAGGCCCGTGCCCTCGCCCACCGGCTTGGTGGTGAAGAACGGGTCGAAGATCTTGCCCATCACCTCGGGCGGGATGCCGGGGCCGTCGTCGCTGACCTCGATGAACGCCTGGTCGCCCTCGGCGCCGGGGAAGCCCAGGCTCTGGGCCTCGTCCTGGGTCAGGCGAGCCGTGCGGATCCGCACCACGCCGCCGCCCTTGGCCGCCCGCACCGCGTCGCGGGCGTTGACGGCCAGGTTCATCACGGCGGTCTCGAGCTGGCTCTTGTCGGCCCGCACCTGCGGCAGGTCGCGGCCGTAGTCGGTGACCAGCTTGACGTCCTCGCGCAGCAGGCGGCGCAGCAGGACCTCGAACTCGCTGATCAGCTCGCCCAGCTCCAGCACCTCGCGCTGCACGGTCTGCTTGCGGCTGAAGGCCAGCAGCTTGCGGACCAGGTCGGCGGCGCGCACGCCGGTCTGGCGGATCTCGTTGAGGCCCTCGTACGAGGGGTCCCCCACCGGGTGGCGGTGCAGCAGTTCGTCCAGGCGCAGCTGGATGGCGGTCAGCAGGTTGTTGAAGTCGTGGGCCACGCCGCCGGCCAGCTGGCCGATGGCCTGCATCTTCTGGGCCTGGGCCAGCTGCAGCTCCATCTGCTTCTGCTCGGATACGTCGATCAGATAGGCCACCAACCGCCCGTCGGCGCGGTAGAGATAGAGATGGGCGATCCGGGCCGGGTCGCGGGCCAGGCGCACCTCGAACGGGCCGCTCTTGCCCTCGGCCAGGCGGGTTTCGGCCTCGGTGCGCGACGGCGGGTCGATCAGGGCGCCGAACAGCGTGCCGGACGGCACGGCGCCGGTCATGGCGGCCAGGGCCGGATTGGCCTCCAGAATGCGGGAATTGAACGGGTCCAGCCCCTCCAGCAGGGCCGCGCCGAACGGCGAGGCGCCGGAGAAGGCGTCCAGGGTGCGTGGGGCCGGGGCGGACTGGGCGACCACCGAAGGCGGGGCGGCGGTCGGAACGAAGACCTCCTTCTCGACCACGGCCGGCAGGCGGACCAGCAGGCGGCCGCCGCGCAGGCGGGCGGCCTCGGCGCGACGCTCCTGTCCCGCGATGACCAGCGTACCCTCGGACCGCTGGCCGTCGCGGGCCTTGACCAGGGCGGCGAACAGGCGGGCCCCGGCCGCGCCCCTGGGCAGGCGGCGGGCGTCGCCCACGGCCTGGATCCAGGCGGTGTTGGCGGCCAGCAGGCGGCCGTCGGCGGCCGTGACGGCGGCCGGTTCGGACAGGGCCTCGACGAAGGCCTCGGCCCCCTCGGACTCGGGATCGCCGACCGCGGTCGAGGCGCGGATGGCCACCAGGCCCAGGATCGCCACGCCGGCGACGCCGCCCAGCAGCAGCAGGCCCGCCAGGGTGGCCGGGCCGGCCCGAAGGGCGGGGGCGGCGGCGAACACCGCGGCCAGGACCAGGAATATGGCCGCGCCCCAGATCAGCAGGTCCGGGCGACGCTTTGCGGCGCCGGCGGAATCCGTCGCGCCAAAGTCTTTCATGGGCGTCTCGGTCATGGGGGACCGAAATCCTTCTTCAGCCTTGCTGGGCGTCCAGGCCCATCGATTCGCGGGTAGGATACCCTTTAACCACCCTCGGAGCGCGATCCGTCATCGATTCCCGATTCCGTGACGGAAATGTGGTGCGCGCTCCTCTAATCCAGGCGATTGGCGTTCGAGTTGGGTCGCCCTAGGATCAAAGCAATGACCCCTGATCCAACAATGGTCGCCGTCCGGACCTTCTTGAACCTTGTGACCCACGATGACCCGCCGTCCCTTGGCGAGTTGTCCAAAGCCTTGGACAGGCTGGCTGTAGCCTATCACGACGCGCCCGAGGGCGAAGCGGCGGGTACGCACGACAAGCCCCCTGAGGCCGACTACACTCAAATCTATCGGACCCTGGCCGAGCGTTTCCCTGATCTTGGTCTCTATGGCTCTGCGGACCCGTTCTCGCTTGAAGGCGACTTCGTCGTCGGTGACGCTATCGACGACCTAGCGGATATCGTCATCGACCTGCGCGAGGTTGCTTGGCGCTTCGATGTCGTGGGCACGCAAGATGCCTATTGGTACCTGAACCTGATGTATTTCCACTGGGGAAGGCATCAGCGGGAGCTAGCGCGCTATCTCCACGCCATGCGATTCTCCTGAGGCGCTCAGTCCGCCCAGGCGCGCTTCTTGGCCTGCTTGTTGCTCATCACGAAGCCGATGACCTTGGCCACGGCCTCGAAATGCTCGGCCGGGATCTGCTCGTCGATATCCATGGCGGCGTAGAGAGCGCGGGCCAGGGGCGGGTCCTCCAGCACGTAGACGCCGGCCTCCTCGGCCACGGCGCGGATCTTCAGGGCCAGGTCGTCGACGCCCTTGGCCACGCAGATCGGCGCGGCGGTCTCGCCCTGCTCGTACTTCAGCGCCACGGCGTAGTGGGTCGGGTTCATGACGACGACCGTCGCCTTGGGCACGGCCGCCATCATCCGCTGGCGCGAGCGCTGCATGCGCAGCTGCTTCTGCTTGCCCTTGATATGCGGGTCGCCCTCGGACTGCTTCATCTCGTCCTTGACGTCCTGGAGGCTCATCCGCATGCGCTTGTTGAAGCGCAGCCGCTGCCAGAACCAGTCGAAGCCGGCGGTGGCGATCAGGAAGATCAGCACCATCCAGAACAGCTTCATGCACAGCTTCATGGATAACGGGATGATCGCCGCCACGTCCATGCCGACCAGGGTGGTGATCTGGGCCGCGTCGGGCTTGACCACGAACCAGGCGATGATCCCGGTGACCACGAACTTCAGGGCCGACTTGGCGAACTGCACGAAGCCGTCGGGACCGAAGACCCGCTGGAAGCCCTTGATCAGGTCCAGCTTCTTGAGGTCCGGCTTGATCTTGTCGGCCGACAGGATGAAGCCGGACTGGGCCACGTTGGCGGCCGCGCCCAGCAGGCCCGAGACCACCATCACCAGGATCACCGCCGGCAGGGCGGCCATGACCGCGGTCTTGGCGATGGCGCGGATGCCGCCCTCGACGTCCATGGTCCCGGCATGGGCCAGGAACGGGGTCAGGGAGTTGACCATGTCGCGGGTCAGCCAGCCGCCGGCGATGACCACGACGCCGAACGCCCCGGACAGCGAGGCCAGCTGCGAGATGTCGGCGGATTTCGGGACGTCGCCCTTGGCGCGCGCGTCCGACAGCTTCTTGGCTGTTGGTTCTTCTGTCTTTGACGCATCGTCCTGCTCGTCGGCCATGGCGTCCCCCTAGTTGAACACCGCCAGCAGGTCCCGATAGCGATCGGTCCACACCATGGCGATGCCGCCGAGCGAGAGGCCCAGCAGGGAGAGGCCCAGGATGACGCTGAGCGGCGAGGTGACGAAGAAGATCTGGAACGACGGCATCACCCGGCCGACCAGGCCGGTCGCCAGGTTGAAGACGATCGAGAACACCAGGACCGGGGCCGCCAGCTGCAGGCCCAGCTTGAACGAGTCCGCCACCGTGCGGACAGCCAGTTCGGCGGCGTCGCCCACCGGCACGGGACGGCTGAACGGGAACAGGTCGTACGACTTGACCATCGCGCCGATGAACAGGTGGTGCAGGTCGGTGACCATGATCAACACCAGGCCCAGCATCGACAGGAAGGTGGCCACGGCCGTGCTGCTGGGGGCGCCGGCCGGGTTGGCGGTCTGGGCGAAGGACAGGGTGGTCTGGATCGAGATGATCTCGCCGGCCGTGGTCAGCGAGCTGACGAACAGCTTCAGCACCGCCCCGATCATCAGCCCGACCAGAACCTCGTGCAGCACCGCGCCGCTCATGGCGCCGACGCTGCTGGGCACGGTGACGATCGATTTTGAGACCAGGGGAGCCAGCAGCAGGGCCATCAGCACGGCGAACGACAGGCGGATGCGCGGCGGCACAACCGTTTCGCCGACGCCGGGCATCAGCATGACCATCGCGCCGATCCGGGCGAAGACCAGGCCGCCGGCATAGACCTGCAGGACGGTGGCGAAGCTGTCCAAGCCCCCTGCTCCCTACATTCCGGCGATCTTGGCGGCGATCTGCTTCATGAAGCCGGACATCAGCGCGCCCATCAGCGGCAGGAACAGCAGCAGCGCCACGAAGATGGCCACGATCTTGGGCGCATAGACCAGGGTGGCCTCCTGGATCTGGGTCAGGGCCTGGAACAGGCCGATGGCCACGCCGACCACCAGGCCGACGATCAGGATCGGCGCGCAGAGCTGCAGGGTCAGCCAGATCGCGTCGCGGCCGACATCCAGGACTTCGGCTCCGCTCATCGGATGGCCTCTACAGATACGCGCGCACGCGAGGGGGCTGACGGTGACTCGCACCATCGTCCGTCATGGTTAACAGCCCGTTAGGCAGGATTAACAGAGGGCAACTTCACGCGTGGCGAAAGGTCTCGCCCTGATCCTTCTCCCCTTGCGGGAGAAGGTGGCCTCCGGAGGAGGTCGGATGAGGGGTCGCACAGACCGATCTGCGCCCCGCCCATCGGCGACCGCTTATCGACCCCTCATCCGTCGGCTTCGCCGACACCTTCTCCCGCAAGGGGAGAAGGTGTCGGAATGCTACTTCGGCTTCCGCGCCGCCTGGACCTCGATCTCGACCAGCATGCCGCCGGCGACCAGTCCCGAGACCTGGCTGGTGATGCGCGAGGGCTTGTTGGGCTGTTCGGCGGTGCCGAAGAAGGTCTTGTAGGCTTCCATCATGCCCATGAAGTCCATCTTGCCGCCCTTGGCCGGGTCGCCGACCAGCAGGACGCGCATCATCACCACGTCGCCCATGGTCGCGCCCTGGCTCTTGAGGGCCTCCTCGATGCGCTTGAGCACGCCCATCGTCTGGGTCTTGGTGTCGCCGAAGGTGGCGGTCAGGGCCGTGTCGCCCTTGGGGTCGAGCGACGGCGGGGTCATGCCGCTGACATAGATGGTGTCGTAGCCGGCGGGCACGGTGACCACGCTGGCGATCGGCGAGGTCGGCGCGCCGCCCCGGACGATGTCCTGGGCGTTGGCCGCGCCGGCGGCGAGGCCGGCCGTGGCCAGAACGGCGGCGAGGATCAGGCGCTTCATGGTCGTCTCCTTGGAGTGTTCGTTTGCGAGGTTTCGAGCGAAATTCAGGGACAGCGGGCGGGCCCGCGACTAGTGGGCCTGCAGGCTGGCGGGCTTCTTGGCGGTCTTGAGCTTGGCGCGGGCGGCGGCGACGTCGGAGGCGCTGACCGGCTTGCCCTTGTTGCCCCACGAGGTGCGGACATAGGTCAGCACCGAGGCCAGCTCGAGATCGCTGAGGTCGTCCTTGAACGCCGGCATGCCCGCCCTTCCGGCCAGGACCGTGGCCATCATCGGGGCGGGGTCGCCCTGCACGAACGGATCGCCGGCCAGGGCCGGGAAGGCGCCCTTGACGCCCTTGCCGGTGGTCTGGTGGCAGGCCGAGCAGTTGTCGTTGAACAGGGCCGAAGGCGTGGCCGCGTGGGCGGCGACCGAGACCGCGCCCGCGGCCAGCAGGCCCCCGGCGAGGCGGACAAGGAAGGTGATCGAACGACTCATGAAAACTCCCCAGAGAACCTTGGAACAGCCATAGCGCGACTTCACGCCTGGAGCACGCGGGCGTGCAGCTTGCCGATCTGCTGCCAGGCCGACTCGATGGCTCCGGCCTGCCAGCCGCCGAGATAGGTCAGGTGCTCGCCGGCCAGGTAGACGCGGCCGTCGGGCTCGCACAGGACGGGATAGGCGTCCCTGCGCCCCTCCTCGCCCCATTCGGCCCAGCCGCCCAGATTGAACTCGGCCAGGTGCCAGCAGAACGAGAAGGCGTTCTCGAAGTTCTCGGCGTATTCGGGAAACACCTTCTGGCCGGCGGCCACGGCGAAGGCCGCGCGATCGGCCGGGCTCTTGGCGCTGATCTTGGCCGCCTCGCCGCCGAACGCGTAGAAGCCCAGCAGCACGCCCTTCTGGCCCTGCCAGCCGGTGGACGGCAGGGTGATGGTGTTGATCCCGGGCATGTCGTTGTAGATGTGACCGCCGTAGATGTGGTGGTTCTCCTCCCAGAACCGGGTCTTCATCTGCAGGCCGATCTTGTTGACCGGCGCATAGGCCACGCCGGACATCGCCGCCTTGAACGGCTTGGAGAAGTCGGCGTCGATGTTCTTGAGCACGCTGAGCGGGATGGTGCAGACGCAGTAGTCGGCGGTGATGGTGTCCTGCTCGCCGAACTTGTCGGTATAGGTGACGACCACCCCCTTGGGGCCCTGCTTGATCTTGTCGACCACGCAGGAATAGCGGATCAGCGTCCCGACGTGCCTTTCGAAGCCCTTGGCGATCTGGTCCATGCCGCCGACCGGCTGCAGCATGGTGCGCTGTTGCTCATAGCCGGCCACCGAGCTCAGCACCCGCCAGGCCTTGGAGTGCAGCACGTCGCTGAGGCTATAGGGCGTGGAAGGCTTGCCGGGGCCGGGATTCACGCCGGCGCCGGGGTGGACCTCGAAGCCGCGCCCTTCCGTGCCCGTATAGGCCAGGTCGGTCGGCGACAGCCGCCCTTCATTGATCATGTAGGCCACGAACAGGTCGCGGTCCGCCGGCGTCAGGGGCGCGTCGAGCTGGCCCTTGGAGGCGGCCTTGGCGATCATCTCGGCGGCGTAGCCGCGGGCGTCGGCGGCGATCTGGCCCTTGCGGATCGGCTTGCCGGCCAGCGGCCCGTCGCCCTTCTCGAAATAGACATAGGCCGCGTCGTTGTCGTTGACGAAGCTCTCCAGCGGCACCCCGAACAGCTTGGTGTAGTGCAGGGTCGAGCGGTGGTGGTAGGGGATGCGCCACGGGCCGTGGTTGATGTAGAGCCCCTCGTCGAACTCGCAGGTCTGGCTGTTGCCGACCAGGTCGGTGTGCTGGAAGCCCTTGCGGGCCGTCTGGCAGCGGCCGCCAGCGAAGGACCTGGCCTCGATGATCTGCACCTGGTAGCCGGCCTTGGTCAGTTCATAGGCGGCGGTCATGCCGGCCAGGCCCGCGCCCAGCACCACGACCTTGGTTCCCTTGGCGTCGCCCTCCAGCTTGGGTGGCGCGGCCTGGGCCGAGGCGAATCCGAAACCCAGGGCGTCCATGCCGGCCATGGCCAGGGACACCCCGCCAAAGGCCGCCAGACTCTCGAAAAAACGCCGCCGCGTCAGTACGCCGCCGGCCCCGCCCAACGGCGCGGCCGTCGATTGATCACCCATACCCATCCCCGATTTCGTTGTCGCGAAAGGCGCCTGCGAACCAGACGATCGCTTTGGCTATGTCAGACCAAGCCTGTTCAACAACAATGCGAAAAACTCGTCCGTCTTATGAGAAAACGCACTGGCGCCGCCCCCTTGGGCGCCCGCTGCGCGGCCTGTGCGGAGAGCGGGCGACCTGAAATTTCACGCCGGGAATCAAGATTTCGCCGCCGGAAAATCCGCCGAGAGACGTCGTTGACGAAAACGCAGAAAAGCCGGGCGCGAGCCCGGCTTTTCCTTGGTCTGGGGTTGCGGCGGATCAGAAGCTGTAGCTGATCTTGCCGTAGTAGTAGCCGCCGTTGATGCCGAACGGCGAGAAGCTCGGATACTTGGTGACGTAGCCGTTGCTGTTGGCCCGGAAGAAGTCGTCCTTCAGGCCGCCGTTCACGCGGTCGGGGTACTTGTTGAGCAGGTTGTTGGCCCCGATGCTGAGCTTGACCGAGTCGAGGGCCTGGTAGCTGACGTCGAGATCGACCAGCACCGCCGCCTTGATCTGGGTCTGGTAGTAGGTCGCGCCGGTGCGGCTGGCCCACTGCGAGGACGGTCCGTACAGCGACTGCTTCAGGTTCACGGTCCACTTGTCCTTGGACCAGAGCTCGCCGAACACGACGCGGTACTTCGGCGCGGTGTCCTCGAGGTTGGAGAGCGCGGTCCTGTCGAACAGCGACACGCCAGCCGCCAGTTGCGAGGGCGGCGGAGCGATCCGGGTGACCTCGGTCTTGGTGTAGTTGGCGGTCAGCGACCAGTCCACACGGCCCCAGGCATCGAAGTCGCTGCTGTAGGTGGCCACGAAATCGGCGCCCTTGGTGCGGGTGTCCAGGCCGTTGGTGAAGATGTTGATGCCGGTCTGGGTGACGGTCGAATCCAGTACGTTGCCATTGGCGATGATCGCCGCCAGCACCGCGGGCGAGTTGATCGCGCCGCCCGAGCCGAACAGCGAACCCGAACCGACGATCCGGTCCTTGATCTTGATCTCGTAGAGGTCGAGCGTCATCGTCAGCTTCGGAACCAGGTGGGTCACGAAACCGACGCTGTAGTTGTCGGACTTCTCCGGCCTCAGGCCATTGACCCCCACCAGCTTGGCGGCCGCCGAGTTGGGCGGAAGCTGCACGAAGGCCGAGGTCGGCGACACGTTGGTGGCCGAATAGAACTCCTCGGCCAGGGTCGGGGCGCGGAAGCCGGTGCTGGCCGTGGCCCGCACGGCGAAGGCCGGCGAGAAGTCGTAGCGGCCGGTCAGCTTGGCGACGGTGGTGTCGCCGAAATCGCTGAACTTTTCGTAGCGCACCGCGCCGTCCAGCTGCAGGGCCTCGATCGGCTTGACGGCCAGGTTCACATAGACGGCCTTGTTGTCGCGATCGTGCTTGCCCGCGTCGGTCAGCGAGAAGCCCGGATAGGACTGCGAGCCTTCCTTGTAGCGCGACGCCTCGTCACCCGCCTTGATCTCGTAGGTTTCCTCCCGGTACTCGGCGCCGGCCGCGAAGGTCAGCGGCCCGGCCAGGCCGACGTCGAAGTCGTGGGTCACGTCCAGGGTCGTCGACCATTGCGAGCCGATGAAGTCGCCCGCGTGGAAGTTGCTCGGCGAGAAGCCCTTGGTCGTGGCGGTCGAGCTGTCGATGTACAGCGAGCGGTTCAGCGAGTTGAGGACGTTGACCGATTCGTCGTCCTTGCCGTAGGTCGAGCTCAGGTCGAAGTTCCAGCCCGCCAGCACGCCACTGGCCCCGCCGGTGACGGCGTAGTCGTGCTCGGTGATCGACTCCTTGGGGCTGAAGCCCAGCGGACGCGCCACGGTGCCGTCCTTGCCGACGACCAGGCTGGGCACCCGGTAGTTCTCGTAGGCCTGGCTCTTCTTGTAGCCGTAGGTGCCGAAGCTGTAGAGTTCGATGTCGGGCGTCACCTCGTAGCCGAAGTTGTAGGCCAGGGTGCTCAGGCGATACTGCGCGTCGCCGGCGATCCGGTTCATGTACGGATAGTCGCTGGCCGTGGCGATCTGCGGATAGTTCGAGAGCCTCGAACTCGAGGTGGTGTTGTAGGGCGTGTTCAGCGTGCGCGGGTCGGAATCGCCGCGGAAGCTGAAGCCGTGGTATTTCGTCTCGCCGGTGATGTTCAGGTACGACTTGTCGTTCGGGGCGAAGCCGACATTGGCGGTGAAGTCGCCGGTGTCGCCGCCGCCGTCGAAATACTTGCCGCCCGACAGGACGATCTCGCCTCCGGTGGTCGCCTTCTTCTGGATGATGTTGATGACGCCGGCGATGGCGTCGGTGCCATACTGGGCCGCAGCGCCTTCCAGCAGCACTTCGACGTGGTCGACCGAGGCCAGCGGGATGAAGTTCAGGTCGGCCGCGGCGCCGCCCTGGAACGGCCCGCCCAGGACCGCAAGGTTCGCCGTGCCGTGCCGGCGCTTGCCGTTGACCAGCACCAGGGCGTGGTTGGGGCTCAGGCCGCGCAGCTTGGCCGACAGGGTGAGGTTGGCGGTGTCGCCGCCGAAGGCCTGGGCGTTGAACGACGGCACGTTCTGGGCCAGGGCCTGGATCATGTCCGGCTGGCCGGTCTTCTTGAGGATGTCGCCGCCCAGGACGGTGATCGGCGCGGGGCTGTCGACGGCCTTCATGCCGGTGGTGCGGGTGCCCGTGACGATGACGGCCTCGAGTTCGGCCACGTCCGGCGAAGGCTCGGGCGCGTCAGCCGCGTAAGCATTTACACCACAGGATAGAGCTACACTAACGGTGGAAACCCCTGCAAACAGGATGTTTCGCGAACGATTATTCATTTATACCCCCTCGTGCGCTATCTAAGCGCGATTGTTTTTCTCCTCTGTGGCGTTTCCCGGTAGGCGTGTTCTTATCGTTGAACGCGAATACAGACTCAACTCACGGCGATGGCCGCGATTCAAACAGTTCGTCGAACCTGAAATTTCCGCAAGCACCGCGACCGTCACGGGATCGTAACGAGCGTTCTGAAGGGCCCAGGCGCCCCTTTGCACGGCGCCCGCCATGATTTTTGTGCAATGCGGTGATCAGGATTGCGGCGCCTGGGGGACGGAAACCGTCCGTCCGGCCCGTCTTCCGTCGGCCGAACGGGCCCGCACCTCGACCTTGCCGGCGACCGCCGCATCCGGCGCGTAGGGCCGCCAGGCGCCGCCATCGACGCGGTACTCGATCGGCAGGCCGGGGAACTCGACATTGGCCCGCAGCCGGCCGTTCTCGACCACCGCCCCGACCGTCGGGATGCGATAGGCCACGCCCGCCGCGTCCAGCCGGGCCAGCTCGCGCCCGCCCAGCAGGTTGGCGAAGGCCGCCCAGTCGGCGTCGCGCCGCGCCCGCATCTGGGCCGTAAAGGCCCCCGTCGTCGGGTCGTAGGCCTTGCCGGGCGTGTAGGGCGTCTCCCAGTTCGCGCCGTGCCAGGCCCGCTCGGCCAGGGCCAGCATCCGCGGGTACAGCATGTAGTCGACCTGGGCGTCCGAGCGAATCGTCTCGCTCCACAACTGGCCCTGCAGGCCGTTGAAGCGCACGCCCGGCTCCAGCGGATGGTCGTCCTTCGAGGCCTGGGCCTTGCCGTTCAGGTCGGTCCACAGCTCGGCGTGGGCCGGCAGGTTCTCGGGCATGAAGTCGAACACCTTGCGGGTGTCGGTGGCGCGCGAGGGCCAGTCGTAGCCGCGCTCCTTGGGGTCGGCGGCCTGGGGGCTGTCGAAATAGAGCACCTCGGGCGTGGAGATCACCACCTCCCAACCCTGGTTAGCCTGGGTGTGGGCGCTGACGGGTCCCTCGCCGGCCAGGGCGCCCCAGTTGTTGGAATGGACCTTGGCCGGCATGCGGCCGGGCTTGGCGTGGCTCATGCCGTCGCTCCAGCCGGCCACCACCACGCCCCGCGTCGCCAGCAGGGCCGAGACCTTCTCGATGAAGTGGCCGCCCAGGTCGGCCGGCTTGACCCCGGTCCGGGCCTCGTAGGCCGCGCAGGCCGGCGAGGCGCTCCAGGCGCCAGGGGTCTCGTCGGCGCCGATGTGGTAGCGGGTCAGCGGCTGGCCGGCGGCGGCGTGCAGGACGGCCATCTCGTCGACCACCTTGCCGAGGAAGGCGTAGGCGCTGTCCAGGCACACATTGATGGTGTTGTCGTCGTAGTGCTGGATGCTGCTGTAGACCGAGGCGTTGGCGGCCTCGCTCAGCAGGTAGCGGCCCGCCTCGGCTTCCGGCTTGCCCTCGGCGCTCAGGCGGGCCGCCCTCGCCTCCATCGCCTTGATCGCCGCCCGCGAATGGCCCGGCATGTCGAACGACGGGATCACCTGGATGTGGCGGGCCTGGGCCGCGCGGACGATCTCGATATAGTCGGCGCGGGAATAGAAGCCGTTGACCGGCGTCGACGGGTCCGGCCCCGAGCCCAGCTGCGGCAGCAGGCAGGTCCGCTCGGCCAGGTCGTGGCAGCGGCGCGAACCGATCGTGGTCAGTTCCGGCAGGCCGGCGATCTCGACCCGCCAGCCCTCGTCGTCGGCCAGGTGCAGGTGCAGGCGGTTCAGCTTGTAGGCCGCCATCTGGTCGAGGATGGCCAGGATCTCGGCCTTGGAATGGAAGTTGCGGGCCACGTCGACGTGCAGGCCGCGGAAGTCGAAGCGCGGGGCGTCGTCGATGGCCAGCAGCGGAACCGTGCGACGGACGTCGACCAGCTGAGCCAGCGACGCCAGGCCGTTGGCCGCGCCCTCGAGATCGGAGGCGACGATCGCGATCCCGCCCGCCTTGATCGCCAACTGGTAGCCGCCGGCCGCCAGTTTCTGGGCGGGCGCCAGCCGGATCCGCAGCGGGACCCCGCCGGCCGCCTCGCCCGCCCCGGCCTTGGCCAGATGCGCCAGGCCCGCGGCCAGGGCGGCGCGTGGAACGCCGCTGGTCGAGACCTTCAGGCCGCGCGACAGGTCCAGGTCGCCGCCCCCGGGATCCAGCCGGGTCCTCAGGGGCGTGGGCAGGACGGCGGCGCGCGGGACCGGCTGGGCCTGGATCCCGGCGGCGGCGTTGACGGCGTAGACCCTGGGGGCGGTGGCCCAGACCGTCGCGTCGGCCGCCGAACCGCCCGCCAGCCGGGCCTCATCGGTAAAGGGCGCGACGAACGGCAGGCGCTCCAGCCCAGTCTCGGGATCGACCGTCGGCCGGGTGCTGGCGATGGTCCGCGCCGCGACGCCGTCGGCCGCCACATAGTAGTTGGGCATCGGATAGAGCTCGGACAGCTGGTGGCCTTCGAGCTTCAGGGGGATGCGGATCGGGCGGTCGGCCGCGAAGCCAGCGAAGGCCGCCGTCGGCGCCAGGCGGTAGAGGTCGCCGTTGATGTGGCTCAGGGCGAAGGCGTCGTTGTCGGCGCTCAGGATCGGGGTGACGCTGCTGAAGTACAGCGACCAACCGGCGGCCGGGGCCTGCGGCGCCGCCAGGCTCAGTTCGGCCAGGTGGCAGGACAGGGCCGGCGCGCAGGCGGCGGGGCCGGGGCGATTGTCGAGCACCTGGTAGCGCACGTCGAGCGTGGCGGCGAGACGGTCGAGCTGGGCCTGGGTCGGCTGGGCGCGGGCGGCGGTGGCCGCCAGGAGCGCCAGGGCGGTGGACGCGATCAGCCGTCGTGACATGCAGCCTCCCAGGATTGGCCGGAGCCTAACCCTGTCCCAGCGGGAGGGGGTTTAGCAAGAAGGCCCTGCCCCCAGCGGCAGGCAGCGCCCGTCCACGTCCGCCGGGATGGGCACGCCGGTCACCGCCGCGATCGTCGGGGCGATGTCGACGGTCTCGATCGGCAGCACGCGTTCACGCGCCGGCCCGCCCTTCCACCAGAACAGGATCGGCACCCGGCGGTCGTAGTTCCAGGGACTGCCATGGCTGGCCACGTAGGTCGCGCCGGCCGAGGCCGGGGTCAGGTAGGGCTGGAAGGCCACCAGGATGTCGCCGACCCGGCCGGGATAGGCGCTGCGGCGCATGCGCTCGGCGACGCTGATCTCGTCCGGCGGCGTGCCCTTCGGCGGCGGGGCGGCGGTGACCAGGGCGTTGGCGTCGTAGGCCGCGAACACTTCCGGCCGCTTGGCCAGGATGGCCAGGGCCGCGGCGGTGACCCGGGCGTGGTCGCCGGCGGTCGGCGCCTTGCCGTCGGCCCCGACCACGTACAGCGACTCGATCCCCCCGGCCTGGACCAGGGGATCGTAGGCCAGCTGCAGCTGGCCGCGCACGGCGGCGTTGAGGTCCTTCAGCCACTGGCCGGGCGGCACGCGGCCGGCGTCGTAGCCCTGCTGGGCTAGGCGCTCGGGGAAGTCCGAGCCGCCATGGTCGGCGGCCAGAACGACCAGCACCTGACCCTTGACCTTGTCCAAGCTGTCGAGGAACACGCCCAGCCGGTCGTCCAGCCGCATCAGGTGGTCGCACATCTCCGGGCCCTTCGTGCCGAAGCGGTGGCCGATGAAGTCGGTGGCCGACAGGCTGATGGCCAGGACGTCGGTCGCCTGGCCGTCGCCCAGCTTGAACTGGTCGCGCAGCATCTGGGCCGCGTCCAGGGTCACACGGTCGCTATAGGGACTGACCGACAGGTCGTCGGTGGCCGCCGCGGCGTCCTTCGGCGCGGGTCGCGGCAGGGCCGAGCGCCAGGCGCGGCCGCCGGTGACGTAGTCGCCCTCCAGCGCCGCGCAGCGCCTGTCGCCATAGGTCCAGGTGAACGGGTGCGCCTTCTGGTCGGCGACGAGCCTGGCGTTGAACGCGGCTACCGGCGCCAGCCGGGCCTTGGCGTCCTGGCCGGGCTCGACCCAGGTGGTCATGCCGAAGCGCGTCTCCAGCCAGAACACGCCGTCGCCATGGTGGCCGGCCATGTTGATCGCCCCGCGGTCCTTGCCCGACACCGCATAGACCCGGCTCGCGGGCGAGACCGCCTTCAGCCAGTCGCCATAGGTGGCGGCCATCAGCAGCTTGGGGCTGACCAGCCGGCCGCCCCCCGAAGGGTCATTGGCCAGGGTCACCGACGGGTCGGCCAGGCAATAGGTCTTCTGGCCGGTCGCGAGGTCGTAGAAGTCGTTGGCGACGATGCCCGTCTTGTTCGGGGACTTGCCGGTCAGCAGGGTGGAATGGCCGGGGCAGGTCTCGGTCATGCCGTGCGACTGGTAGCCGCTGGGATAGACCGTCCCCTGCCGCGCCAGCCGGCCCAGGCCGCCGTGGAAGTCGGCGCGATACTGCTCGAACAGGTTGGCGCCGAACTGGTCGATCGAGATCACGACGACCAGCTTGGGCCTGGGCGCCTCGATCGGCGCGGCGAGGGCCGGCGCGGCGAAGGCGGGCGCGAGCGGGGCGGCGAGGACGGCGGTCAGGGCCGCCAGGGCGACGGTCTTGGGCAAGCTGGACATGGTCGCCAACAACCATCGTCACAAAACCGTCGCAAGCCGGATTTGATCGAAAGCGCGTGTTTCACCCCGTTTGGCCGAGGTCTGTCCAAGCACGTCGCCCAACAGCGGTTGTCATCCCGGCCGGAGCGCAGCGCAGGGCCGGGATCCAGGGGACTGGGCGAGCGCGGCGCCGCCGCCCCTGGGCCCGGACAGCCTCTGCGAGGCTTCCGGGATGACAACATTGATGGGTCCCAAACGAGATCGGAACGCCTAAACCGGGACGTGGCTGACGAACTCGATCAGCCGGCCGTCCGGATCGTGGGCGAAGCCGGCATAGTAATGCGGGTGGATCTGCGGCAGCACGGCCGGGGGGCGCTCCTGGAGGCCGCCGTACTGGCCGGACCGGAGGTAGGCGCGGTCGACGGCGGCGCGGTCGGCGGCCAGGAAGGCGTAGTGCACGTCGATCGACGGCTCGCCCTCGACGATCCAGAAGTCGAGGCGGCCGCCGTTCGAGCCGAAGCCCTTCTTGGGGCCGTCCACGACCAGGCGGTAGCCGGTGGGCTCCAGGACCTGGCGGTAGAAGGCCGCGCAGTCGTCCAGGCGGCGGGTGCGGATTTCCAGGTGATCGAGCAAGGGAGCGACCTTTCGGAGGATTGAAACGACGCCGTGACGTGTAGCCGCGCCAGTGCGATGTTTGACGGCGAAGACCGGCGCGAAAACGCGGAAATTCGGCGTTCGGGCGCGTGGATCTGGCGTAGGCTTGCGCCCATGAAACTCGACCGCTTCGATCGCCAGCTGCTGAATCTCGTCCAGGAGGACGCGGGCCGCACGTCCGAGGACCTCGCCCAGCGGGTGGCCCTGTCGCCCTCGGCCGTGCAGCGCCGCCTGCGCAAGCTGAAGGAGGCCGGGGTCATCGTCCGCCACACCGCCATTCTCGAGCCGCGCAAGGTGGGGCGGCCCACCTTCTTCATCGTCTCGCTGGAGATCGAGCGCGACCGGCCCGAGCTGCTGACCCAGTTGCGGACCTGGCTGGCGGCGGAGGAACACGTGCAGCAGGCCTTCTACGTGACCGGCGAGGCCGACTTCATCCTGGTGGTCACCGCCCCGGACACCGAGACCTACGACGCCCTGATGGCCCGACTGGCGACCGAGAACCCGAACGTGCGCAAGTTCACGACGAACGTGGCGCTGGGGGTGGTCAAGCGCGGCCTGGCGATCCCGGTGCCGCTGGACGAGGATTAGGGACCAGGCCGCTCAGGCCCTCCCCCCGTGGGGAGGTGTCGGCGCAGCCGACGGAGGGGGGAGTTGGCTGAGGTGGGTCTGCTCCCCCCGCCGGCGCCTTCGCGCCGCCTCCCCCATGGGGTCAGGGACTATTTCTTGAGCCCCGCTTCCAGCGCCTTCGCCGCCTCGGCGGGCGACGCCTTCCCCGTGTCGCGGTCCACCGAGAAGTTCGCCTTCCGCATCGCCTCCACCGTGATCGCGCCGTCCAGGCCCGCCAGGGCGTCGCGCAGCTTGCGGTCGTCGGCCCGGTCCGGCGCGACCAGCAGCACCGCGTCGTAGGGCGGCAAGGCGCCCTTGGGGTCGCCCAGCACCACCAGGTCGTCGGCGGCGATGCGGCCGTCGCTGGAGAAGGCCGAGATCACGTCGGCCTCGCCCGAGCCCAGGGCGCGGTACATGAAGGTGGGCTGGAACTGGCGCCTGGCCTTGAAGCGCAGGCCGTAGGCGGCCTCGACACCGGCCCATTCCGGGCGCGAGAAGAACTCCAGGTCGCCGCCCATCGTCAGTTGCGGGGCCTTGGCGGCCAGGTCGGCCAGGGTCCGGACGCCCAGGGCCTGGGCCCGGTCGCGGCGCATGGCCAGGGCGTAGGCGTTCTCGAAGCCCAGCGGGGCCAGCAGCACCACGCCGTCGCGACGCTTCAGCTCGGTCCGCAGCCCGTCCAGCACCGCGGCCCGGCCGGGATTGTCCTTTCGGCCCAGGACGTTGGCCCACAGGGTGCCGGAATAGTCTACATAGGCGTCGATCTCGCCGGCCGCCAGGGCGCGGTAGGCGACCGCCGAGCCCAGATTGATCTTGCGGGTGACCTGCGCCCCCCGCCCTTCCAGCCGGTCGGCCATCAGCTCGGCCAGGATGTACTGCTCGGAAAAGTTCTTGGCCCCGATCACATAGCGGGCCGGACGCGGCGCCAGGTCCGCCGCCAGGGGGGCGACGGCGACCGCCAGCCCGACGGCCAGGCCCGCCAGGCCCGCGCCCCACAGCCGCCGGTCGCGCCGCTCGGTTCCCCGCTCGACCAGGCCCAGCAGCTGATCGACGACCAGGGCCAGCACGGCCGAGGCGACGCAGCCGACCAGCACCATGTCCCAGGCCTCGGTCTGCAGGCCGGAGAAGATGTAGTCGCCCAGCGAGCTCTGGCCGACCGGGGTCGACAGGGTCGCCGCGCCGATGGTCCACACCGCCGCCGTGCGCACCCCGGCCATGATCACTGGCGCGGCCAGGGGCAGCTCCACCCGCCACAGCCGTTGGCGGTCGGTCATGCCGACGCCGCGCGCCGCCTCGACCACCGCCGGATCCACGCCCGTCAGGCCGGTCACCGTGTTGCGCAGGATCGGCAGCATCGAGTAGAGCGTCAGGGCCAGCAGCGACGGCAGGAAGCCCAAGGCCGAGAAGCCATGGCCGAACGCCCCCTTGGCCAGGTTCGAGAGCCCCAGCAGCAGCGGATAGAACAGGGCCAGCAGGGCCAGGCTGGGAATGGTCTGGACCAGGCCCGCCAAGGCCAGGGACGGCCAGCGCAGGCGCGGGCTGCGGGCCGCCAGCACGCCCAGCGGCAGGGCGATCGCCAGGCCCAGGGCCAGGGCCGCCGCCGACAGGGCCACGTGCCAGGCCAGGCGTCCTGACAGCAAAGAAAGATCAGGCAGCAGCGACAGCAGGCCGCTATTCACCGGCCACCTCCCGCATCCGCGCGGCCTGGCGGCGGGGCGCCTGCATCAGGGCCTCGACCGCCGGGTCGGGGTGGCCGGCCAGCAAGGCGCGCGGCGTGTCGTCGGCGATCACTTCGCCCTGGCTCATCACCACGATGCGGTCGGCCAGCAGCACGGCCTCGGCGATGTCGTGGGTGACCATCACCGTGGTCAGGGACAGCTGGTCGTGCAGGCGGCGCACGTCGTCGGCCAGGGCCGTGCGGGTCACCGAGTCCAGCGCCCCGAACGGTTCGTCCATCAGCAGGATCGACGGCCTGGCCGCCAGGGCCCGGGCCACGCCGACCCGCTGGCGCTGGCCGCCGGACAGGGCGGCGGGACGGCGCGCGGCGACCGCCGGGGGAAGCGCGACCAGGTCCAGCAGCTCGGCGGTCCGCGCGGCGATCGCAGCGGCGTCCCAGCCCAGCAGGGTCGGGACGATGCCGATGTTCTCGGCCACGGTCAGGTGCGGGAACAGGCCCACCTCCTGGAAGACGTAGCCGATCCGCCGGCGCAGGGTCGGGCCGTCGAGGTCGCCGGTGGCCGCGCCGTCGATCCGCACCTGCCCGCCGTCGGGCGCGACCAGGCCGTTGATGGTCTTGAGCAGGGTGGTCTTGCCCGCGCCCGACCCGCCGACCAGGGCCACGAACTGGCCCCGCCCGATGACCAGGCTGGCGGGCCGCAGGACCGTCGCGCCGTCATAGGCCTTGCACACCCGGTCCAGGACGATGGCGTCGGTCATGCGGCTCCCAGGCAGGCGAACACGGGACGCCCGGGACGTGCTGTCGCAGGGGCGTCCTGTCACAGTCAGCCAGAACGCGTGGCGTGGGAAGCCTAATGCGACAGCTGATTCCCGGCGCGGTTCGCCGCGACGGGAAGCGGCTCCAGGAGACCGACCATGACCCTCGACACGCTCGCCCTCGACCGCCGCTTCGAAGCCCGCGTCACGCCCGCCCAGAAGCGCGCCCGCGCCGCGAACGCCCGCCTGCGCGACGCCGTCGTGCTGATGGTGCTGCTGAACGTCATCGTCTGGGGCGGCATGATCGCCACCGCGCGCGGCCTGATCGACGTGCATCAGCTGGTGGACCAGGCCTGGGCCCTGGGCGCCCGCTGGATCGCGGCGATCCCCCATGTGAGCATCACGATCTCGCGCTGAGGCGTCTCCTCGGACACGGCGTCGCCCCCTCACGCGGAAACCCGCTGAGCTGGTGGGAAGGGTGCGAAGCGCCCGGGCCTCGCCCGGAAGAGCTTTGATGTTGTTACCGTTTCGACGAAGTCTGAGCGCTTCGCGCGGAGCCGTTATCCGGAAGCCTTCGGGTCGCGGATTCTTAACCCGCTCCGATGGAGGCCCCCGACGGGCAGGGTGCTGGCTCACCCTGGACCGCCCGGGCGATTTCAGCCCGGGCCTGTTGCGCTCACCCGCCACCACGGCGCCGAGGTTTCGGCCCCTTGCATCGGAGCGCCGGCCTCGAACCGACCGCGGCGTCCATCCAAGGACCGCCGGCGAGCGCTTCCCGCTCGTCCACCCCCGAAGGCCGCATCGGTCGCCGTACGTGCGCCCTCCCCATGCCCTCAGGTGAGATCAGGATAAGGGCGGTTTGGAAGGCGGGGACAAGTTTGGTCGAAATAATCTAGCGCGTTGAAATCGCTTCGATCTGTTTGCTATCCGCAGAGGATAGGCGCTCTCGCCCCCTCTTCCAGAGGAAGAGAAAGGGTTCAAGAAAGCGCCCTCTCCGAAACGCCCCTGACGCCATCGCCCGCGGCGAGGCCGCGCCTTGAAACCTTGATGGCGAGCCTGCTCTGGCGTCTGGCCGTGTCAAGGACCGCCTCCGGCGGCCGCGCCGCGGCGACGCTCCGCGTCGTCCTTGACGCGGCCAGACGCCAGAGCTCCGATCCACCAAGGCTTTAAGGCGTGGCCGCATCCGGGGCGGATGCGGGCTTGCGTCGAACGGACGCTTCAGATGATCGAGAAGGGCGGGAAGCGGGAATCGCTCGCAAGGTCCTCACGCCGCCCAGCGAAGTCGCATATGCCTCTAACGTTGGCGTTGCCGTTAAATCGAGCAAGGCCTAGCTTTTGGTTATGGAACCCCAACAGAGCGTCCTCGTATCTCCGAGCAGGTTTTGGCGCACGCGTAGCTTTGGCCACGAGCCACCGCTCCCCAGGCCCTTCAACGTGAGGCTTGATCCAGCGATCACCCACACATGGTCGGGCGTAATCGACGAACCCGGCCACGAGTTCGACGGCAAATCCGTCTATCTTTCGCAGCGACAAAAGGAATGGACGGGAGAGATCAACGTCGAGGTTTCTCCCACGGCCCAGCAGAGCTATTTCTCAGGATGCGGTTACCTAAATTCCCGGCCGTCCAGCCCTCCTCTTGAGGGTGAGGCGCTCAGACCCAACTCTGTAGAACAGCGAGCGCCTCATGAGAGACTGATCGCCCTCTGGGCAAGGCCGGAGCATGCCTACGGCCGAGTTGTCACACATGGAGCGACTGAGGTCGCTTCGCTGGCGGCGCACTATGGTGTTCGTCTACCCGATGACTTCCGCGGCTACCTCATTCACGCCTGTTCCACCCTCGATGACGGCGGAGATATGGATGGTTTCGGGAACGCGTGGTGGGGGCTCGAACGCATTCGGTCCTTGATCGAGGAGTGCGGCGACTCCGAAGCGGAGCCAAGCTTGGCGGTCGCACCCATGCAAGCGCTGCTTTTTGCCGACACACTCGTATGGTGCACCGCCTGGGGCGTTTGCTGTGGAGAAGGGCCGGATTTCGGCCGCGTGTTTTTGGTGTCTGCTCCTAGCCGGTTCGTAGCCGATAGCTTCACGGAGTTCGTCACTCGTTACCTGGAGGACGATACGGCCCTGTATTGATACTTGGCAGACAGCGGCTCAAAGGTCCGACTTGGGTCGCAAGCCGAAGCTATCGCCTGGCCCAACAGCCGACATTCGCCTTGTCGCTAACGACGCCGCCCCTAGATCGGCATCCGCATGATTTCCTGATACGCCGAGATCACCTGGTCGCGGACGGCCATCACGGTGTCGAGGCTGGCCTCGGCCGAGGAGATGGCGGTGACGACGTCGATCAGTTCGGCCTTGCCGGCCGCCTGCTGGGCCATCTTGGTTTCGGCCGCGCGGGTCTGGTGCAGGGTGTCGGTCATGGCCGACTTCAGCAGGGCGCCGAAGTCCATGGCCTTCTTGGATTCGCCGGTCCCGCCCAGCGAGGGCGCGGCCATCGAGCCCTGGGCGGCGTAGGCCTTGGCGGCCGCGAGCGCGGTGATCATCGCCTAGGCTCCCTTACTTGCGCAGGATGTCGAGCGTGCGCGCTTCCATGGCGCGCGACGTCTCGATGACGTTCATGTTGGCTTCGTAGGCGCGCTGCGCCTCCTTCATGTCCAGCGCCTCGACCAGGGTGTCGACATTGGGCAGCTTGACGTAGCCCTTGGCGTCGGCGGCCGGGTTGCCGGGGTCGTACTCGGTGCGGAAGTCGCTGCGGTCGGGATCGACCGAGGCCATGGCCACACCCTCGCCGCCCGCCACCTGGGTGGGCTTGAACACCGGCACCTGGCGGCGATAGGGGTCGCCGCCGGCCGTGCGGGCCGTCGAATTGGCGTTGGCGATGTTCTCGGCGATCACCCGCATGCGGCCCTGCTGGGCCTTGAGGGCGCTGGCGGCGATGGCCATGGTCGCCATGGACTGGGAGCGGATCTCGGTCATCTAGTCGTCTCCCCTAGCCGCCCGGCCGACGCGTGGACGTCTTCAGCATGGCCATGGACTTCTGGTAGAAGCTGACCGCCGCGTCGTAGTTCATCCGCGCGTCGGTCATCTTGAGCATCTGGTCCTCGAGCGTCACCGAATTGCCGTCGAGGGTGGTCTCGCTGTCCGGGCCTTCCGGCGCGCGCCACGGGCTGGCCAGCCTGGCCGGCGCCATGTGGACGGCGCTGGTGGCCATCATCTGCACGCCGTTGGTCGCCGTCGGCGACACCGGTCCGCCGCGATAGGGCTGGCCGGCGGCCTGCTGGTCCAGGGTCGCCTTGAAGCTGTAGGCCTTCAGGTCGCGCGGCTGGTAGTCCGGCGTGTCGCCGTTGGCGACGTTCTGCGCGATGACCTTCTGCCGCTGGGACAGATAGCCCATGCGGCTCTTCAGCATCGCGAAAAGGGGAATGTCGTCGGGACCCATGCCGTTCATGGTGAAGAAACAGGGTTAATCGGCCATTAAGGACCCTGCGGCACATCAGGGGTGCGGCTCCGCGCCGCGCCCTGCGCTATCCTGTTCCCGACTCGCTTCCCGTCACTCCTTCCGCCAGGCGTCATGGACATCTTCCTACTGATCCGCGCCGTCGCCGCCCTGGCCATCACCCTGGGCCTGATCGGGCTGGCCGCGGTGGCGCTGCGCAAGTTCGGGCCGGACGCCCTGTCGCGGATCACCGCCCTGCGCAAGGACCGCCGGATGCAGGTGGTCGAGACCCTGGTTCTGGATCCCACCCGGCGCCTGGTGCTGTTCACCCTGGACGGCGAAGAGCGCCTGCTGATGCTGGGCGAGGGCCAACTCCTGGACTGGGGGCCCCAAAAGGCCAGGCCCTCGCCTCCGCCCAAGCCCAAGCCCTCCTCGGAGACCGTGGTCTGATGCGCGGCCTGCTCAAGCTGATCACCGGCGCCGACCCCAGGGACCTTCGCCAGGCCGCGGTCATCTCGGTGCTGGCTGGACTGATCACCGTGCTCGGCCCCGCGGTGGCGACGGCCCAGTCGGCGATCAATGTCGACCTGGGCACCGGCGCGGGCCTTTCCGAGCGGGTGGTCCAGATGGTGGGCCTGCTGACCGTGCTCAGCCTGGCCCCGTCGATCGTGATCATGACCACCTCGTTCGTGCGGATCGTGGTGGTGCTGGGCCTTCTGCGCACCGCCATCGGCGTCCAGCAGAGCCCGCCCAACCCGGTGATCATCAGCCTGGCGCTGTTCCTGACCGCCATCGTCATGGGCCCGACCTTCGAGCAGTCCTACGACGCCGGGGTCAAGCCGCTGCTGGACAAGCAGATGGAGATGCCCGAGGCCTTCGACGCCGCCGCCCAGCCGGTCAAGGTGTTCATGCTGCGCCAGGTCGACCAGGACGACCTGGCGCTGTTCATCCGCCTGTCGAAGATCGAAAAGCCCAAGACCGCCGTCGAGACGCCGCTGAAGGTGGTGACGCCGGCCTTCATGATCTCGGAACTGAAGCGCGCGTTCGAGATCGGCTTCCTGCTGTTCATCCCGTTCCTGGTCATCGACCTGGTGGTGGCCAGTGTGCTGATGAGCATGGGCATGATGATGCTGCCGCCGGCGACGGTCAGCCTGCCGTTCAAGCTGATCTTTTTCGTGCTGGTGGACGGCTGGCGGCTCGTCGCCGGCAGTCTGGTCGAAAGCTTCCAGCGCGGGTCCGGGGGCGGCTAGCGGGCCGTCGAGCAAAATGGAAACCGGTTCGCGTGAAGACAGCGCGCGGACCGAGGAATCTAGAGAAGAAGAACAATGGGTGTTTTCGTACTGGGGTCGATCAATCTGGACGCCGTGGCGCGGGTCGATGACCTGCCGCGGCCGGGCGAGACCGTGGCCGGCATCTCGCTGGAGCTGTTCCCCGGCGGCAAGGGCGCCAACCAGGCCGTCGCCGCCGCTCGCTTCGGCGCCCCCACCCGCCTGATGGGCGCGGTGGGCAGGGAAGACAGCGGCCCCAGCCTGAAGGCCAAGCTGGCCGGCTATGGCGTGCAGGTCTCCGACGTCGCCGAACTGCCCTCGATCCCGACCGGCCAGGCCCATGTCTGGGTCTCGTCCAGCGGCGAGAACATGATCGTCGTCACCAGCGGCGCGAACGCCACCCTTTCCCCCCAGCAGGTGGCCGCCACGCCGCTGGAGGGCCAGCGCGTGCTGCTGTGCCAACTGGAGACCCCCGCCCCGGCCATCGAGGCCCTGTTCCGGGTCGGCGTCGCCAAGGGCGCCTTGCGGATCCTGAACGCAGCGCCCGCCCTGCCCCAGGGCGCGGCGCTGTTTCCGCTGACCGACATCCTGATCCTGAACCAGACCGAACTGGCCACCTATGCCCGCCTGGACCATGAGCCCTCGCGCCTGGAGGAGGTCTCCCGCGTCGCCCGCAAGCTGATGAGCCGCCCCGACCAGACGGTGATCGTCACCCTCGGCTCGGCCGGCGTGGCCACCGTGCGGCGCGACGAAGCCTTCCTGGTCGAGGGCCGCAAGGTCAAGGCGGTCGACACCACCGGAGCCGGCGACTGCTTCTGCGGCGTCCTGGCGGCCGGCCTCTCCGCCGGCATGGACCTGCGCGAGGCCGTCGAGCACGCCAACGCCGCCGCCGCCCTCTCGGTCCAGAAGGCCGGCGCCGCGCCGTCCATGCCCAGCCGGCGCGAGGTGGAGCAGGTCCTGGAGGGGTGAACCCTCGCCCCCGCGCGGAGGCCCACTCGCCATCGCCCAAGGCTGGCCATCGAAACGCCTGGCTTTGGCCGAGAATTGTTCTGCAAATGGAACGGACAAGCCAGGCCAGGAGTGGACCATGCGCCGTCGTGACCTTCTGAAGCTGGGGGCCGTCGCCGCCGTCAGTGGCTCTTCGGCGGCCGCCGCGCGTCAGGCCAAGGATCCCGGCGCGACCGCTCCGCCGCCCGCGCCGAGCCCGCTCTCCGAAAAGAGCGCGCGCGAGACGATCCTGCTCGACGCCGACTGGCGTTTTCACCTCGGCGACATTCCCTTCCCCAAGGTGCGTGGCGACAGCCCGACCTATGACAGCACCAAGGCCGGCGCGGCGGGCGGCGCGGCGGCGATCAAGTACGACGACAGCGCCTGGCGCGCGCTGGACCTGCCGCATGACTTCGTGGTCGAGGGCCCCTTCGATCCCGACGAGAACCCCGCCCAGGGCTACAGGCCCAAGGGCCAGGCCTGGTACCGCAAGACCTTCACCCTGCCCGCCTCCGACCGGGGCAAGCAGCTGGAACTGCGGTTCGACGGCGTGGCGGTCAACGCCACCGTCTGGGTCAACGGCGACGTCGTGGCCCACAGCCACAGCGCCTATAGCGCCATCACCGTCGACCTGACCGCCAACGCCCACTATGGCGACACCCCCAACGTCGTCGCCGTGCGCGTCGACGCCGACCCGATCGAGGGCTGGTGGTACGAGGGCGGCGGGATCTACCGCCACGTCTGGCTGGTCAAGCGTCCGCCCGTTCACCTGGTGGCCGACGGCGTCTACGCCCATCCGCGGCGGCGCGAGGACGGACGCTGGGTGGTGCCGGTCGAGGCCAGCGTGGGCAACGTCGCCGAAGCGGCGAAACAGGCGACGGTGGACGTCGTCCTGCTCGATCCCGAGGGCCGCCCCGCGGGACAGGCGCGCGTTTCCGGAACCGTGAACCCGCTGGAGACCGCCGTCCTGCGCACCGAGATCCTCGTGGACGCCCCGCGCCTGTGGTCGGTCGACACGCCCGCGCTCTACAAGGTGCGCACCCGTGTCCTGGCCGACGGCCAGGACGCCGACGAGCTGGTGACCCCGGCGGGCTTCCGCACCCAGCGCTTCGACCCGGCCCAGGGTTTCTTCCTCAACGACAAGCCCCTGAAGATCCAGGGCGTGTGCATCCACCAGGACCATGCCGGCCTGGGCGTCGCCCTGCCCGACTCGATCATCGAATTTCGCCTGCGCCGCCTGAAGGCGCTGGGCTGCAACGCGATCCGCAGCTCGCACAACGCCCCCACCCCGGCCCTGCTGGACGCCGCCGACCGGCTGGGCTTCCTGGTGATGGACGAGAACCGGGTGTTCAACGTCAGCCCCGACTACACCCGGATGCTGTCCTGGCTGGTGCGCCGCGACCGCAACCACCCCAGCGTGATCCTGTGGTCGGTGTTCAACGAAGAGCCGCTGCAAGGGACCGAAGCCGGCTACCAGATGGTTCGCCGCATGGCCAAGATCGTCAAGGACCTGGACGACACCCGGCCGGTCACCGCGGCGATCAACAACGGGATGTTCAACCCGGTCAACGTCACCCAGGCCGTCGACGTGGTCGGCTTCAACTACCAGATCAAGGAGTACGACCGCTTCCACGCGGCCCATCCCAACCTGCCCCTGACCAGTTCGGAGGACACCTCGGCGGTCATGACGCGCGGCGAGTGGACCACCGACATGAAGCGCAACCTCCTGGCCGCCTATGACGACGAGTTCCGGCCCTGGGGCGCCACCCACCGGGCGGCCTGGAAAGCCATCGCCGAGCGGCCCTACCTGGCGGGCGCCTTCGTCTGGACCGGGTTCGACTATCGCGGCGAGCCCCAGCCGTTCACCTGGCCGACGGCGAGCTCGTCCTTCGGGATCATGGACCTCTGCGGCTTCGAGAAGACCGCCTTCTACATCCACCAGTCGCAGTGGGTGCGCGACCGGCCGGTGCTGCACCTGGTCCCGCACTGGAACTGGGCGGGCCGCGAGGGCCAGCCGGTCAAGGTGATGGCCTTCACCAACTGCGACACGGTCGCCCTGCGCCTGAACGGCAAGCTGGTCTCCGAGCAGAAGAACGACCTCCATGAGGGCCTGACCTGGCAGGTCCCCTACGCGCCCGGCCGCCTGGAGGCCGTGGGCATGACCGGCGGCAAGGTGGTGGCCCGCGCCGTGGTCGAGACCACCGGCGCGCCCGTGGCCCTGCGCCTGACGCCCGACCGTTCGACCCTGGCCGGCGACGGGCGCGACGCCACGCCGATCCGGGTCGAGGCCGTCGACGCCAAGGGACGCCCCGTGCCGACCGCCCAGACCCCGGTCCAGTTCGCCGTCGAGGGCGGCCGGATCATCGGCCTGGGCAATGGCGACGCCAACAGCCACGAGCCGGAAAAGGGCGACCGCCGCAGCCTCTACAACGGCCTGGCCCAGGTCATCGTGCAGACGACCGGCGCGGCGGGACCGCTCGTGGTCACCGCGCGGGCGGAGGGCCTGAAGCCGGCCACGGCGCGCCTCGCGGTGCGGCCGGCCTAGGCGCCGCGCCGCAGGTTCTTGCCCAGCACCGCCACGATGATCAGCACGAAGGCGGCCAGGCGGAACAGGTAGATGCCGCCGCGCTCCTCGTGCGGCGTGCCCAGCAAAACTGGAAGCGCGTTGCCCACCGCCAGCAGGCCGAAGGCGGCCGCGAAGGCCAGGAACAGCCGATCGCCCGTGCGCCGCCAGAACTTCAGGAAGAACAGGCCGGCGATCAGGAATCCCATGGCCAGAGTCCCGGCGATCAGCCCCTCGACCGGCGTGATGGGGATGCTCATTCATCGACCTCCCAGATGAAGCCGTACAGCAGCGTGGCGATGGCCAGGCCGGCGCTGGCCTGGCGGTAGGGCAGCAGGTTCACCTGGGTGGTGAAGATCACCAGGTCGGCCACCAGCAGGAGGTTGTTCAGGGCCAGGAAGCCGAAGCTGATCGCGGTCCACAGCAGCAGGCGCGAGCGGCTGGCGCGCCAGGCCCGGGCCAGCAGGCCCGCGCAGGTCATGCTGGCCAGCATGCAGAGGACATAGACCACCGTCGGCGCTAGACCGGTCATGGGGGGCCCGTTCATTGGTCTTTCCCCTTGAACTTGAAGGCGTCGGCCAGGGACTGCAGGCGCTCGGCCGGCGCCGAGATCCAGCGGATCACGGTGACGGGCTTGGCGCGGTAGGCGGCGTCCAGGTCGTCGCAGACCTTGGCCAGGACCGCGGCGGCGGGCTGGTAGCGAAAGCCGCCGCGCGCGTCGGCCACGACGAGGCCGGCGCTTTCGAAGGTGGTCAGGTTGTCGGTCACCAGGCCGTGGCTGGCCCTCAGGTCGCTCACCAACTCCTCGACGGTCCAGCAACGCCCGGGATCGTGCTTGAGCCGCAGCAGCAGCTCCAGCGCCCAGACCGACCGCACGTGCTCGCGGATGAACTGAAAGACGTCGCGATCGACGGTCACCCGGCCCCTTCTCCGCCCCTGCGTGGAATCCAGGAGGCGGACAATAGGCGGCGAGGCCGGCGGGGCAAGCTGGGCCATGGAAATCGCGGTGGCGCCCGCCCGCCAGGCGCGGTCAGGCGGCGCGGATGCCGCTGTGCTGGTCGGCGGCCTGGGCCCCGACCACGGCGTCGTAGCCGAGGATCATGTCGACGTCCCGGCCGTTGCTGGCCAGGGGCAGGCGCAGCCACAGGATCGACATGTGCGGCGAGCCCTTCCAGGCCAGGCTATGCACGCCCACGCCCGGGCGGCGCTCGGTGACCACCTTGTCCAGCTCGCGGCGCCAGTATTCGACCGCGGCGCTGTTGTAGACGTCCTCCAGCGTGCGGCCGGTGATCTCGCGGCCATAGACCGAATAGAGACCCGTGCCGGCCAGCCGCAGGCGGTAGTCGATCGCGCCTTCGGCGCCGCGCTTGACGTCGATCAGGCTGACGGTCGGCAGCATGCGCTTGATGCCCGAAGGGTGCAGGTCGACGCGCGACGGGAGGCTAGCCCCCCGACGGAGGGACGCCCAATAGGCGAACATCTCCTGGTGAGCGCGGGCCGCCGTGGCCGATGCGCTCAGCTGCGCGTTCATCTTCAGATTCCTTAACAAGCCGTTGGAATCACGACGATTCACTATGTCTTAAGGACCGAATCGCCGCCAGCGAAAATCACGGCCTACAGCTAAGTTTGTTGAGATGAGTCAATCCGCAAGCGACACGCCCGGCCTAGAAATGGGGATGCCGAAAGGTGGCCATGAACGGCGCAAGCGATTGTTTGAGTTAAGGTTAATGAACGCTCAGACTCACAATTTTCAGCGCCGTCCAGGCGATCCGCGACCCCGGTTTCAGACGCTCCACCTGTCCCGTTTTCGAGCGTGCCGAGGCCCAGAAGCCACAACCTTGAAGAGATAATCGGCCTGAACGCGCGAGGGCCGCGTGCTAGGGTCGCGGGAAGACCTCAGGAAATCGGGAGTCCGCGATGCCGAAACCCGTACTGACCGCCCAGGCGCGCCTGGCTCGAACACCGCGCCGAACCGCGCCCGACGGCGACGTCGCGCCCCTCACGGTCGCCGGTTGAGCGCGGCCATGCGCGTGGCGGTGTTCTCGACCAAGGCCTACGACCGCCGCTTCCTGGACGCGGCCAATCAGGACCTGGGCCATCGGATCGACTATTTCGAGGCCCGGCTCGACGCCAGCACCGCCGCCCTGGCCGAGGACTATCCCGCCGTCTGCGTGTTCGTGAACGACCGCGTCGACGCGACGGTCCTGGAGATCCTGGCCAAGGGCGGGACCCGCCTGGTGGCCCTGCGCTGCGCCGGGTACAATAATGTCGACCTGGAGGCGGCCGAGCGCCTGGACATCGCCGTCGTGCGGGTTCCCGCCTATTCGCCCGAGGCCGTGGCCGAATTCACCATCGGCCTGATCCTGGCCCTGGACCGCAACATCCCCCGCGCCTGGAACCGGGTCCGCGAGAACAACTTCGCCCTGGACGGCCTGATCGGCCGCAACCTGTGCGGCCGGAAGGCTGGGGTGGTCGGCACGGGCCGCATCGGCGCGCTGGTCGCCCGCGCCCTGCGGCTGGGCTTCGGCTGCCAGGTCCTGGCCAGCGACCTGGTCGAGGATCCCGAACTGGTCGCGATCGGCGTGGACTACGTTCCCGTCGACGACCTGCTGAAAGAGGTCGACCTGATCACCCTGCACTGTCCGCTGACGCCGAAGACGCGCCACCTGATCGACAGGAACCGACTGGCGGCCGCGCGGCCGGGCGTGATGGTCGTCAACACCAGCCGCGGGGCCTTGATCGATACGGCGGCGCTGATCGAGGGCCTGAAGTCGCGGCAGGTCGGCGGCGTCGCCCTGGACGTCTACGAACAGGAGGCCGACCTGTTCTTCGAGGACCTCTCCAACGAGATCATCCAGGACGACGTGTTCCAGCGCCTGCTGACGTTCCCCAACGTCCTGATCACCGGGCACCAGGCCTTCCTGACCGAGGAGGCGCTGTCGGCGATCGCCGAGACCACCCTGGCCAGCCTGACCGAGGCCGAGGCCGGCGCGCCCCTGACCCGCCAGGTCACCGCCCGGCAGGTCAGGGGGCAGGCTTAGCTGCCGCGTCCGCGCCGCGCCGGCTTGCGGCCGCCCTGCCCCAGGCCCATCTGCTTGGCCAGTTCCGACCGCGCCTGGGCGTAGTTCGGCGCCACCATCGGATAGTCCTTCGGCAGGTCCCAGCGGGCGCGATACTGTTCGGGGCTCATGTCGTACTTGGTGCGCAGGTGCCGCTTCAGCGACTTGAACTTCCGGCCGTCCTCCAGGCAGATCAGATAGTCTGGCGTGATCGACCGGCGGACCGACACGGCCGGTTCCCGGCTGGTCTCGCCGGGGTCGGCCTGGGCGCCGACATTCGAAAGCGCCTGATGCACGCTGCGGATCAGGGCCGGCACGTCGGCCGCCGCGATGGTGTTGCCCCCGACATAAGCGGCGACGAGGCTCGCCGTGACTTCAATAAGGTCGGACTTCTGGTCCATTGTCTTGTCGCTCCCCCGACTCGTACTGGCCCGATAGGAACCAATTCAGTTTTGGATAGCATATTATTACATACTCGCAACATAGACGTGCGAGTATCTACCATTCAAGGCAAGGGGTTAACTGGCCGGATCGCGCCGAAATACAGCCTTCAGTTGATAGAAATCTCAATCTCGGGCCAGGCTCAATCGGATAATAGTCGCTGAACACATTCAACGACTAGGGTCGATCAGCGTGTGAAATCTCGGGAAAGCGCCAGCATCGCGGCGCGCTGCGGCACCGAATACTCGTCCACGGCGGCCTCGTCGCCCTCGCGGATGGCCTTCAGCAGGGCCGGCGTCATGGCCGAGGACAGCGACCAGTTCCAGTAGCGCAGCATGGTCTGGGCGCGATCGACGGCGATGGTGTCGAAGGCGGTCAGCACGCGCTCCAGGCCGGGCGTCGGCGCGCCGGACGCGTCGGTCTCGGGCCGTCGAAGGCTACGCCACAAGGCCCGCACGGCCCCGCGCGGCAAGCCGGTGGCCTTGCACAGGATGGCCAGCGGCTCACCGCCCGGATCGGTGAAGATCTTGGCCCCGGTCATCGGCTTCAGGCCCGACAGGTACGAGATCTCCTCGGCCGTCTCGCGGGTCATGCCGTTCTGGGCCGCGGCGATCGCGTCCTCCAGGCTGTCGTAGGGGCTCTTGGCGATGGCTGCGCGATTTCGCTGACGTCGTTCGATGAACTGCAGCGCCTTGCGCGACAGCGGGTCCTGCCAGCCCTCGGCCGAGGCCAGGGGAAAGACGTCGCCGACCGCGTCCTGCAAGATCTCGCGCGACACGGCGAAGCGCTGCAGGATCGTGCGTCGCGCCTCGGCGTCCGACCACCAGAACATCACATAGGCGTGGCTGGGCCGCAGCTCGGCGCGCTTGAGCAGAAGCGGGATCAGCTGCGGATTGTCGCGCGACGAGGCGACGATGTTCTCCAGCCCCTGGTGGCTGAAGCGCACCAGCTCGTTCTTCAGCAGCGCCTCGACGACCGCCGTCTCGTCCATGTCGACCAGGGCGTCGGCCACCACCTCGCTGACGCCGCGGCGCAGGGCGATCAGGCGGCGATGGTCCTGGGTGCTGTTGTAGAGGCAGCTGATCAGGTCGGCGTCGCTGAGGTTGGGCGAATGCTCCAGCAGGGCCCTGGCGACCGGCAGTTCGTCGCGCAGCAGCAGGCGCACCAGCACCCCGGGCATCTCGGTCAGGTTGGCCAGGCGCCGGGCCACCTTCTCGCGCTCGCCCACCACGGCGTCGCGCAGCATCTCGACCAGCAGGTCGGCGGTCATGGCGCGCTCGAAGGCGTTGATGCGGCTGGCCGGCAGGCAGACCACGTCGGCCAGTCGCTTGAGCAGGGCGGCCCGCGAGCGCGGCTTGGCGGCGGGTTCGGGCCGTGAATCCGCGAAGGGCGCGGTGAAATCGTTCATGGTCGTCCTGACGAAAACCCGTCGTGCTCCAACCTAGACCCCAACCCCCTAACGTCGGATGAGCGGCCCGGGACAGGACTGTGCGCCGCTTCGCCCGGCTTCGCCACAGGGCGGGCGGTCAGCGCCATTCGCCGGGACGCGAGCGGGGCTCGATCTTCAGCGCATTGGTGCCCTGCACGTAACGCTCGCGGAAGGCGTCGCGGCGCGGCGCGACCGGAATCTCGCGGCGCTGGTCCTGGCGCGGACGGTAGTCATGGATCTGGGCCCCGACCTGGAAGCCGCCCAGCAGGCGCTCCAGTTCCTCGGCCTCGGCGGCCAGGGCGCCGGTGGCCGTGGCGGACTGCTCGACCATGGCCCCGTTCTGGTGGATCACCTGGCCCATCTGGTTGACCGCGGCGTTGACCTCGGCCAGCCCTCCGGCCTGCTCCTTGGACGAGGCGGCGATCTCGCCGACGAGATCGTTGATCTCGATCACCTGGCCCAGGATCTGGTCCAGGGTCTGGCCGGTCTCGCCGACCAGCTTGACGCCCTTGTCGACCTGCTCGCTGGAGGCGCGGATCAACCCCTTGATCTCCTTGGCGGCGTCGGCCGAGCGCTGGGCCAGGGCCCGGACTTCCTGGGCGACGACCGCGAAGCCTCGGCCGGCGTCGCCGGCCCGGGCGGCCTCGACCCCGGCGTTCAGGGCCAGCAGGTTGGTCTGGAAAGCGATCTCGTCGATGACGCCGATGATCTGGGTGATCGACTGGGACGACTTCTCGATGCCGCCCATGGCCTCGACGGCCTCTCGGACGACCTGGCCGCTCTTTTCGGCGTTGGACTTGGCGCTCTGGGTCACGCCCCGCGCCTTTTCGGCGTTGTCGGAGCTCTTCTTCACGGTGGCGGTGATCTGGTCGAGGGCGGCGGCGGTCCGCTCCAGGCCGGCCGACTGGCGCTCGGTGCGCTGGGCCAGATCGTCGGCGGCCGCCGAGATCTCGCCGCAGCCGGCGCGGATGCTGCGCGCCGCGCCCAGGACGCCGGCCAGGGTCTGCTGCAGGCTGTCGACGGCGGCGTTGAAGTCGCTGGGGACCTTGCGGGCCTCGACCGGGAAGGCGTCCTCGCGCAGGCGCGAGATCAGGTCGCCCTCGGCCAGCTTCTCGACGCCCTGGCCCAGGGCGTTGACGGCGGTCAGCTGGGCGCGGGCGTAGGTTTCGACCTCCTGCAGGTGGCGTCGCTGCTCGGCGTCGGCGGCGGCGCGCTCGGCGTCCTCGGTGGCGCGGGCGGCCTGGTCGCCGGCCAGCCTGCGCTGGACGCCGTCCAAGCCCTTGGCCAGCGCCTGGACCTGCCGGTCGTCGGTGGCGGGCGAAGCCAGGGGTCGGTCGTACTGGCCCGCCCCCAGGGCGTCGACCGAGCGGCTGAGGCCCTCCAGGGCCCGGCGCGTGGCGTCGTTCCAGGCCAAGAGCCCGATGATCAGGGTGGCGACCAGGGTGGCCATGCCGGCCATGCTGTACGGCGAGACCAGCCCCGGCCCGCCGAACGCCGCCCAGCCCAGCTGGCCCAGGCCCGCCAACAGGCCGAGGACGACGATCAGCCTCCAGCCGAAAGGCAGCCGATTGAACCCGCTCATCTACGAATCTCCGCGGCCCAGCCAGGCCGTCTGCGAGAAATGGCGACTGAGTCCTAACGCCTCATTAACCATACCGGCGCCGCGACATTTTGGCGGGGCTTCGCCGCTGGACCCTCGGGTCAGAAGGCGCCGCCGGGCGGTATCGTGATGATCATGTGGGCATGGGGGACATTGACGGCCGGGCAGGCCACCCATTCGACCACGACGATCAGCTCGTTGGCCGTCGTGTTGGTGAAATTGCCGATGTAGGTCCCGTTGGTGATCGTCCCGGCGACGCCGGCCGCCTGGCGGAAGAAGCGGATGAGAAGCGCCTCGACGTTGAGGGCCTGCCCGTCGACCGTCACCGTCACGTTGGCGGCGGCGTAGTTGGGGGCCATGCACAGGCCGCCGACCACAGCGGCGGGCAGAGCGGGCGCCGCTCCGAGCGCGCTTCGGATGATCCGGAAACCCAGGAACAGCGGAGCCGCGGCGGCGCCGAACGGAAGCGTGTGGAGCTGGGGAACCCCGCCGCCGCCCAGGGGCGGAACCGCCGTATGGGTGGCGGTCACCTGTCCCCAGAAGGCGCCGATCTGGTTCAGGTTCGCGGGACTGAGGCCAAGTTCGTTGACGCCCAGCATCCGCTTGTTGAATCGGGTCTGGAGATTGCCAGCCTTGCCGATATAGCGGTTGTTGGTCGCGAGATTGAAGATGACGTAGAGGCCCGGGCCAGCCGGCATCCCGGGCGGGAGCGCCCCCGCCACCCCAGGGGCCGGCGAGGCCATGGTGCTCAGCCCCCCCCGCGCCGTTCAGCGTTATCCTTATACAACCCACCGATCCCTCCCGGCGCGGATTAACACCCTAGAGTTGTGACAGAACCTCGCATCGCTGACAACATGGCCGGCGGGGATCCGGCCCGCGCGGCGAGCCCTCCGTTCCGTCCGGGCGAGGCGTCGATTTCCCAGGCCCCCTACCGGCTGGTTCCCACCCGGCTCGCCCGCTGCAGCAGCAGCCGATCCCAGTCCGCGCCCTCGGTCGCCCAGCCGTCGGCGTCCAGCGTGCGGAACTAGACCCGCTCGACCAGAACGCCCGGCCGCTGGGCGTCCAGCCCGAAGGTCACCGGCAGGTGGCGCACGTGCGGGGTCTGCAGGTTCAGGGCCTTGGCGCCGCGCGCCACGGCCAGCTTGCCCAGGGCCGTGGGCCCGAAGCCGCTCTGCACGCGCGGCTTGGCGCCCAGCCGCCGGCGCAGCACCCCGTTGGCGTAGATGACATTGGCCCGCATCAGGGCCGGCGGGGTCATGAATTCGATCGAGATCGAGACGTTCAGCATCGGGCCGTTCTCGATCCGGTGCGGGGCGTTCTGCCGCCAGGTGACCATGGCCCCGGGGGTGAGGTCGTAGGCCTGGGCGCCGGCGTCCCAGGCCGGGTCGAAGGCGAACTGCTCGGCCGTCTCCTTGAGCACGATCCTCTCCAGCGCCAGCTCGCCGACATAGGGATCGGCGACCGGATAGACCCAGACCTTCTTCTGGCCGCGGATCTGCCACAGCGACACCAGCGGCACGTCCAGATGGTAGAACACCTGGGCGTTGGCGCTGCTGATCAGCATGCCCAGGTCGCGCTTGAAGGTCTTCAGGCCGGGGACCCGGGCCTCCTTCTCGGCGAAGATCTCGTCGCAGAGGGCGGCGTAGTCCGGCACGAAGTCGTTGGTCTTGCGCAGGTTCAGCCAGATGCGGCCGGCCTGGGCGGCCTCCAGCAGCTGGTCGCCGCTCAGGTTGCCCGCCGCCCCCTTGCGCCAGGTGGTCCAGGCCTTGGGATCCTCGCCCATGGTGAAGACGCCCAGCTGGTCGCGCGGATACTGGTCCAGCAGGCGCGCCAGGCCCTCGTCGTCGAACATCGGCCGCTGGTGCAGGCCATGCTGGAAGACCAGGTTCTCGCGGCCGAAAGCCTTGGCCTTGTCGTCGGTCCAGTCGCTGATGATGCTCACGACGCGGTCCTTCCGTAGAATTGGATCTTGAACGGTCCCCACCACAGGGTCTTGCCCAGGCCGCGGGCGGCGCGGTCCAGCCAGTCGGCCCGGTCGCCGGCCCGGACCAGCCACTTGAAGCCGGCCACCAGGCCGAACAGCGTGCTCTGGACCACGCCCACGGCCATCCAGCGGACGACCCCCAGGTGGTCGGGCGGGCTGGCGGCGGCGCAGTGGGCCGAGGGGCCCTGGCCGTAGGCGAAGGCGCGGCGGATCGTGTAGCCCAGACTCAGACGATCGGGCACGGGGTCTTCCCAGACCCAGGCCGCCGGCTCCCAGGCGAACCGCGCGCCGCCGGCCCGCATGTGGCCGAACAGCATGTCGTCCTCGCCCCCGATGAGGTTGCGCTCGACGGCGAACGGCGCGGCCGGGTCGGGCAGGGCGGCGCGGCGCAGCAGGCTGTCGCCGCAGCCGTAATAGTGGTCGATGACCCCGGCCTGCGCCGGCCCTTCGCGCGAGAAGAAGCGCTCCAGATAGTCGCGATGCCGGGTCACGCTGGCCGGGGCGCGGGCCCGGACCGGTCCGAACACCACGTCGGCCTCGTAGCGAGCCTGGGCGGCCAGCAGCGCGGCCAGCCAGCCGGTCGGGGCCTCCTCGTCGTCGTCCAGGAAGGCGATCAGCTCGCCGCTGGCCCTGGCCATGCCGGCGTTGCGCGCGTGGGCCACCCCCGGGCGCGGCTCGTGGACGTAATGGACCGGAAACGGCGCCTGGCCGGTCAGTTCGGCGACGGTCGCCTGGGCCGACGGCGCCTGGTCGTTGTCGACGACCACCAGCTCCAGGGCGGCGAAGTCGACGCCGACCTGGGCGAACACCGAACGCGCCGCGACGGCCAGGCCGCCGAGACGCCGTTGGGTGGGGATCATGACCGTGACGCGCATGGGAACTCCAGGCTTTGGCCGAGCTTTACCCGCCTCGCCTTTGCGCTTGGTTAGCGAAGGCGTCGACCAGGCCGCGCATCCGCCCGCCCATGGTCAGCTCGACGCTGGCGATGGCCTCCATGCGGCGGGTCAGCCGCCCGACCGGGCCCGCGCCCCGCGAACCGGCCAGGGCCATGACCCCGTCCAGCGAGTGGGCGACGCGGCCGGCCATGGTCGCGGCCGTCGCCGTGCCTTCGCCGATCTGGACCTGGCTGAGCGCGTAGGCCCCCTTGTAGTGGTCGTGCCCGGGACCGAGGTCGTAGTGGCGCAGGCCCAGGCCCGGCATGGCGGCGATGGCGCGCATGAAGAAGATCTGGCCCGGCGACCACTCGCCATGGGCCGGGTTGGTCGAGGCGATCCACGGGTGGTAGACGCCGTCCAGCCGCACGCCGAAGTGGCCGGCCACCAACTGGCCGCCGGCGTAGAGATTGATCATCAGGCCCTGGAACGGGCCTGTCCGTTTCTGGAACAGGTCCAGCATCAGGCCACGGGTCCAGTCGGGGCGCAGGAAGTCATGGACGCCGGTGCGTTCCAGCTGTTCCCGCTTCCAGGCGATCAACTGGTCGAAGGCCTCGCGGGAATGGTCGGGGCCGACCAGGGTGACCGCGCCCACCTGGCGGTCCAGCTTGTTGTCCAGCCGACGCCAGTTCTTGATCTTCTTGGGGCTGGCGGCGCGGACGGCCTCCAGATAGGCCTCGGCGTCGGTCCCGGCCAGGTCGATCACATGGGCGGCCCTGGTCTCGTTCCGGCCGAACACGCCGTGGGGATCGATCAGGCCGGTGTAGCGATAGGCGGTCAGGTCGGCGGCGCGCAGCACCTCGGCGCCGGCCAGTCCGGCGTCCGGACGCGAGACCAGGCCGTGATAGTCCGACAACGGCGAGCCGATCGGCCGGGCCATGGAGCCAGGACGGCGGTGATGCGGCAGGAAGCCCAGGGTCTGGCCCCGGCGGCGGATCACGGCCACCCGGGCGTCGTCGCGCACGGCCCCGACGGCCTGGGCGAAGTCCGGACCCAGCAGCGGGCTGTGGAAAGCCGGCTGGGCCGCCGCCAGGTCGCGCCAGGTCCGCAGATCGGCCTCGTCCAGGGCCAGCGGGTGGAGGGTCTCGATATCCAACATCGCCATATGTCCTAATCCGATCCGGTTAGGGAAAGATGTGGATCAGGATTGCAACCACCGGGCCACTTTGTATCGGCCCGGCGCCCTTCTCAGGCGAATGTGGTCTTCAGGATCTTCTCGAGGCCCTGCTGGTCGACGGCGTCGAAGGCGGCGGGCTGGTCGGAATCGACGTCGAACACCGCCAGCAGCGTCCCGGAAGCGTCAAACACCGGCACGACGATCTCGCTGCGCGAGCGGCTGTCGCAGGCGATGTGTCCCGGAAAGGCATGGACGTCCTCGACCAGCTGGGTCTGGCCGGTGGCCGCCGCGGTCCCGCAAACGCCGCGCCCGAAGGCGATGCGCAGGCAGCCCAGCGTGCCCTGGTAGGGCCCGACCACCAGCTCACGCTCCTTGGCCGGATCGACCACGTAGAAGCCGGTCCAGAAATAGTGGTCGAAGCTGCTGGCCAGCATCGAGGCCACCGTCGCCATGCGGGCGGTCAGGTTGGCCTCGCCGTCCAGCACCGAGGCGATCTCCTCGGCCACCTCGGCGTAGCGGGCGGACTTGTCGCCCGTCAGGGTCTTGTCGTTGAAAGCTTCAGCCATGGGCGGGATATAGCGCGTTTGTCGAGGGATGCGAGGGGTCTCCCCTTCCCTCGGCCGCCCCTACCGGAACGGATGCTCGCCCCACTCCGGCCAGATGTCCGGGAGGTCCGCCGAGACCTTGTCCGGATAGGCGGGAGCGCGCTTTTCCAGGAACGCCCCGACGCCCTCCTTGGCGTCGCCGGCCGCGCCGCGCGACTGGATGGCCCGGCTGTCGGCCTTGTGGGCCTCCATCGGATGGTCGGCGCCGGCCATGCGCCAGAGCAGCTGGCGGCTCAGCGCCACCGAGACCGGGGCGGTGTTGTCGGCGATCTCACGCGCCAGGGCGCGGGCGGCGGGCAGCAGGTCGTCGGGCGCGTGCAGCGAGCGGACCAGACCACGGTCCAGGGCTTCCTGGGCGCCGAACACCCGGCCGGTGAAGCACCATTCCAGCGCGGTCTGCATCCCCACCAGCCGCGGCAGGAACCAGGACGAGCAGGCCTCGGGCGTGATGCCCCGGCGGGCGAAGACGAAGCCGAACTTGGCGTCGGTCGAGGCCAGGCGGATGTCCATCGGCAGCTGCATGGTCACCCCGACCCCGACGGCCGGACCGTTGACCGCGGCGATGATCGGCTTGAGGCTGTCGTACATCCGCAGCACCACCCGGCCGCCGCCGTCGCGATAGATGTCGCCGACCTTGCCCTCTTCCCGCTCCAGCGCCTGGGGGCTGGTGCGGTCGAAGGTGGCCCCGCCGCCGGATAGATCCGCCCCCGCGCAGAACGCCCGGCCGGCGCCGGTGACGATCACCACCCGCACCGCGTCGTCGGCGTCGGTGAGGTCGAAGACGTCGATCAGCTCCTTCATCATCCTGGCGGTGAAGGCGTTCAGCTTGTCCGGACGGTTCAGGGTGATGGTCGCGATCCCCTCCTCGACGGCGTAGAGCAGGGTCTCGAAGGTCGGGGGTGCCATGGTGTCTCCTTTGGCGCTAGAGGCTCTTGGCGACCTCAAACGCACGTATGAAATCGGGCCTGGAACGTCGAGGCAAGCAGAATGCGGTCGATTGCTAAAACGTCGCCTATTCGCCATTCATCATTGGCCAAACCGAAGTCGAGCTGACAGCCATGATCCCAAGCATCCTGCTGATAGCAGTCCTATCGTCGGTCGCTCCGGCCAGTGCGTCCGTTCAGTCCGACCAACGTCCCACAGCGGTTTCAGTCGACGAGGCGATGACCAAAGTGGACCGTTTGATCGACGAAAGCCGCCCCCTCTTCAGGGTGCAGCGCTATAGCGAGGCGGTAGAGCTTTGCGAGAAAGCCCTCGCCATCTCTGAACGCGATCTTGGCGAAGGCCCTTATACGGCGATGATCCTGACCAATCTCGGTCTGAACTATGCCTCCATCGGCCAATACGGCCAAGCTGAGAAAGCTTATCTGCGTGCTCTAGCCATTGAGGAACGCGTATACGGTCTCGACGCCACAGGTAGCGCGACGCTGCTGAGGAATATCGGCCTGCTCTACCGCAATACCGACCGCAGTTCCCAAGCCGAACCCTTCCTTGCCCGGGCCGACGCCATCGAGGCTCGAACAAAGACCTCACTGCCCGCCCACTAGGTTGACGCGGGGTTAGGCTTGCAGTCGGCCTCGTTCTCGCGCCTTCATTGGTGAACACCGATCACGCGGAGACACGCGCGCGGTGAGAGGGAGGATCCGATGACGTCGATCATCGAGGCCGACTACATCGTGGTGGGCGCCGGCTCGGCCGGCTGCGTGCTGGCGGCGCGGCTGTCGGAAGACGGCCGCCACAAGGTTCTGCTGCTGGAGGCCGGCGGCGACGACCGGCCGACCCGGAACCCGTCCCAGTTCCTGTCGAACCTGATGATCCACATCCCGGTCGGCTACGCCCAGACCCTGAAGGACCCCAAGGTCAACTGGCTGTACGCCACCGAGCCCGATCCGGGGACCGGCGGGCGCTCGCACGTCTGGCCGCGCGGCAAGGTGCTGGGCGGCTCTTCCTCGATCAACGGCCTGCTCTATATCCGCGGCCAGCAGGCCGACTATGACGGCTGGCGGCAGCTGGGCTGCGAGGGCTGGGCCTGGGACGACGTCTATCCCTATTTCCGCAAGGCCCAGCACCAGGAGCGCGGCGGCTGCGGCGACTGGCACGCCACCGGCGGCCCGCTGAACGTCTCCGACGTCACCGAGACCAACCCGATCTCCGACGCTGTCGTCGAGGCCTGCGTCGAGGCCGGCATCCCGCGCAACGCCGACCTCAACGGCGAGCGCCAGGAAGGCGTGGCCTACTACCAGCTGACCGTGAAGAACGGCCAGCGCTGCTCGGCGGCGGTGGCCTACCTGCATCCGGCCATGGGCCGCCCGAACCTGCGGGTCGAGACCCAAGCCCTGGCCCGCAGGGTCCTGTTCGCGGGAAAGCGCGCGGTTGGGGTCGAGTTCAGCCAGAACGGCGTGGTCCGCACCGCCAAGGCGCGGGCCGAGGTGATCCTGGCCGGCGGGGCGATCAACTCGCCGCAGCTGCTGCAGCTGTCCGGCGTCGGCCCGGGCCAGTTGCTGGCCGAGCACGGGATCGTCGTGATCCACGACCTGCCCGGCGTCGGCGAGAACCTGCAGGACCACTATGTCACCGGCGCGCGGTTCCGCCTGAAGGCCGGGACGGTGTCGGTCAACGAGCAGAGCAAGGGCGGACGGCTTGCGGCCGAGGCGCTGAAGTACCTGTTCGCGCGCAAGGGCCTGCTGACCCTGTCGGCCGCGCATATCGCCGCGTTCTGCAAGTCGCGGCCGGATCTCTCCAGCCCCGACATCCAGTTCCACATCCTGCCCGCGACCATGGACCTGGAGAAGCTGTTCAACGAACAGAAGATGGAGCTGGAAGACGCGCCGGGCCTGACCATCGCCCCGTGCCAGCTGCGGCCCGAGAGCCGGGGCCACATCCGGATCAAGTCGGCCGACCCGACTGTCCATCCGGCCATCTTCGCCAACTACCTGTCCGATCCCCTGGACCAGGAGGTCACGGTCGCCGGCCTGCGCTGGGCCCGCAGGATCGCCGCCCAGCCGGCCATCGCCCCGCTGATCGACCACGAGATGAACCCCGGCGCGGAGGCGGCGACCGACGCCGCCCTGCTGGACTACGCCCGCGCCACCGGCTCGACGATCTACCACCCGGTCGGGACCTGCCAGATGGGCGGCGGCCCGATGGCGGTGGTCGACAGCCAGCTGCGGGTGCGGGGGCTGACCGGCCTGCGGGTGGTCGACGCCTCGGTCATGCCGCGCCTGGTCTCGGGCAACACCAACGCCCCGACCATCATGATCGCCGAAAAGGCCTGCGACCTGATCCGCCAGGCCGCCAACGCCACGGTGGCCTGATGGCCTCAGGCGCGCGCGTCGATCAGGTCGGTGTGGGAGAAGTCGTCGCCGACGAACAGCAGCGGCGCGCCACGCGTCTTGGCCAGGGCGTAGGTGAAGGTGTCGCCGAAATTCAGCTGAGCCGGATGGCCGGAACCCTTGCCGTAGGCGATGCGGGCGCGGACGGCCGCCTTGCCCTGGATCTCATCGACGGGCGCCAGCGAGACGCCGAGCGCCTCGAGAAGAAGGTCCAGCGCCTCCGGCTGAATCTCCCGCGCCCAGAGCACCGTCGCCGCCTCGACGTAGCTGGCCATCGACATTTCCCGGATCGTCGCCGCGCCGATCCTGTCGACCAGGGCGGGCGCGCCGGCCTCGCCCGCGAGGATGGCGACAATCGCCGACGTATCGATCACCATCGCCGCTCGGCCTTCGCCAACCGTTCCTTCGCCGCCAATTCGAAATCCAGGTCATCGCCGCCGGCGTCCAGCCACTCTTCGGGCGTGACCGGCCGGAAGTCGACGCCGCCCCGCAGCTTGGCCGCCAGCGCCATGATCCGCTCGACGAACGCCTCCGGCGCCTCGGCTCGCGCCGCCTTCTCGCGATCCAGCCGCTCCCGCAAGGCGACGGTCACCGCTTGCGTCATGGTCTCGCCGGTCAGCCTGGCGAGGTCGCGCGCAAGCCGATCGGCCTCCGGGGTCTTGATGCTGAGCGCCATGGCCCGCTCCATTTCTAGACAGCCATTCTAGACGCGATTTCCGACAAAGTCATCGAGGGGACCGAATGCATCCGTTCCATCACGCGCAAAGCCAGCCCGACAAGCCCGCCTACATCATGGCCGGCTCCGGCGAGACGGTGACCTATCGCGAGCTCGACGCCCGCTCGAACCAGGGGGCGCACCTGTTCCGGTCCTGGGGCCTGCGCGCCGGCGACGTGATCGCCCTGCTGATGGACAACACCCCCCGCTTCTTCGAGATCGCCTGGGCCGCCCAGCGCGCGGGGCTCTACTACACCTGCGTCTCGACCAAGCTGACGGCGGCCGAGGTCGAGTACATCGTCAAGGACTGCGAGGCCCGGGCGCTGATCGTCAGCCCGGCGCTGGACGCGGTGAGCCAGGCGCTGGCCCCGCTGATCCCCGGCGTACGGCTGTGCCGGACAGGCGGCGGCATGGCGCCGTTCGAGGACTTCGAAGCGGCTCGCGCCGCCATGCCCGCGACGCCGATCGCCGACGAGACGGCGGGCTCGGACATGCTCTATTCGTCCGGCACGACCGGGCGGCCCAAGGGCGTGAAGCCCGCGCTGGGCGGCGGGCCGATCGACGCGCCCAACGCCCTGCAGATGATCGCCCAGGGGCTGTTCGGGTTCAGCGGCGACAGCGTCTACCTGTCGCCCGCCCCGCTCTACCACGCCGCCCCGCTGCGCTGGTGCATGACCGTCCACAAGCTGGGCGGCACGGTGGTCGTGATGGAGAAGTTCGACCCCGAGGCGGCCCTGGCCCTGATCGAGCGCCACAGGGCCGACTGCGGCCAGTTCGTGCCGACCCACTTCGTGCGGATGCTGAAACTGCCGCCGGAGGTCCGCGCCCGGTACGACGTCTCGTCCATGAGGTCGGCGGTCCACGCCGCCGCCCCCTGCCCCGTGCCGGTCAAGGAACAGATGATCGCCTGGTGGGGACCGGTGATCCTCGAATACTACGCCGGCACCGAGGGCAACGGCTTCTGCTGGATCAACGCCGACAACTGGCTGACCCACAAGGGCAGCGTCGGCCAGGCGGTGCTGGGCGAGCTGCGGATCTGCGACGAGGCGGGCGAGCCCGTGCCGGTCCGCACCGAGGGGGCGGTCTACTTCGCCAACGGCCCGGCCGTGAACTATCACAATGCTCCGGAGAAGACGGCCGAGAGCTACAACCAGCATGGCTGGACCACCCTGGGCGACGTGGGCTGGGTCGACGAGGAGGGCTACCTCTACCTGACCGACCGCAAGAGCTTCATGATCATCTCCGGCGGGGTGAACATCTATCCGCAGGAGATCGAGAACCTCCTGATCACCCACCCCAAGGTGGCCGACGCCGCCGTGGTCGGCGCGCCGCACGAGGAGATGGGCGAGCAGGTGGTGGCCGTGATCCAGCCCCTGGACGCCTCGGCCGACCAGGACGCCTTGGCCGAGGAACTGATGGCCTTCGCCCGCGCCAACCTCAGCCACGTCAAGGCGCCAAGGCGCATCGACTTCATGGCCGAACTGCCGAGGCATCCGACCGGAAAGCTCTACAAACGGCTGATCCGGGACGCGTACTGGGGTAAGGGCGAAGGCGGGATCGTCTAGCCGGAGACCCGCTCCCAGCTAATGAAATTCGGCTCCCGAACGACCTCGGATCGCGCCATCACCCGCACGCTCGGTCCTTCGACCGCCGCCACGTCGAGGCTGTGGTTGAGGGTGTCCAGCGTCCAGTGGGTGATGGGACCGGGATGGGCGTCCGTCGCGCTCGTCGCCCTTCCCACGTAGTCGAGGAACGCGGACCGGTCCCGCGTGTAGAGGCTGTCGCCTGATCTTGCTTCGCCGTCCTCGAGCCGTGCGTGGCTCTCGTCGCGAACGGCGTAGGCCACATAGCTTTCCCAGATCAGTTCGGACGCCCGCGACGTGGAGCCGAACGCCATGCGTCGCGCCGGCCCGACCTCGGTCTCCACCACCTCGCCTCGATCGCGCGCCTCCAGAACAACGACACGCAGAACATTGTCGAAGGGCTCGCCGATTTCCGTCAGATAGAGGTCGGTCCGTCCTGTCGGGAATACCATAGTCGCCTCTCTTCGTTGCCGGGCCGCTTCAATCACGCCCAAGCCCTGGCTCGCGAGGGCGAGCCCCCGCGGCTTTTGTCATAGCGGACTATACGTCGCGCGAATCCAAACTAACGCTTCCGCCATGTTCTCACTCCCCAAGACCGCCACCGCGCCCTTCTGTCCCGCCGAGGTGCGCGGCGCCGTGGCCGTGCCCGCCGGCCTCTCGCCCTGGAAGCGGGCCCTGCGCTTCGCCGGCCCCGGCCTGCTGGTCAGCGTCGGCTACATGGATCCCGGCAACTGGGCCACCGACATCGAGGCCGGGTCGCGCTACGGGACCGCCCTGCTGTTCGTGGTGGTGCTGTCGAGCCTGGCGGCCATCGTGCTGCAGACCCTCAGCCTGCGCCTGGGCCTGGTCACCGGCCGCGACCTGGCCCAGATGTCGCGCGACCGCTACGGCCCGCGCACGGTCAGGGTCCAGTGGCTGCTGGCCGAGATCGCCATCATCGCCTGCGACATCGCCGAGGTGCTGGGCAGCGCCCTGGCCTTCAAGCTGCTCCTGGGCGTTCCCTTGTGGGCTGGAGTCCTGCTGACCGCGCTGGACACGGTCATCGTGCTGGGCCTGAAGGGCAAGGGCTTCCGGCAGCTGGAGGCGATCATCCTGGGCCTGGTCGGCACGATCGGGATCTGCTTCCTGGTGCAGCTGATCCTGGTCAGGCCCGACGCCGGGGCGGTGGCGCGGGGTTTGGTCCCGTCGCTGGACGCCTTGAGGCAGGGCAACGCCCTCTACCTGGCCATCGGCATCGTCGGGGCGACGATCATGCCGCATAACCTGTATCTGCACTCGTCGATCGTCCAGACGCGGGTGGTTCCCGCCGACGAACCCGGCAAGCGGGCGGCCCTGCGGCTGGCGACCCTGGACACCGTGGCCTCGCTGGCCGTGGCCCTGTTCATCAACGCCGCCATCCTGATCCTGGCGGCCTCGGCCTTCCACCGGACGGGCAATACCGAGGTGGCCGGCATCGAGGAGGCGCACCGCCTGCTGGCCCCGCTGACCGGCGCGGCCGTGGCCGGCCTGTTGTTCGCGATCGCGCTGTTCGCCTCGGGGCAGAGCTCGACCTTCACCGGCACCATCGCCGGCCAGGTGATCCTGGAGGGCTTCCTGAACCTGTCGATCCCCTGCTGGCAGCGGCGGCTGATCACTCGGGGCCTGGCCATCGTCCCGGCCCTGGTCGGGGTGCTGACGATGGGCGAGCATTCGGTCGGCAAGCTGCTGGTCCTGACCCAGGTGGTGCTAAGCGCGCAGCTGCCGTTCGCCATCTTCCCGCTGCTGCGCTTCACCGACGACAAGGCGCTGATGGGGGTGTTCGCCAACGGCCTGGCCACCAAGGCCGTGGCCTGGACCCTGTTCGGGGTGATCTCGTCGGCCAACGCCTGGCTGGTGTTCCAGACCTTCACGGGTTGACCGCGAGCCCGGCGGCTGGTCTCTATCCAAACAAATGTTTGGGAGCAGGAACGCCATGAAGGAAGTCGCCTACGCTGACGTCGCCAGCCTGGTTGGCCAGGAGATCGGGGTCTCCGACTGGGTCGAGATCAACCAGGAGCGGGTCAACCAGTTCGCTGAAGCCACCGGCGACCACCAGTGGATCCACGTCGACGTCGAGCGCGCCACCCGCGAGATCGGCGGCCCGATCGCCCACGGCTTTCTCACGCTGTCGCTGATCCCGATGCTGGGCGAAGGCATCCTGCACGTCACCGGCGTGACCCGCGGCATCAACTACGGCTGCGACAAGGTGCGGTTCACCGGCATGGTCCGAGTCGGCAAGAGGGTGCGCATGCGCCAGAAGCTGCTCAGCGTCGAGCCCAGGTCCGGCGGCCTGCAGATGAAGAACGAGTGCACCATCGAGATCGAGGGCGAGGAGCGCCCCGCCTGCGTGGCCGAGACGATCGCGATCCTCTACGGCTAGGCAGCGGGTTCGCCCTCGTCCTTCGACAAGGGGTTCGCGCTCAAAAGAAAACGGCCGCGGATCGCTCCGCGGCCGTTTTCTCGTCTAGCGCCGGACCAGCCTAGTGCTTGATCGCGTCGCCGATCTTGTCCTGGACTTGGCCGACCTTGTTCTGCAGGTCGCCCTTGGCCTTCTGGGCCTTGCCTTCGGCTTCCAGGCGTTCGTTGTCGGTGGCCTTGCCGGCCGCTTCCTTGACCGCGCCGACGCCCTTGTCGACAGCGCCTTCGACTCGATTGGTGCTCATGGCTCGCTCCTGCTGGTTTTGAACTCCCCCTAGAAACGGGAGGCTCGGAGCGAAGTTCCTGTGTCGACTATCCTACCGTGCGACCGCCAGGGCCGTGGCCGACACCGCCGCGGCGGACTGGGTCGCCGCCTGGGTGGAGGGTTGGACCGGCTTGGCGGGCTTGGCCTGGATCAGGGGCGGTCCCGCCAGCTTGTCCAGCATGGCCACGGTCTCGCGGATATATTTGGCGTGGGTGACGATGCCGATCTCCAGGCGCTCGCCCGACAGCTCGACCTGCTGGGTCAGCATGCCGGCCACGAACTGCACCTCCTGGCTTTCCGTCGAGCCCGGCCGGCGCCGCGCGCCCTGGGCCATGAACACCGGCCCGCCCGAATTGCCGGGGAACACCGAGAAGTCCATCAGGAAGGTCGGGAACACGCTGGCCGGGGCCAGCGGGTACGAGGCCACGCGTCCGGACCGCAGGATCGGGAAGCCGGCCGGGTTGGCCGACAGGCCGCGCGGGAAACCCAGGGCCATCATCTCGTCGCCCGGGCCCAGGCTGTACTTGTTGAAGGTGTCGTCCTGGGCCAGCCAAGCCAGCGGGATCGCCGCCTTGGCGAATTCCGGCGGGGCCTCGACCTCGATGGCGGCGACGTCGCGGGTGGGATGCTTGACCCACAGCGGATGGTCGCCGTCGCGGATCTTCAGGGTGTGGGGATCATAGCGCCAGACGCCGTCGGCGCTCTGGATGCGATAGCCGATCTTGGCCGAGGCCGACGGCATCTTGTCGAACACGTGGGCGGCGGTGACCAGGATGGTGCGCGGCCGGCCGTCGGGCGTGGGATTCTCGATCAGGAAACCAGTGCCGACCGTTCGTGATCCGTCGCCGAGCGGCTGTTCAAGCTGCACGGTAGCCTGGATCAGATCGACCGACAGGTCCCAAGCCATCTAAGCCCTCAAGCCCCGATTCACCCTACGCGAGGGCCAGTTTGACCAGCGTCGCCAGGGCGCACAAGTTGGCGTTCTGACGCATCGCGAGGGAAAATCTGACCATGAACCGGCGCAAAATGATGACGAGCGCGGCGGCGCTCATTACGTCGGTGTCGGTCCTCCAGCCCGAGAGCGCAATGTCCGAGTCTTCGAAGCCTGTTCCGCCCGTCGCCCGCAAGGTTCCCAAGCGCACTGAACAGCTGGGCCGGGTCCGCGTCGACGACTACGCCTGGATGAAGGACGACAACTGGCAGAAGGTCCTGCGCGACCCGACCCTGATCAAGCCCGAGGTCAAGGAACACCTGACCGCCGAGAACGCCTATGTGAAGGCCCTGCTCGCCCCGACCGAAGGCCTGCAGGCGGCGATGTTCGAGGAGATGAAGGGCCGCATCAAGGAGGACGACGCCAGCGTCCCCGCCCCCGACGGCCCGTTCGAATACTATTCGCGCTTCAACATTGGCGGCCAGCACCCGATCTTCTGCCGCCGGCCGCGCGGCAAGACGGACGGCGAGGAGATCCTGCTGGACTGCGACGCCCTGGCCAAGGGCAAGGCCTACAGCCAGGTCAGCGCCGCCGACCACAGCCCCGACCACAGGCTGTTCGCCTATGCCGAGGACGCGCAGGGCTCGGAAGTCCACCACATCTATGTGAAGGACCTGGCGACCGGCGAGATCCTGAAGGAACCCGTCGAGAGCAGCACCGGCGACTTCGCCTGGTCGCCCGACAGCCAGTGGCTGTTCTGGACCCACCGCGACGACAACGGCCGCTCGGACAAGATCTATCGCCGCCCTGCGCGCGGCGGGCTGAAGGACGACGTGCTGGTCTATGACGAGCCCGACGATGGCTTCTTCGTCAGCGTGGGCACGACGGGCTCGGACGCCTTCATCACCATCACCGCCGGCGACCACGAGACCTCCGAGACCCTGCTGATCCCCGCCTCCGACCCGACCGCCGCGCCGAAGGTGGTCGAGCCGCGCACCGTGGGCCTGCGCTATTCGGTCGAGCACTGGGACGACCGGTTCGTCATCCTGACCAACGCCGACGACGCCATCGACTTCAAGCTGGTCGAGGCCCCGGTCGCCACGCCCGGCCGCGCCCACTGGAAGGACTTCGTCCCGCACAAGCCCGGCCATTTCATCACGGGCCTGGCCGCCTACAAGGACCACCTGGTCCGGGTCGAGCGGGTCAACGCCAACACCCGCATCGTCATCACCGACCGCGCCAGCAAGGCCGAGAAGCCGATCGTCATCGACGAGGAGGCCTATGTCCTGAGCCTGGAGGGCGGCTACGAGTTCGACACCCCGGTGATGCGCTATGTCTACCAGTCGCCGACCACGCCCCGGCAGTGGTTCGACTACGACATGGCGACGGGGGCCAAGACCCTGCGCAAGACGCAGGAAATCCCCTCCGGCCACGATCCGGCCGCCTATGTCACGCGGCGGCTCTACGCCAAGGCTCCGGACGGCGCCGAGGTGCCGATCACCGTGTTGATGAAGAAGGGCGTGGCCCTGGACGGCCAGGCGCCGCTGCTGCTGTACGGCTATGGCAGCTACGGCATGTCGATGGACCCGTCGTTCTCGATCCGCAACCTCAGCCTGGTGGATCGCGGCTGGATCTGGGCCACCGCCCACGTCCGCGGCGGTTCGGAAAAGGGCTACGGCTGGTTCCTGGACGGGCGGAAGTTCAAGAAGAAGAACACCTTCACCGACTTCATCGCCTGCGCCGAGCACCTGCACGCGGCCGGCTACGGCGCCAAGGGCCGCACCGTGGCCTATGGCGGCTCGGCCGGCGGCATGCTGATGGGGGCGATCACCAACCTGCGGCCTGACCTGTGGGCCGGGATCATCGGGGCGGTGCCGTTCGTCGACGTGCTCAACACCATGAGCGACACCTCCCTGCCCCTGACCCCGCCGGAGTGGCCCGAATGGGGCAATCCGCTGGAGGACCCGGAGGCCTACGACTACATCGCCAGCTATTCGCCCTATGACAATGTCGCGGCCAGAGCCTATCCGGCCGTGCTGGCCACCGGCGGCCTCTCGGACCCCCGCGTCACCTACTGGGAGCCGGAGAAATGGACGGCCAGGCTGCGCGAGCACACCACCAGCGGCGCCCCGATTCTGCTCAAGATCAACATGGAGGCCGGCCACGGCGGCGCCTCGGGCCGGTTCGACTTCCTCAAGGAGATCGCCCTGGACTACGCCTTCGCCGTGTGGGCGGTCGACAAGGGATGGACCAAGGCATGAGCGTCACTATCCGTCCGTCCACCGACGCCGACCTGCCGGCCATCACCGCGATCTACGGCTGGAACGTCCTCAACGGCCTGGGCACCTTCGAGGAGGTTCCGCCGGACGAGGCCGAGATGGGCCGCCGCCGCGCGGCTTTCCTGGCCAAGGGCCTGCCCTATCTGGTCGCCGAACAGGACGGCGTGGTGCTGGGCTATGCCTATGCCGGCCCGTTCCGCCTGCGGGCGGCCTATCGCTACACGGTCGAGGACAGCGTCTATGTCGGCCCCGAGGCGGTCGGCAAGGGCGTGGGCAAGGCCCTGCTGTCGGCCCTGATCGAGGCCTGCAAAGCCCTGGGCCTGCGCCAGATGTGCGCGGTGATCGGCGACAGCGGCAACGCCGCCTCGATCGGCCTGCACGCCGCCCTGGGCTTCGAACAGAGGGGCGTGTTCCCCGACATGGGCTACAAGTTCGGCCGCTGGGTCGACTTGGTGTGGATGCAGCGCCCGCTGAACGGCGGCGGTTCGCGCGCGCCGGACGCGCCGGGCCTGGAACTGCGCGGCGTCTGACCCGCCAGACAAACAAAAACCCCCGCCGTCGCCGGCGGGGGTCTTGCTCGATATCAACCCTTTTGGGGTCGGATCAGCCCTTGCGGCCGCGCGGGGCCTTGGCCTTGCGGCCGCCCTGGCCCAGGCCCAGGGCCTTGGCCATGGCCGAGCGGGCTTCGCTATAGGCCGGGGCGGTGGTGGGATAGTCGTTCGGCAGACCCCACTTTGCCTTGTATTCGGCGACGGTCATGCCATGCGTCGTAAGGTGACGCTTCAGGGTCTTGTAGGGTTTGCCGTCTTCGAAGCTGATCAGGGCGTCCGGCGTAATGCTGCGACGGATCTGAGCCGGCGTAGCTTTCGTAACGGTCTCAACCGGAGCCGCTTCCGGAGAGCCAATACCGGCCAAAGCATCGTGAGTCGCCCGGATCAGGGCCGGCAGATCGGAGACCGACGTGCTGTTATTGGCCACGTAATTGGCGACGATCTCGGCGGTGAGCTCGATCAGGGTAGCTTTGTCTTCCACGAGTGTCTCTCCGGTGGTTCTTTGACTTGGAAATACACCTGCCCTGCCGAAATACAAGTACTCAATCTGGGTAATCGTGCTTGCCGAGCCCTTAAGGTAAGCGAATCTTGAGAACAGAAACGAAAAATCCGCTTTGATTCTAAACCATGGGAAGCGGTCGGCAGCTGGCTTTTCCGTCCCGAACAAGCGCTGTCAGGCCGACGTTGCTGGGACAAAAGTTTCAACGCCGCAATGATTCGAGCCCCGGCAGATGAGGCAAAGATCAGCCGCTTTTCGAAGCCGAAGCTTGTCGAAGCTGCGCCTTGCCCTTGAAAACACAAAGACTTGCCAGCGCCGGGCCGACTTGAGGCGGGGCGGATCATGACAGACGCCGCCTTGGCCTTTGAAGCCAAGGCCAGCCTTCCGGCGTCGGAAGAACTTCAAACCCGAGCGTACGCGTGTGGCGCGACAGGCGGTCGCCTCCGACGAGAGGGCGGGACGTGAGACGCCTGGGCTAATTTCTGTGGAAAACTGCGACAGAACGTCGGTTTCCGTGGAACCGCCCGCTGGAGAATCGCTTGGGCGGAGTCGAGCTGGAAAGACTCCGGGAAGAAGACGCGGCCGCGCTTCGCGAAAACGCATTGAGCCGGAAGCCCACCGCCGACGGGCCGCCTATCGTCGCCGTTCGTCGCCCTGCCCCAGCTCGAACGGCGCCAGGCGTCGCTCGTTCTCGAACACCTCGAAGGCCCGGTCGACCGGCGGGAAGGCCCGCTGCGCGCAGTCGTCGCGCTCGCAGATCCGGCAGCTGACACCGATCGGCACGGACGGCCCGCCCAGGTCCAGGCCCTGGGCATAGACCAGACTGTCGGCGTACTGCGCCTCGCAGCCCAGCCCCAGCGCATAGCGGCGGTCCGGCCTCAGGTAGTCGCCGGACGACTTGACCACCCCCCGGGCGATGCTGACATAGCGCGCCCCGTCCGGCATCTGGGCCAGTTGCACCAGCCAATGGTCGGGCCGGGCGAAGGCGTCGTGCACGTTCCATAGCGGACAAGTCCCGCCGAACCGCGCGAACTGCAGGCGGGTGGCGCTGTGGCGCTTGGTGATGTTGCCGGCCTGGTCGACCCGCACGAAATAGAACGGCACGCCCCTCGCGCCTGGCCGTTGCAGGGTGCTGAGGCGGTGGAACACCTGCTCCAGGCTGGCCTGGAACATCAGGCTCAGCTGTTCGGTGTCGTGCCGGATCCCCCGGGCGGCTTCGCGGAACCGCTCATAGGGCAGCAGCAGCGCCCCGGCCGCATAGTTCAGTAGGGCCGTGCGACAGACCTTGGCCGCCCCCTCGCTGCGGAATCCCGCCGCGGCCAGCTCGGCCTCGACCGCGTCGGACAGGACCAGGGCGACGATCTGGTAGGCCATCTGGAAGCACCGGGTGGCGGCGGCCTGGGCCGCGCCCAGGGTCAGCAGGCCGGCGACGGGGTCGAACCGCCGCAGGAGCTCGGGCTCGGGCGAACGCACCACCCGGACGCCCAGCCCGTCGCGCAGCCGGCGCTCCAGCACCGTCTCGGCCGCTTCGCGCCCGTCCAGGCCCAGCTCGGCGGCCAGGGCCTCGGACGCCATGTCCAGGCTGTGGATGTAGTTGTTCTTGTAGTGGAAGAAGTCGCGCACCTCCTCGTAGGGCAGCAGGGCGCTGGCCGCGCCGCGCTCGTCCAGCGACACGGCCTCCTCGGTCGTCTTCAGCCGCTCGTCCAGCCGGCGATAGGCGTGGTGCAGGGCGAGATAGGCCTTGGCGAGGTTGGGGGTGTTGGCCACCGCCGATTTCAGCTCGTGCAGGCTGGGCGGGTCGCCGTCCTGGATCGGATCGGCCGTGGCCTCGCGCAGGTCGGCGATCATCCGTTGGTCGTCGGCGGCGTCCAGCGAGGCGGCGTCGACCTCGAACACCCGCATCACGTCGATCAGGACCCGGGCCGTCACCGGCCGCTGGTTGGCCTCGATCTGCGACAGGTAGCTGGCCGAGACCCCCAGCCGCGCGGCGCACGGCTCCAGCTTCCAGCCCTTGGCGAGGCGCAGGAGGCGGACCTTGGGACCGATGAACAGCTTGTCGCGCACAGCTTTACAACTTTGCAGCTTCACAAATTTTAGCATCGCAGCATCGCGCGCCGGCTCGATTTTCCCCAAGTTTTCCTTGCTGACAAGCACAATAAGCTGACTTTGAACTTATCACTCCTTTTGCAAGAGCGTTTCCGCGTGCAGCACATACTCGAGGAACTGGATCGCCGTCGCGAGCAGGCGCGGGCCGGGGGCGGGGAGGCTCGGGTGGCGGCCCAGCACGCCAAGGGCAAGCTGACGGCGCGCGAGCGGATCGACCTGCTGCTGGACGAGGGCTCGTTCGAGGAGTTCGACATGTTCGTCGAGCACCGCGGGACCGAGTTCGGCATGGCCGAGCAGAAGGTCCCCGGCGATGGGGTGGTCACCGGCTGGGGCACGATCAACGGCAAGGTCGTCTACGTGTTCTCCAAGGACTTCACGGTGTTCGGCGGCAGCCTGTCGGGGGCCCACGCGGCCAAGATCGTCAAGGTCCAGCGCCAGGCGATGAAGGTCGGAGCCCCGATCATCGGCCTGTTCGACGCGGGCGGGGCGCGCATCCAGGAGGGGGTCGACAGCCTGGCCGGCTACGCCGACATCTTCCTGGAGAACGTCATGGCCAGCGGGGTGATCCCGCAGATCAGCGTGATCATGGGCCCGTGCGCCGGCGGCGACGTCTATTCGCCGGCGATGACCGACTTCATCTTCATGGTCAAGGACACCAGCTACATGTTCGTGACCGGGCCGGACGTGGTCAGGACGGTGACCAACGAGGTGGTCACCGCCGAGGAGCTGGGCGGGGCGCGGGTGCACGCGGCCAAGTCCGGGGTGGCCGAGGGGGCGTTCGAGAACGACCTGGAGGCCCTGACCCAGGTGCGCCGCCTGGTCGACTTTTTGCCCTCGTCCAACCGCCAGCCCGCCCCCGAGCGCCAGAGCTTCGATGAGCCCTATCGCGAGGAGCCCAGCCTCGACAGCCTGATCCCCTCCGATCCGGGCAAGCCCTACGACATCAAGGAGCTGATCCTGAAGATCGTCGACGAGGCCGACTTCTTCGAGATCTCCAGCGAGTGGGCCCGGAACATCGTCTGCGGCTTCGCCCGCATGGAC
>NZ_JBWKPX010000008.1:0-191056 GCF_059418465.1 Caulobacter sp. GW821-FHT09A05
CTGCTGGCCGACGCCGCCCGCCAGGCCGGGGCCGCCGTCCTGCTGCTGGGCCACACCGCCGACGACCTGGCCGAGGCCGCCCTGATGCGGGCCGAGGGCTCGACCGTCCCCGACCCGCGCGACTGGTCGCCGTCGCCCGCCTGGCCGGAGGGGCGGGGCGTGTTCGTGCTGCGGCCGCTGCTGGCGGCGCGGCGCGGCGAGATCCGGGACTGGCTGCGGTCGCGCGGCGAGACCTGGCTGGACGATCCGGCCAATGTCGACCCCAGGTCGGCCCGGGCGCGGGCGCGAGCGCATCTCTCCTCCCCCGCCAAGGCGGGGGAGGTGGCGGCGAAGCCGACGGAGGGGGCGTCCAGCCGCGCCGCGCCGGCGTCGGACGCCCCCTCCGTCACGTCGCCGATCGGCGACGCGCCACCTCCCCCGTTTCACGGGGGAGGAGAGGGCTATCTCGTCCTTCCGCGCGACGCGCCCGCCGCCCACGTCGCCGCCGCCTGCCTGTGCGCCGCCGGCACCGCCCAGCCGCCGCGCGGCGAGCGATTGCGGCGGCTGGTGGACCGGATCCGCTCGGGCGAGGCCTTCACCGCCACCCTGGCCGGGGCGCGGATCGAGGCGGCGGGGGGAGGGGTGTCGTTCTTCCGCGAACCCGGCGAGGCCCGGCGTTCAGGTCCTCCCCCCTCCGACCCTTCGGGTCGCCTCCCCCATGGGGGGAGGGGTGATTTAAAGCTGCCCGTCGGCCAATCGGTTATCTGGGACGGCCGCTACGAACTGGTCGCGACCGCGCCCGACCTGGCCGTCCGCCCGTTGCAAGGCCTGGCCGCCCGCCTGCCGGCGACGCAGCGCCAGGCCCTGAAAGCCTTTCCGCCCGCCGCCCGCCCCAGCCTTCCCGCCATCGTGGACCCCGAGGGCGGCGTCAGTTGCCCGATCCTTGCAGGGCCGAAAACGACGCGAGCGCGTTGTCTTGTGGTGGATCGTTTCGATGCGGCGACGGGCCGTGTCGATCAAGAACCCGCGACATGATATCCCGCGCGTGGCGAAACCGGCCGGGCCGTCCTATCTTGGAAGGTCAGAGATTATCGTTGGGAAGACAACGCGTATGAATTTCAAGACCCTGGGCATCTGGGCGACGATCGTTCTGGTGGTGGTGGCGGCCTACGGCGTCTTCAGCCAGGGCGGCCGCGCGGGCGCCGCCAGCGAGACCAGCTACTCGCAGCTGCTCAAGAACATCGACAGCGGCGAGGTCAAGAAGGCCACCGTCAACGGCGACGTGGTCAGGATCGAGCCGAAGACCGGCAAGCCCTACAATGTCAATGTGCCGCCCAATTCCGAGGACCTGGTCAAGCGCCTCGAGGCCCGCGGCTCCGAGATCGTCTACCAGAAGGGCGGCAACCTGCTGGTGGGCATCCTGCTGCAGATGCTGCCGATCCTGCTGCTGATCGGGGTGTGGATCTTCTTCATGCGCCAGATGCAGGGCGGCACCAAGGGCGCCATGGGCTTCGGCAAGTCCAAGGCCCGGCTGCTGACCGAGAACAAGAACCGCGTGCTGTTCGACGACGTCGCCGGCGTCGACGAGGCCAAGGAAGAGCTGCAGGAAGTCGTCGAGTTCCTGAAGGACCCGGCCAAGTTCCAGCGCCTGGGCGGCAAGATCCCCAAGGGCGCCCTGCTGGTCGGCCCGCCCGGCACCGGCAAGACCCTGATCGCCCGCGCCGTCGCGGGTGAAGCCGGCGTGCCGTTCTTCACCATCTCCGGTTCGGACTTCGTCGAGATGTTCGTCGGCGTCGGCGCCAGCCGCGTGCGCGACATGTTCGAGCAGGCCAAGAAGAACGCCCCCTGCATCATCTTCATCGACGAGATCGACGCCGTCGGCCGCCACCGCGGCGCCGGCCTGGGCGGCGGCAACGACGAGCGTGAGCAGACCCTCAACCAGCTGCTGGTCGAGATGGACGGCTTCGAGGCCAACGAAGGCATCATCCTGATCGCCGCCACCAACCGGCCCGACGTGCTGGACCCGGCCCTGCTGCGTCCGGGCCGCTTCGACCGCCAGGTCGTGGTGCCCAATCCGGACGTCTCGGGCCGCGAGAAGATCATCCGCGTGCACATGAAGAACGTGCCGCTGGCCGCCGACGTCGACGTCAAGACCCTGGCCCGCGGCACCCCCGGCTTCTCGGGCGCGGACCTGGCCAACCTGGTCAACGAGGCGGCCCTGACCGCCGCGCGCAAGAACCGCCGCATGGTCACCATGCACGACTTCGAGCACGCCAAGGACAAGGTGATGATGGGCGCCGAGCGCCGCTCGATGGCCATGAGCGAGGACGAGAAGAAGCTGACGGCCTATCACGAGGGCGGCCACGCCCTGGTGGCCCTCAACGTCGCCGTCGCCGACCCGGTCCACAAGGCCACCATCGTGCCGCGCGGCCGGGCCCTAGGCATGGTCATGCAGCTGCCCGAGGGCGACCGCTACTCGATGAGCTTCGACATGATGACCTCGCGCCTGGCCATCATGATGGCGGGCCGGGTGGCCGAGGAGCTGATCTTCGGCAAGCACAAGATCACCTCGGGCGCCTCCAGCGACATCAGCGCCGCCACCAGCCTGGCCCGCAACATGGTCACCCGCTGGGGCTTCTCCGACGAGCTGGGCACCGTGGCCTATGGCGACAACCAGGACGAGGTGTTCCTGGGCCACTCGGTGGCCCGCACCCAGAACGTCTCGCCCGAGACCATGATGAAGATCGACACCGAGGTCCGGCGCCTGGTCAAGGGCGGCGAGGACGAGGCCCGCCAGATCCTGACCGAGAAGCTGACCGAGCTGCACGCGGTGGCCAAGGCCCTGCTGGAGTTCGAAACCCTCAGCGGCGACGAGATCATCAACGTCATGAAGGGCATCCAGCCCGTCCGCGTCGAGGACGAGAGCAACAAGATGCCGGTCGGGCCGGTGGCCTCGGTCCCGGTCTCGACGGGCGTCACCGCCTAGCGCTCGGGTTATCAACAGGGAAAAGCCGGACCGGTTCGCCGATCCGGCTTTTTCTTTGCCGGTTCCTTTGCGTCCGGGACGGGCGCCGCTAGCCTGCGCCCCGGCCGCGAGCGCGCGGCGGGGAGGCATGACATGAAGACGGTGATCATCGCCCTGGCGACCGCGACGCTGCTGGCCGGCGCGGCCCAGGCGCAGGAGATCCACAAGGACGGCATGACCGGTCCGGAAGTGGCGGCCTGGCTGCAGAAGGGCGGCTACAAGGCCGAGCTGACCAAGGATTCCTCGGACGATCCGATGATCAACAGCGCCGCCGAGGGCCACACCTTCAAGGTCTATTTCTACGACTGCAACGAGGCCAAGCGCTGCAAGGCCCTGCAGTTCTCGGCCGGCTTCGACCTGAAGGAGCCGCTGAAGCTGGAGAAGGCCAACGAGTGGAACCGCAAGAACCGCTATTTGAAGGTCTATCTCGACGACGAGGGCGACCCCTACGTCCAGTACGACGTGAATGTGAATGCCGGCCGCACCCTGTCGGGCCTGGACGACGACTTCGGCGTCTGGACGGGAATGATCGGGGATTTCACCACCTTCATCGACTGGTAGGGGTCAAAATTCCTTCTCCCCTTGCGGGAGAAGGTGGCCTCCGTAGGAGGTCGGATGAGGGGTCTCTCAAACGACGACCGCCGCGACTGGCCCGTTCCGCTGGGTGCGGGGTTTAGTGTCTATCAACCCCTCACCCGACCCTGCTCCGCAGGGCCACCCTCTCCCGCAAGGGGAGAGGGATCGTTTCGCGTTTAGAGCGTCATTGCCTAGAACGCTCCCATGGCCGCCACACCTCACCTCCGCCCCCGCGTCATGGGGATCGTCAACGTCACGCCCGACAGCTTCTCGGACGGCGGGCGGTTCCTCGACCCCGCCGCCGCCCTGGACCAGGCCCGGCGGCTGGTCGACGCGGGGGCCGACATCCTCGACATCGGCGGCGAGAGCACCCGGCCCGGCGCGACCCCCGTGCCGGCGGCCGAGGAGATCGCCCGCGTCGTCCCGCTGATCGCCGCGATCCGGGCCGAGAGCCCGGTGGCGATCTCGATCGACACCATGAAACCCGCCGTGGCCCGCGCCGCCGTCGCCGCCGGGGCCACGATCTGGAACGACGTCGCCGCCCTGCGTTTTGCCCCCGACGCGCCGGAGATCGCCGCCGAGCTGGGCTGCGAGGTGGTGCTGATGCACATGCTGGGCCAGCCCGGCACGATGCAGGACGACCCGCGCTATGACGACGTGGTCGCCGAGGTCGAGGCCTTCCTGCTGGCCCGGGCCCTGACCGCCATGGCCGCCGGGGTGGCGCGCGAGAAGATCTGGCTGGACCCGGGGATCGGCTTCGGCAAGACCCCCGCCCACAACCTGGCCCTGCTGGCCGCCCTGCCGCGCTTCGTGGCCCTGGGCTATCCGATCCTGCTGGGCGCCAGCCGCAAGCGCTTCATCGCCGCGCTCGACCCGCTGGCCGCCGACCCGACGGCCCGCCTCGGCGGCTCCCTGGCCGCCCACCTGCGCGGCGCGGCGGCCGGCGTGGCGGCGGTGCGGGCCCACGACGTGCGCGACACGGTCCAGGCGCTGGCGGTGTGGGGCGCGATCGGGGGCGGCCTCTAGGGTCCGTCCTCAACTGCGTGTCGGTGATACCCAAGCGAAATCAGCGCCCTAATTCGTTGTCATCCCGGAAAGCGCCTAGCGCTTGTCCGGGACCCAGGGGCGACCGCACTGCGCCGGCCCCTGGGTCCCGGACAGCCTCTGCGAGGCTTCCGGGATGACAACGAAACCATGCCCTTGAAAGGGTTGTCCCCTTTTACCGGCCGCCGACGACCCAGGGCCCCGTCGTCGCCAAGCGCGAAACCGGACGCTACAATCGCGGCGGGCCGGGAGTCGTCGGGACGGCCGACCGCGTTCGGAGGGGCCGTGCACGAACTTTTCGCCAGGGGGCCGCGGATCTCGATCTTCGCGGCCTGTGCGCTGGTCATGGGTGCGCTGGCGACCGGGCCAACGGCCGCGATCGCCCAGCCCGCGCCGGCCGCCGCCGGCCTGGATGGCGTTTCCAGCGAAGCCTCCCGCTATTCCATCCTCGCCGACGCGCTGTGGGCCATGGGGCTGGACGAGGTTCCCGGGCCGCTCGACGTCGCCCAGGCCGCGGTCGCCGCCAATCCCGACAGCGCCGAGGCCCGCCTGCGCTTCGGCCTGGCCATCCGGCTGGCCATGCCCGAGGCGGCGTCGCTGGCCCGATACCAGTACGAGGAGGCCCTGCGCCTCGACCCCAAGCTGCTGCGCGCCTACGCCCTGCTGGGCGAGATGCTGAGCGACGACGGGGACGCCGCGGGCGTGGAGCAGACCTACCGGACCTGGCTGGCCCTCGCGCCCGAGGACCCCAGGGTTCATCTTTCTCACGCGGTCGCCTTGGGAAGCCTGGGCCGCCTGCCCGAGGCCGGCGAGGCGCTGGAGCGGTCCCTGGCGCTGGGCCCCACCGCCCCCGCCTATGTGCTGAGGGCCATCAAGGGCCGGGGCGGTCCGCGCGACGCCGTCCTGGCCGATCTCGACAGGGCCGTCGCCGTGGGCGGCGGCGAGGCGCGCGTCTATCGCTGGCGCGCCCGGATCCGCTGGGAATGGGGGGAGAACGACCTGGCGCTCGCCGAGGTCGCCAAGGCCCTGGAGCATGCGCCGAACAATTTCGGCCTTCGCCAGCTGCGCGCCGAGATCAACAGCGACGCCGGCCGCCCCGATCTGGCGATCGCGGAGTTCGACGCCCTGATCGCGCTTCAGCCCGCCTGGCCCGACCTGGTCAACGCCCGGTGCTGGGCGCGGGCGAAGGCGGGCGTGGAGCTCCAGAAGGCGCTGGCCGACTGCGACACCGTGCTGGGCTGGGAGCCCGCCAGGCCCGAGGCCCTCGACAGCCGCGGCCTGGTGAAGCTGCGCCTGGGGGACCTGGGCGGCGCGATCGCCGACTACGACGCCGCGCTGACGGGGGATCCCGAGCTGGCGACCGCCCTGTTCGGCCGCGGCCTGGCCCGGCGCCGGAGCGGCGCCGCCGGCGGCGACGCGGACCTCGACAGGGCCCGGGCCCTCGAGCCCGGGATCGACAGGCGTTTCGCGGACTTCGGCCTGGCGCCTTAGCCGGGGAGCTGGATGTCCGCGCGCTCAGCGGCGGGTGTCGACGGCGATCCAGTTCACTTCCCAGGTGGCCCCGCCGTCATCGGAAAACGCCTGCTCGAAGCGCGCGGAATTGGCGGTCACCTCGGAGATGACGAAGCGCACCAGGATGGCCCGGCCGCCCAGCGTGTCCTGTCCGTAGAAGACGCCGCGACCGTCCCTGAACTGGCCGTACACCGGCCGGGTCAGCACCCCGCCGGCGGCGAAGTTGAGGCTCCACTGCCGGGCGTCCGGGTCGTACAGGCGCAAGGACAGGCCCTCGATCCGTCCGGCCGGCCCTTCGACCTTCAGCTCGACCAGGTTGGCGCCGCCGCCCAGCACGGGGCGCACGACGGTCACGCCCTCGTACTTGACCCAGGCGCTCGAGCCGCTCAGGGGACGCTGGAGGCGGGACAGGCGCGTCGTCCATTCCCCGATCTCCCAGTCGAAGTCCCGCTGGCCGTCCCGAGGCTCGGCCACGGCGGCGGGAGACGGCTGCGCCGCCACGGCCGGCGGCGAACCGAGCAAAAGCGCCGCCGCCGCGATGGCCGCCCTCAAACCCTGGATCATGTCGTCCTCCCAACGCCCGATCACGACGGCGATTAGAGCGCATGACGGCGGCGGAGTCTCGGGCGCGGGCGGGGGCTGTTTTCCGACCCGGACAAGCCGGCGCCCTGTCTACTCGCCGGCGTCGCGCCAGAAGTCCGGTTGCTGGGGCGACGCTGATTTCCGTTCCCGGCCCGTTGCGGATCTTGGGGCACACTCTTCTCCTCACCCGTGAAACGGGGGAGGTGGCTCGGCGCGCAGCGGCGAGACGGAGGGGGCGTCCCGGCGGTGGCTGGACGCCCCCTCCGTCACGATGCGTATCCGCATCGCGCCACCTCCCCCGCTATGCGGGTGAGGAGAGGAAACGTCAAAGCCCGAATCCCCCCTACGATATGCCAAGAACGTCCGCTCTAGGGTTAGCCGTTGGGCCTGCGGCCAATGCAATGCCCAGCTTGCCAGGAGCCACCACCATCAAGGCAAGTGTCCTGAGCGATCGCTGGCGAGAAGCGAACGTAGATGACACCCGCGACTAGCACAGCAGCGACTAGCCCGAGGGCGATCCATAGCCTCTTCATAAGGCGACGCTAGCTGCGCTCATGTCGGAAATCCACCCCTCAGCGGACGTCCCTCCCGACCGCCGTCGAGGAACGGCCGTCGGTCTCCGGAGGCGGCCATGCCTCGAAGCCTAAGCCCCGGGGCCGCGCCTCGCTTCGGCCGAGACCTTCACGCCCGCGCCAGCCCCCTCCGCTCCGGCAAGGTCTCCGGGGTGCGCACGTCCCAGGCCAGGCCCAGCCGCTCCAGCATCCGGATGAAGGCGAAGCCCCAGTCGGCCTGTCCGGAATAGAGGCCCAGCCTGGCCGAGCCGGGCCAGGCGTGGTGGTTGCTGTGCCAGGCCTCGCCCATGGTCGGGATCGCCGCCCACGGCACGTCGTGGGCCTGGATCCCCGAGGTCTCGACGATCCAGCGCCGCGGCCCCGTCCGATGGGCCAGGCGGCCGACGAACCAGTGGCCGGTCACCGAGACGCAGACCCGCGCGCACACGCCCCACAGCAGCCATGACCAGCCGCCGGCCGCGAACAGCGCGATCGCCACGGGCAGCTGCTGCAGCATCCAGGTCCGCTCCAGGAAACGGTAGAACCGGTCGTCGGCGATCCGCTGCGGGATCTCGACGCGCGGCGGGCGGTCCAGCACCAGCCGGCCGTGCAGGTTCCAGGCGTAGTCGGTCCAGACGCCGGCGCGGTTGGACAGGTAGGGGTGGCAGGCGGGCTGGCGCTGGCCCCAGTCGCGCAGGTCGTGGCCCTGGATCATCGCCAGCGGCCCGCTCATGCCGACCAGCGTGCCCAGGTACATCATCACGCGGTCCAGCCACGGCGGGCTCTGGAAGCTGCCGTGGATCAGCCGGCGGTGGAAGCCGACCGAGTGGCCGACCAGCAGGGTGGCGCCGGTCAGGACGACGAAGACGGCCAGGCCGCTCCAGCTGAAGACGAACGGCGCGGCCAGGGCCCCGGCCAGCATCGTCGCCTGCCACAGCGAGGTCGCCGGCGCCCAGACCACCCGGCCCGCCACGGCGTCGCCGCCGGCGTCCTCGGCGATGGAGTGGACGGCGTAGGGATCGTCGTGGTGCGGGGCGCTCATGGGCGGGGTCCTTTTGGATAGGCGATCTGGGCCAGCACCCAGCCGGCCGCGCCGCCGGCCGCGGCCATGCCGCCGGCGAAGGCCCAGGCCCAGGCCCACGCCGGGCCCAAGGCTCGGGCAGGCCCGGCCTGAACGGTCAGGGCCGCGTAGCCGCCGGCGACGGCGAATGTCAGCAAGGCTCCGGCCGTGGCGGCGGCGCGGCGCGACCGCGCGCCCAGGGAATGCAGCATCCACCAGCAAGGGCCGCCGATCACGGCCAGGCCGACCTGCCAGGCGGGGAAGGAGAGCAGGAACGCCGGCGGCATGAGCACCAGGCCTGGCAGGCCCGTGCCGGGAAGAAGGCCCACTCCCAGCCCGAACATCAGGGCCGTCAGGCCGGCGCCGGTCATCGCCGCCGCCGCCCCGGCCCAAAGGATGGTCCCCGGGGTGAGGCGATTCAGGATCGGAGGGGAGGTCATCGGGCTTGGCCTTTCCGGCCGTCGACCAGGCCCGCCATCACCCAGCCGACGACCGCGCCGATCATGGCGATGGCGACGAGAAACGGGACCGCGACGAGCCATTCATGGGTCGAGGACCGGGCGAGCGCGTTCAGCAGCCCCGTCCAGAGGGCCGCGGCCATGCCGGCCAGCACCGCTCCGACCCCCGCGGCGACCTGGCGTGATCGAAGGCCGAGGGCGCGAAGCACGCCCCAGGCCGGCAGGCCCACGACGAGCAGGCCCAGGAACCAGATCGGCAGGGCGACCACGAGCGCCAGGGCCGCGTAGATCAGCGCGAAACCGCCGTTCGTGAAGACGCTGATCACGAGCACCAACCCCGCGACCAGGCCGGCGCCCGTCAGCGCACCGACGATCAGGGCCAGAGCGACCCGGCCGACGGAAACGGCTGGGCGAACGGCGGTGGGTTGTTCCGGACCGACCTGGGCCATTCCGATCTCCTTCCGAATTGATAAGCTATTCCTTAAATACCTCATCGCCTATTTGCAAGCGGTTAGCGAACAGCTTAAATACCGATCCATGCAACGCGTGTTCGAAGCCCTCTCCTCGACGGTCCGCCGGAAGATCCTGGCCTATCTGGCCCATGCCGAGCTAACGGCGGGGGACATCGCCTCGCGGTTCTCGATCTCCAAGCCGGCGGTGTCGCAGCACCTGTCGATCCTGGAGGCGGCGGGCCTGGTGCGCAGCGAGAAGCGCGGCCAGTTCGTGCACTACAGCCTGGTGCGCGACAGCCTGGTCAACACGCTGAACGACTTCGTCCAGGAGGTCTGCCCGGTCTCCAAGCCGCTGAAGGCCGAGAGCGCGCGGCTGAAGGACGAGCGGGACTAGGGCTCCGTCCTCAATTGCGCGTCGGTGATACCCAAGCGAAATCAGCGCTCTCATTGGTTGTCATCCCGGAAGCCTCGCAGAGGCTGTCCGGGACCCAGGGGCCGGCGCGGTGCGCTCGCCCCTGGGTCCCGGCTCTACGGTCCGCCAGGCGGACCTTCGGCCGGGATGACAACTGAAAATCAACGATCCAATCGAGTCCGCACCCTAGCCGCTCACAACCGCCCGCGCCGCCCGCCCTTGAGCTTGTCGAGCGCGCGGCGGGCCTGTTCGGCCTGGGCGGCCACGGGGGCGAGGGAGGGGGCGAGCGCCGGGGTGGCGGCGGCCGCCGGCGGCTTGCGGGGGATCGGCACGATCAGCGCCACCTTGCGGGCCATGGCCGCCAGCTCGCCGATGGCCTTGGCCTTGTCGCGAACCCTTCGGATCTCGGCGGGGTCGTCGCTGCGCTCGAGGATCGCCCAGGCCGCGTCGAGGGCGTCCATGAGCTTGGCTTGCAGGGCCTGGGACCAGGCGATGGACGGGGCGGGGGTGTGTTGGGTCTGGGTCATGTCCAGAAGTGTGCGGCCGTCCCGGAGGGTGGGGACAGGAAACGTGCGTTTTCGTGTAGCGCGTTGATTTCGTTGAGGGCGTGCCTGGAATTCGCGGGGATAAACCCCCTCAGTCGGCTTCGCCGACAGCTCCCCCAGAAGGGGAGCATCTATTGAGTGCGACGGCGGGTCAGATCCTCCCCCTCTGGGGGAGGTGGCCCGAAGGGCCGGAGGGGGCCGCGCGGCGGAGGACGAACCGCCGCCCTGTGGATAACTTTCGCCCCTAGCCCGCCGGCAGGGCGTCGAGCAGATGGCAGGACTTGCCCGCCGTGACGTTCTCCAGGCTGATCACGTCCAGCCCGTTGCCGTCCTCGCCCTGGACCTCGACATAGTCGCCGATCACCTCGACATAGACCGGGGCCTTCAGGGTCTTCAGGCGCTCGCGCAGCTGGGCGACCGGCTTGTCCGCCTCGCCATCGCGGTCGCGCAGCACGTAGCGGTTCTGGGCCAGGTCGCAGCGGGTCAGGATCACCTGCGCCTTCTGGACGTCGACCGTGCCGATATAGATGTCCTGGGCCAGGGCGGGCGCCGCCGCCAGGACCAGGCCCGCGACCAGGCCCGCCAGGGCGGCGCGGATCGTCTTACTGGCCATTTTCGATCATCTCGAAGGTGTAGCTGCAGCCGGCCAGCACCTTGCCCGGGTGCGAGGTGACGGTGGAGACGTTGAGGGTGACGCGGGTCTTGTAGGTGAAGCCGCCGGCCTGGCCCTTGTCGGTGGTGGCCGAGATCTCGCGCTCGCCCAGGAACTTGGCCGGCAGGTCGATCGCCGGCTGGATCTCCAGCTGCCGGGCCAGCGGATGCGGGTCGGCCTCGTCGAGCACCGCCATCGGGCCGGAGCTGCTGAAGACGATGTGGCGGGTCTGGCGGCCGAACACCGTGATCGGCGCCTTCAGCGCATAGGCCTTGAGCATGAAGTTGTCGGTCTTTTCCTCCGTGAGGCCGAAGTGGGCCCGGGCCTGGGCGGCCTCGTCGCCGACCAGCCAGAAGGCCAGGGCGTTGTACGACGGCACGTCGTAGGTCCGGCACTCGATCAGCTTGGCCAGGTCGAGGGTGGCGGGATCGATCTCGTCGCCGGCGGCCGCCTGGGCCAGGGCCGAAACCGGCGCGAGACAGGCCGCGCCGATCAGGGCGGCCCAGAACGATCTTCTCATGATGAAACCCCACCGACGCGACCTCGACAAACGCACGTTCGGCGGAAAGGTTCCCGGTCAAGGCGCGCCGCCCGCGGACGTCAGGGATGACCTCGGAACGGGTCTGGAAATTCAACTAAAACGGTATGTTTTGAAAATACAATTGTGCCGAGTCCGGCCCAATGGTAAACCTATACTTGTAATCCTGCGCGATAATCGCCGATGGCGAAGCGCGAGGTTCCAGAGCGTTCGCGTCAACATTCCCCCCTTGGAGACCCGACCATGCAGGACTTTGCCTCGCTCCCCCCGTCCCAGAAGCGCGAGCCGTTGGAAGGTTTCTTCCAGGGCGGCATGATGCCGGCTGAATCACAGGACATCACCGCGCTGATCCTGATCGACCTTCGCAGCCTTCGCCTGACCACCAGCCAGGGCAAGGAGCTGGAGAAGAAGGTCCGGGAATACCTGTTCCAGCAGTTGCGGGAACTGAAGGTGGACGTCAGCGACCGGTCGGCGATCGACCTTAGCACCTCGGTGTTCGGCATCGCGATCGAGTAGCGGCCGGTCGTGAGCAGGTCGCCCAAGGACCAGTGGCTCGAATGGGCGTCGCACAACCTTGCGCTGGGCGTCGCCCGAACGAAGGTGAAGGGCGAGATCGTGCGCGGCGGCCTGTCGGACGCCGAAGCCTCCGCGCTCCTCGACGAAGTGGCCGCCAGCCCGCTCCACAGGGCCGCTCAGCGCATCGGGGGCGAAGTGCGAAAGTGGATGTCGCTCAGCGACGCCCTGGTCGAACTGGAGAGCCTGGCGTCGGACTTCACGCACGTTCCCCGGGTGTCGAACCTGTCGTCCGAGGCGTTCCTGCGGGACTATTACGCCGCCAATCGGCCGGTGATCATCCAGGACGTGGCCGACACCTGGCCCGCCCTGGAAAAATGGGATCTGGACTTCCTGCGCCATGGCTTCGGAACCGAGACGGTCACCTTTCAGCAGGGACGGTCCGCAGCCGACCACCGCGACTCGTTCATCGACCACAGCCGGGACGCGCCGCTGGCCGACTATATTGACCTGGTCGAGCGCGCCGGGCCGACCAATCAGTACTACCTGATCGCCCATGACCGCCTGCTGGACCGGCCCAGCTTTCGGCCGCTGCTGGACGACGTGGTGTTCGACGCGCGCTATTTCGATCCGGTCGACACCAAGGGCCGGGTGTTCTTCTGGCTGGGGCCGGCGGGCACGACCACCCCCATGCACCGTGACCTGGGCAACGTCTATTTCATCCAGATCCGCGGCCGCAAGACGGTCAAGCTGATCCCGTCCAAGCAGATGCACAAGGTCTACAACGAGCTTGGCTATCACAGCGACGTCGACTTCGACGATTTCTCGCTGGAGGCCTATCCGCTGCTGAAGGACGTCCACCTGATCGAGGAGACGATCCTGCCGGGCGAGATGTTGTTCATCCCCCTGGGGTGGTGGCACCACGTCAAGGCCCTGGACGTGTCGATCACCCTCACCGGCAGCAACTTCCGTTTCCGCAATGCCTTCGCCGCGATCTTCTGATCGGTTGGCGCGATGACGCCCGGCGACGGGCCGCATCCGGAGCCCGGCGCGGACTATGATCTCAGCCGCTCCCAGGCCCTGCTGGCCCGCATCCGTCGCTGCGAAGCCCTGCTCGAGGCGCGACCGGGCATGTTCTTCACGGGCTATGAGCGGGTCGGCGGACACCCGGTGTTCGTCGACCGCGCCAAGGGGGCCTATCTGTGGGACGTCGATGGCAACCGCTACATCGACTATCTGCTGGGTTTCGGCTCGGTGGTGCTGGGCCACGCCCACCCCGAGGTGACGGCGGCGGCCGTCGCCGAACTGGAGCGCGGGGTCAATCCCACCCTGCTCGGTCGGGCGCATGTCGCGTTGGCGGAGCGGCTGGTCGCGCTGATCCCGGCCGCCGAACGCGTGACCTTTCTGCGAACCGGTTCGGACGCGACAGACGCGGCCGTGCGCCTGGCGCGCGCCGTGACCGGGCGAAGGCTGGTGCTGCATTGGGGCCAGCATGGCTGGCACGACTGGTCGGCGTCGCGCGCCGACGGGGTGCTGGACGCGGTCGGCGCCTGCACTCTGCCGTTGCGCTACAACGATCTGGAGCATGCGCGGCGGCTGTTCGCGGCGCATGGCGACGACGTCGCCTGCGTCATCGTCATGCCCTACGAGATCGATGCGCCGGAGGCGGGCTTCCTGCAGGGACTGCAGGCGCTGGCGCGGCGCCACGGCGCGCTGTTCGTCCTGGACGAGGTGCGTTCGGGCTTCCGCATCGCGCTGGGCGGCGCCCAGCAGTATTTCGGGCTGGAGCCGGACCTTTCGGCGTTCAGCAAGGCGATGGCCAACGGCCATGCCATCTCGGCCCTGGCCGGACGGGCGGCGATCATGGGCCAGATCCTGAAGCTGGGCCTGACCGTCACCTTCTATCGCTCGCCCGACGTCATGGCCGCCAGCCTGGCGACGCTGGATGTTCTGGAACGCGAAAACGGACCGGCGCGGCTGGCCGCGCTGGGCGAACGGCTGATGCGCGGCCTGGACGCGGCGGTCGGCCAGGCCGGGGTTCCCGCCCGCATGGTGGGCTTTCCCGCGACCCCCTTCCTGCGCTTCGAGCATCGCCACGCCAATGTCCGCGACAAGGCCATGCGCCTGTTCTGCAACGGGATGCTGCGGCGCGGCGTGCTGATGACGCCGGCCCACCACTGGTTCGTCTGCACGGGGATGACCGAGGCCGACATCGACGACACCGTCGCCGCGGCGCGCGAGGTGCTGTCGGACCTGGAGGCCCGGCTCTAGGAGCCCTTTTCAGGCGAAGCGGACGCCGGTTCGCGTGAGGAAAAGGCTCCGGACGAGGAGGGCGGACTTTCGGGGATGACGGATTTCCGTCCGCGGGCCCTCCCTTCGGCGAGGATTCCCGCCTAGAAACCCTTCGTGACCCAAGCTCCTCCCTCCCCGACCTTCCTGGGCCGCGTGCTCGTCCTCGCCGGATCGGATTCCGGCGGCGGGGCGGGGATCCAGGCCGACATCAAGACCATCACCGCCCTGGGCGGCTACGCGGCCACGGCGATCACCGCGGTCACCGTGCAGAACACCCTGGGCGTGAGCGCCGTGCACCCGATCCCGCTGGAGATCGTCGAGGCCCAGGCCCGCGCGGTGCTCGACGACATCGGGGCCGACGCCTTCAAGACCGGCATGCTGGGCGACGCCGCCACGGTCGAGGTCGTGGCCCGGGTGCTGGACAGCGCCAAGGGTGTTCCGGCCGTCATCGATCCGGTGATGGTGGCCAAGGGCGGGGCCTCGCTGCTGGCCCAGGAGGCCGTCGGAGCGCTGAAGAGCCTGCTGATCCCGCGCGCCGCCCTGCTGACCCCCAACGCCCCCGAGGCCGCCGCCCTGACCGGCCTTTCGGTCGAGACGACCGACGATCTGCGTCGGGCCGGCGAGGCCCTGCTGGCCCTGGGCGCCCACGCGGTGCTGATGAAGGGCGGCCATGTGCCCGGCGAGCGCGTCGTCGACCTGCTGATCACCCGCCAGGGCGAGACGGCCTTCGAGGGCGAGCGGATCGACACCCGCCACACCCACGGCACCGGCTGCACCCTGGCCAGCGCCTGCGCCACGGGTCTGGCCCAGGGCATGAGCCTGACCGAGTCGGTGGCCCGGGCCTGGAACTATGTCCACGAGGCCATGTTGCGCGCGCCCGGCTTCGGGGCGGGGCACGGCCCGCTGGACCACGGCTGGGTGGTGCGCCGATGAGCGGCCTGGACGCCCGTCTCGTCGAGATCGTCCGCGCCACGCCCACCACCTTGCGGGTGCTGCGCACGGTCCGCGACCTGGCCCTGCCCGACGCCATGGTGTTCTCTGGCGCGGTCTATCAGCCGGTCTGGAACCACCTGACCGGCCGGGCGCCCGACTACGGGATCAAGGACTACGACGTGGCCTATCACGACGCGTCCGACACCTCGTACGAGGCCGAGGACGTGGTGATCCGGCGCGTGGCGGCCGCGTTCGAGCCGCCGCTGCGCGACCTGGTCGAGGTGCGCAACCAGGCCCGCGTGCACCTGTGGTTCGAGCAGAAGTTCGGGGCCGACGAGCCCTATCCGCCGCTGGAGTCCAGCGCCGCGGCCCTGAAGCGCTTCGTGGCCACGGCCTTCTGCGTCGGCGTGCGGATGGAAGCCGACGACACCCTCTCGGTGTTCGCCCCGTTCGGCCTGGAGGACCTGTTCGCGATGCGCCTGCGGCCCAATCCCCTGCGGGTGAAGGGCGCCGGCGGCTGGGCCCGCACCACGGGCTCGGCCCAGGCCCGCTGGCCGGAGATCACGGTGGAGGGGTAGGGGGCTCTCAAATCCTGTCATCCCGGACGAGCGCGCAGCGCGAAGATCCGGGACCGACGCGTGAACTCGGAGCTTCCGGCGGTCCCGGATCGGCGCCCGGCGCTGCCGGGCTTGTCCGGGATGACAGCTGAAAATGCATTGTCATCTGGGACAATGTTCGAATTGATCGGCGAAAATCCCGGTCCTACTGCTCATGGCGCTAACAGGAGCCTCGCCATGCGCCAGTGGACCATCGACGCCTTCGCCTCCGGCCCGTTTAAGGGCAATCCCGCCTGCGTGGTCGAGCCGTTCGAGGCCTGGCCCGACACGGCCTGGATGCACGCCCTGGCGGCCGAGAACAACCAGGCCGAGACCGCCTTCCTGCTGAAGACCGCCGACCCGGCCCGGTTCGGCCTGCGCTGGTTCACCCCGACGGTCGAGGCGCCGATCTGCGGCCACGCCACCCTGGCCAGCGCCCATGCGCTGTTCCAGGAGATGGGCGTCGAGGCGCCCGTTCTGGCCTTCGACACCCTGGCGGGCGAGCTGACCGTGCGGCGGGTCGACGACGTGTTCGGCGGGGCGGGGCTGGAGATGGACTTCCCGGCCGACCCGCCGCGCCGGGTCGAGGCCGGACCCGAGCTGGCCCAGGCCCTGGGAACCGCGCCGCTGGAGGTCTGGGCCGGCCAATATCTGCTGGCCGTGGTGGCCGACGAGGCCACGGTGCGCGGGCTGGCGCCGGACCTGGCCCAGCTGGCCACGGTGGGCGCGGGCCTGGCCGCGGGCGGGCCGGGGCAGGTGATCGTCGCCGCCCTGGCCGATCCCGGGCGGGACTACGCCGTGGTCAGCCGCTTCTTCGCGCCCGCCGCCGGCATTCCCGAGGATCCGACCACGGGCTCGGCCCACTGCATCCTCATGCCGCTGTTCGGCGACCGGCTGGGCGCGGCGAGCCTGCGGTTCCACCAGGCCTATCCGGGCCGGGGCGGCGACCTGGACTGCGAAAACCGCGGCGCGCGCGTTCTCCTGCGCGGCCGCGGCTTCACGATGGTGGAGAGCCGGCTGAGGGTGGGGCCGGCGCTCGGTTAGGCCTTAGTAGCGACGGCCGTCGCGATAGTCGCGGTCGTGGCGCTCGTAGCGGATCTGGACGCTGATGCGGTCGTAGCGGCGATCCAGGTCCTCGCGTTCCCAGCCGGTCAGGCCGCCGCGGCGATAGCGGGCTTCCAGGCGGGCGGTTTCGCGCAGGTCGCCCTTCAGGCGCCAGGCCTCGTTGCGGGTCAGGCCGCCGCTGCGCAGGCCCCGCTCGATGCGGGCGTCGAGGCGGGCGACGCGGTCGCGGCCGTAGTCCTGGCGGTCGCCGCGGTCATGGCCGCGCTCGTAGCCAGGTTCGTAACCGCGGTCGTAGCCGTAGGCCTGGGCCGAGGCCACGGCGGGGACGGCGGCGGCGACGGCCGAGACCGCGGCGATCGAAAGGAGAATCTTTTTCATCGTACGGCTCCTCATGAAGGTTTCCGGCGCCGGGAGGCGACGTTGAACCCAGAAGACCACACGCAGGCTGAAGCGGCCCTGAGCCGCTCGTTATGTGGCGTTCAGGTAGGTGAACCGGGGGGGGGACCCCCTCAGTCGGCTTCGCCGACAGCTCCCCCAGAGGGGGAGCAGCTACGCAGAGATAGCTCCTCCCCCTCTGGGGGAGGTGGCCCGAAGGGCCGGAGGGGGTCAGGCCGCGGCGACCTTCGCGCCTTCGCGCCGGGCGGTGGCCACGGCGGTCTCGATCGCGTCGTAGAGCTTGGTCACCTCGATCGGCTTGGCGACGTGGCCGTCCATGCCGGCGGCCATGTAGCCCTCGACCTGGTGGACCAGGGCGTTGGCCGTCACCGCCACGATCGGGATGCGCTTGCGGTCTTCGCTGACCTCCAGCGCGCGGATGGTGCGGGCCGCCTCGACGCCGTCCATCACCGGCATGTGGATGTCCATCAGCACGATGTCGAAGCCGCCGCGCTTCCAGGCCTCGACGCAGGCCGCGCCGTCGGCCACCAGCTCGACCTCGGCGCCCAGCGGGGCCAGGACGGCGGCGATGACCTTCTGGTTGGTGGGATTGTCGTCGGCGGCCAGCACGCGCAGGCGGCGCTCGGATTCGATCGGCGGCGGCGCGGCTTCGATCGGCGCGGGGGCGGTCGCCTCGCCGCGCGGCATGGCCACCACGACGGTGAAGGTCGAGCCCTGGCCCTCGCGGCTCTGCACATGGACGCCGCCGCCCATCAGGGCGGCCAGCTCGCTGCAGATCGACAGGCCCAGGCCCGAGCCGCCGAACCGGCGGGTGGTCGAGTTGTCGGCCTGGACGAACTTGTCGAACAGGCGCGGCAGGGTCTCGGCGTCGATGCCGATGCCGGTGTCGACCACGTCGACCCGCAGGCCGCCGCCGTCGTCCGCCGAGGCGAACCGCACCGAGATGCTGCCCTCCAGCGTGAACTTCAGGGCGTTGGACACCAGGTTGCCGAGGATCTGGCGCAGGCGGTCGACGTCGCCGCGCCACGAGCCCAGGGCCTCCGGCGCGACGAACACGCCGAACTCCAGGTTCTTGGCCCGCGCCTGGGTGGCGTAGGATTCGCGGATCGACAGGGCCAGGCTGGCCAGGTCGAAGTCGCGCTCGACCAGGTCCAGGCGACCGGCCTCGATCTTCGACAGGTCCAGCACGTCGTTGAGCACCGACAGCAGCAGGGTCCCCGATTCGCGAATCACCGACAGGCGCTCGCGCTGGGCGGCGCTGAGCTCGCCCATGGCCATCACCTCGGTCATGGCCAGCACGCCGTTCAGCGGCGTGCGGATCTCGTGGCTCATATTGGCCAGGAAGTGCGACTTCAGGACGTTGGCGGCGTTGGCGTCGTCGCGCGCCTTGACCAGTTCGGCCATCGCCCCGCGCAGGTCGTGGTCGTTGATCTCCAGCCGCGAGACCAGGTGGTTGAAGCTGTCGGTCAGGCTGTGGAACACGTCGTCGTCGGCGGCCTGCTCGACCGGCTTGAAGCGGCCGTCGGCGGCCACCTCGCGCATGGCGTTGGACAGGCGCTCCATCGGCTTGGTCATGCGGCGGGCCAAACCGTTGGCCAGCAGGATCGCCAGGCCGGCCGAGCCGAAGAACAGGGTGCCGGTCAGGGCCAGGTCGCGGGCCATGATGTCGGTCAGGCTGGGGCGGCGGGCCATCAGGGACAGGGTCCCCACCTGGCGGGAGGCCAGCTTGATCGGGCGGACCAGGGTGTCGACCTCGGCGTCCTGGGCCACGCCGACCTGGGCGACCACCTGGCCCTGCATGTCGGTCAGGCGCACGGACACGACATTGGGCGCCTTGGCCACGGCCTCGAGGGCGCGATAGGCGCCGACGGTGCTGTGGTCGGCCATCGGCGCGGCGGCGCCGGCCGCCACCATCTGGGCCAGGATCGCGTGATTGGCCTGGGATTCCTGCCGCGCGACGCTCCACTGCTGGAGCATGAAGCACACGCACGCGGCCAGCAGCGCGACCACCGTGGTGGTCAGCGCGACACTGGCGATTCGCGCCTGCAAAGGCGCATGCGGCGTACTTTCAGGGCGGGAGCTCTGGTCGATCATGACCCGTCCGGGGGTGACTTTTCGGTCGTTATTCTGGCGCGATCTTCCTAACGCTTCACTTCCGCCGGGGGCCCTGCCCCGCGACAAACTAACGCTAGTGGTTGTTTTTCTTTCCGCTCTCTTAACATCTGGTTTACCGTCTTCCTTAGGTTTTCGTTAAGGAGATGGGTGTGGAAAAGGCTTTCGTTGCTCAACGTGTCGCTAACAAGTTGTTCGCCACCGAGTCGGCTGTCGACGCCGCGATGGTGGAGGCCATGGAGATGATGGCGGAACTGATCCAGGCCCGTAAGGACCTGGGCCTGTCGCCCACCGTCGCCAACGGCGCCACCGCCAAGCTGGGCGACGCGCTCGCCGCCCTCACCACCGCCCGCACGGCCGTGGTCGAGGCTCACGCCCAGCTCGATGAAGTCCGCCTGCGCATCGGCATCCGGACCAAGCTGATCGGCGTGATCGGCAAGGAAGGTTCGCTGGTTCAACACGATATGCGCGCCGCCAGCTAAGTTACATTGCAAATAGTTTAATACCTTGGGCCTCTAATTTCGGTTAGAGGCCCAAGATATGCATTTAGATCTCCTGATCCTTTTCGGTTGGAGCTTGATTCTGGGCGTCAGCTTTTTGGCTTGGCGCCTTGGCGGCCGGGCCGAACGGCAAGTCGCCGTCCTGGTGGTCGTGATGTCGCTCGCCATCACCCTGATCGGCCTGATACCGGACAAGGCGATCCAGAAGCCGAGCTATTTCCTGGTCGACGGCCTGTTCGGCGCGGGGCTGATGGTCATGGCCATGCGCTACACCACCGCCTGGCTGGGGGTCGCCGTCCTTCTGCAGGCCGCGCAGTTCAGCCTTCACGCCTATTATCTGGTGGCGGGCAAGCTGTACGACAGCTTCTACGCCATGGTGAACAACCTCGTCAGCCTGGGCGTGCTGGCGTGCCTGGCCGTCGGGTGCGTGCTGGCCTGGCGTAAGCGCCGCCGCGACCTGACGGGCGCAAAATAATTGCCGGCCGCGGATGATTCGTTCGCCGCGCCGCAAAATCTCTCCTTGCCTTCGCCGACGAAAAAGAGTTTGTCGCCGGCGGGCCACATCCCCCCAACGGGATGCAGTCCATCTGTAAGGATGGGAGACATCGATATGACGACCCTCGCCAAGCCGGCGATCCGCCCGGCTCGCCCCGAGTTCTCTTCCGGCCCCTGCGCCAAGCGCCCCGGCTGGACCCCCGAAAATCTCAGAAACGCCGTCCTGGGCCGGTCGCACCGCTCCAAGCTGGGCAAGGGCCGCCTGAAGGCCGCCATCGACCAGACGCGTGAAGTCCTGGAGGTCCCGGCCGACTTCCTGATCGGCATCGTCGCCGGGTCGGACACCGGCGCGGTCGAGATGGCGATGTGGTCGATGCTGGGCGCCCGCCCGGTTCAACTGCTGGCCTTCGAGTCCTTCGGCAAGGACTGGGTCACCGACGTCACCAAGCAACTGAAGCTGCCGAACGTCGAGGTGCTCGACGCGCCCTACGGCCAGCTGCCCGACACCGCCAAGGTCGACCCGGCCAAGGACCTGGTCTTCACCTGGAACGGCACCACCTCGGGCGTCCGCGTCCCGAACGCCGACTTCATCGCGGCCGACCGCGAAGGCATCACCATCTGCGACGCCACCAGCGCCGCCTTCGCCCAGGACCTGGACTGGACCAAGCTGGATGTCGTGACCTTCTCCTGGCAGAAGGCCCTGGGCGGCGAGGGCGCGCACGGGATCCTGATCCTGTCGCCGCGCGCCGTGGCCCGGCTGGAGAGCTACACCCCGGCCTGGCCGATGCCGAAGCTGTTCCGCATGACCAAGGGCGGCAAGCTGGCGGCCGACATCTTCGAGGGCGCGACCATCAACACGCCGTCGATGCTGTGCGTCGAGGACGCCCTGGACGCCCTGAAGTGGGCGGCCTCGATCGGCGGACTGGAAGCCATGCAGGCCCGCGCCGACCAGAACCTGGCCGTGCTGGCCGACTGGGTGGCCAGGACCCCGTGGGTCGAGTTCCTGGCCGCGACGCCCGAGATTCGCTCCAACACCTCGGTGTGCCTGAAGGTGGTCGATCCCGTGATCGCCGCCCTGCCGGACGACGCCCAGGCCGACTTCGCCAAGAAGCTGGCCAGCCTGCTCGAGAAGGAGGGCGCGGCCCTCGACATCGGCGGCTATCGCGACGCCCCGGCCGGCCTGCGCATCTGGTGCGGCGCCACCGTCGAGGCCTCCGACCTCGAGGCCCTGACGCCCTGGCTCGACTGGGCCTTCGCGTCCGTCTCGGCCGAACTGGCCGCCGCTTAAGCTAGCGCTAGAACCCCCTCAGTCGCTCCGCGACAGCTCCCCCAGAGGGGGAGCATCTCGCATCGGGCAGATCCTCCCCCTCTGGGGGAGGTGGCCCGAAGGGCCGGAGGGGGCCTTCACCCACGACATTACTCCGCAAGGAATCCCAAATCATGACCGCTCCCCGCGTCCTCATCGCCGACAAGCTCAGCCCCGCCGCCGTCGACATCTTCAAGAACCGCGGCGTCGATTTCGACATCAAGGTCGGCCTCTCGAAGGACGAACTGATCGCCGTGATCGGCGACTATGACGGCATCGCCATTCGCTCGGGCGCCAAGCTCGACAAGGACGTGATCGCCGCCGCCCACAAGCTGCAGGTCATCGCCCGGGCCGGTATCGGCGTCGACAATGTCGACATCCCGGCCGCCACCGCCAAGGGCGTGGTGGTGATGAACACCCCGTTCGGCAACTCGATCACCACCGCCGAGCACGCCATCGCCATGATGTTCGCCCTGGCCCGCCAGCTGCCGGCCGCCGACGCCAGCACCCAGGCCGGCAAGTGGGAGAAGAACCGCTTCATGGGCGTGGAGCTCTACGCCAAGACCCTGGGCCTGATCGGGGCCGGCAACATCGGCGGCATCGTCGCCGACCGCGCCCTGGGCCTGAAGATGAAGGTCGTGGCCTACGACCCGTTCCTGAGCCCCGAGCGCGCCGTCGAGATGGGCGTGGAGAAGGTCGAGCTGGAGGACCTGCTGGCCCGCGCCGACGTCATCACCCTGCACACCCCGCTGACCGACAAGACCCGCAACATCCTGTCGGCCGAGAACCTGGCCAAGACCAGGAAGGGCGTGATGATCGTCAATTGCGCCCGCGGCGGCCTGGTCGACGAGGTCGCCCTGCGCAAGCTGCTGGACGACGGCCATGTGGGCGGCGCGGCCTTCGACGTGTTCGTCACCGAGCCGGCCAAGGAAAACCCGCTGTTCGGCAGCGACAAGGTCGTGGCCACCCCGCACCTGGGCGCCAGCACCAACGAGGCCCAGGAGAACGTCGCCCTGCAGGTCGCCGAGCAGATGAGCGACTACCTGCTGACCGGCGCGGTCACCAACGCCCTCAACAGCCCGTCGATCACCGCCGAGGAAGCCCCCAAGCTGAAGCCGTTCGTGGCCCTGGCCGAGAAGATCGGCGCCCTGGCCGGCCAGATGGTCGACTTCGGCATCGCCGCCATCGACATCGCCTTCGAGGGCGAGGTCTCCAAGCTGAACGTCAAGCCGATGACCTCGGCCGCCCTGGCCGGGATCCTCAAGCCGATGCTGGCCGAGATCAACATGGTCTCCGCGCCCGCCGTGGCCAAGGAGCGCGGCATCACCGTCTCGGAGAGCCGCCAGGAGGTCAGCCCCACCTATGACAGCCTGATGCGCATCACCATCACCACCGAGAAGGGCAAGCGCGCCTTCGCCGGCACGGTGATCGCCGGCGCCCCGCGCATCGTCGAGGTCAAGGGCATGGAGCTGGACGCGGGCTTCTCGCCGGCCATGCTGTACATCAACAACCTGGACAAGCCGGGCTTCATCGGCGCCCTGGGCATGCTGCTGGGCGAGGCCGGCGTCAACATCGCCACCTTCAACCTGGGCCGCGTCTCGGCCGACGAGGACGCCATCGCCCTGGTCGGCGTCGACCAGGCCCCGGACGAGACCCTGCTGGCCAAGATCCAGGCCCTGCCGCACGTCAAGGAAGCCCGCGCCCTGACGTTCTAGGGTTCTCTCTGATCCTTCTCCCCTCGCGGGAGAAGGTGTCGGCGCAGCCGACGGATGAGGGGTCTCCCGGATCTATCCGCCGCGTCCAGCCTGACCGCTGGGGGCGGCGGTTTTCGTTCCTGCGACCCCTCACCCGACGGTCCTCCGGACCGCCACCCTCTCCCGCAAGGGGAGAGGGATCACGGTGCAGAACCCGTGCACCTCGCGAGGCGATTCGGCCCAGACGCCGTCTCGCCATTTTCAAGCCTCACCGGACCGGCTAGGTGCGGAGGACTTGAGCCAGGAGCCCCGATGTCCCTCCGCGCCCGCAAGATCAACCGCCTGGTCCTCGTCGTCTTCCTGGCGGCCAGCGCCTACGCCCTGGCGCGGGCCCTGCTGCCCGACGACGACAGCATCGGCCTGATCCCCTGGGACAAGGCCCGGCACTTCATCGTCTTCTATGTGCTGAGCATCCTGGCCAGCCTGGCCCTGCCGCAGAGCCGGCTGCATCGCGTCGGCCTGGTGATCCTGGCGTTCGGCGGGGCGATCGAGATCCTGCAGGCCTTCGTCGGCCGCGACGCCTCGTGGCTCGACCTGTTCGCCGACGCCTGCGGCATCAGCGCGGCGTTCGGGCCGATGCTGGTGTCGCGGTGGTGGCGGGCCGAGGCGCGGTTCTGATCCGGGCCTCTCCCGCTAGAGCGGGGCATCCCATAGGTCCAAGAGTGCTGTCATCCCGGACGAGCGCGCAGCGCGAAGATCCGGGACCGGGGCCTGAACTTTGAGCTTCCGGCGGTCCCGGGTCTTCGCCCGGGATGACAGCGTCTTGGAGGCGGAAACCCGTAAGCCATCGTTCTTCTTGAGGCGGACAGCGACATCGCCGTGACGGGCTCCGCTTGACTCTCCAGGCTTGGAGGATCAGAACAAAAGTGGAACATAAGCGTCCCTTGGGAGAACGGAGATGCCTGGGGCGAAGCCCGCCCTTTCGGCTTTGAGAGCCCGGATCGCCGCCCTGGAAGCGGGGACTCGGACTCCGCCTCCCGTCCTGCCGTTCGGCGATCCGCGCATCGACGGCTGCTTTCCGGCCGGCGGCCTGCCGCGTGGCGGCTGGCACGAGGTGGGCGGGGCCGGACTGGAGGAGGAGACCGGCGCGGCCCCCGCGGCGTTCTCGGCCCTGATGCTGCGGCCGCTGGCCGAGCGGGGCGCGGTGGTCTGGGTGATGCGGCGCGCCGACCTGCACGCCCCCGGCCTGGCCGGGCTGGGCTTTCCGACCGGCCGCCTGATCCAGGTCCGGGCCCGCGACGAGGCCGAGGTGCTGTCGGTGCTGGAGGACGCCCTGGCCACGGCGGGCGTCGCCGCCGCGATCGGCGAGGCCCAGAGCCCCGACCTCAAGGCCGGTCGCCGCCTGCAGCTGGCCTGCGAGCGGCGCGGCGCGACCGGGGTCCTGCTGCGGCGGCGGCCCTATGGCGGGCCCGCCGGCCCAAGAAGCCAGGGGCGGGAGGTCTCCGGCGCGGCCGCCCAGACCCGCTGGCGCATCGCCGCCGCCCCCAGCCAGCCGCCGCCGGGCGATCCCGGCCTGGGGCCGCCGCGCTGGCGGGTCGAACTGGAACGCTGCCGGGGCGGTCGTCCCGGCGCCTGGATCCTCGAACAAGCGGAGGCCGCCGATGGCCCGCATCCTTTCCGTCTGGTGTCGCAACTGGCCGATCACGACGTGGGCGAGGCGGCAGGGGCCCCCTCAGTCACCTTCGGTGACAGCTCCCCCAGAGGGGGAGCAGCCAACGCCGCCTAGATCCTCCCCCTCTGGGGGAGGTGGCCCGGAGGGCCGGAGGGGGCCGCCCCCGCCGCTGGCCCTGGTCGCCGCCGAGGGCGGGACCCGGCGCCTGGCCGCCGTCGACGACGCGGCCGCGGCCCTGGGCCTGTACGTCGGCCAGAAGGCCGCCGACGCCGCGGCCCTGGTTCCGGATCTGGTCACCGCCGACCACGATCCCGACGGCGACCGCGCGGCGCTGGAGATCCTCTGCGACTGGTGCGTGCGCTTCTCGCCGGCCGTGGCCCTGGACGGGCTGGACGGGCTGTTCCTCGACGTCGAGGGGGTCTCGCACCTGTGGGGCGGCGAGGCGGCCATGCTGGACGACCTGCTGGCCCGGCTGGCGCGCTGGGGCGCGCCGGCCCGAGGGGCGATCGCCGACACTCCCGGCGCGGCCTGGGCCCTGGCCCGCTACGGCCCCGACCGCACGATCACCCCCCTTGGCGCCCCGCCCGGCGGCCAGGCGGCGCTGCTGGCGCCCCTGCCGGTGGCGGCCCTGCGGCTGGACGAGGCGGCCCAGGCCCAGTTGCCGCGCCTGGGCCTGTTCCAGGTCGGCCAGCTGATGGCCCTGCCGCGCGCCCAGCTGGCCCGGCGGTTCGGGCTTTCCACGGTGATGCGCCTCGACCAGGCCCTGGGCGCGGCCCGCGAGGCCCTGGTGTTCCGTCGTCCCGCCACCCCGTGGTTCGACCGCCTGGCCTTCTTCGAGCCGATCAGCGCCCTGTCCGACCTGGAGCGGGTCACCGGCGACATCTGCGCCCTGCTGTGCGCCCGGCTGGAGGTCGAGGGGCGGGGCGCGCGGCGGTTCGAGCTGGTCTTTCACCGCCTCGACGGCAAGGCCATGCCGGTCGCGGCCGGCCTGTCGCGCCCCGGCCGCGACGCCGCCCGCGTCGCCAAGCTGCTGAAGCCGAAGCTGGACACGGTCGACCCGGGCTTCGGGATCGAGGTCGTCACCCTGTGGGCCGCCGAGGTCGAGCCGCTGTCGAGCGCGCAGCCCGGCCTGGACGCCGACGGCGGCGTGGGCCTGGAGGAGGGCCTGGCGCCGCTGGTCGACCGGCTGGTCAACCGCCTGGGCGAGGACCGGGTGTGGCGGGCCGACCCGCACCAGAGTCACGTGCCGGAACGTTCCGTGGTTCGCCGCGCCCCGCTGGATTCCCAGCCCGAGGACGCCTGGGATCCGGACCGCCCCCGGCCGACCCGCCTGCTGCGCCGTCCCGAGGCGATCGAGGTGGTGGCCAAGCTGCCCGACGACCCGCCGGTCCGCTTCACCTGGCGCGGCCGGTCGCGCCGCGTGCGCCTGGCCGAGGGGCCCGAACGGATCGGCCAGGAATGGTGGCGCAAGGCCTTCGACGAGGTCGGGCCGGGCAAGGTGCGCGACTATTACCGGGTGGAGGACGAGACGGGCGAGCGGTTCTGGATCTTCCGGGCCGGGCTGTACGGCGACGGGGAGAAGCTCCCGAAGTGGTGGTTGCATGGCTTGTTCGGGTAACCGCGCACTTGCCCCCTACGGACCGCTTCGCGGTCGTCTTCCCCCAGAGGGGGAAGAGCGCTCCGGCGCGAAGGCTCCGCCCCCTATGGGGGCGGACAGGCCGCGTAGCGGCCAGGTGGGGGCAAGTATGCGCCCATGAAGACCCCCGCCTACGCCGAGCTCCAGGCCACCACCAACTTCTCCTTCCTGCGCGGGGCCTCCCACGCCCAGGAGCTGATGCTGACCGGCCAGGCCCTGGGCCTGGGCGCCGTGGGCGTCGTCGACCGCAACAGCCTGGCCGGGGTGGTGCGAGCCTGGACGGCGGCCAAGGACCTGGACATCCGCGCCCTGACCGGCTGCCGGCTGGACTTCATGGACGGCGCGCCCAGCCTGCTGGTCTACCCCTCCGACCGCGAGGCCTTCGCCCGCCTGACCCGCCTGCTGACCGTGGGCCAGCGCCGGGCCGAGAAGGGTGAGTGCCATCTGTCCTGGAAGGACTTTCTCGACCATGCCGACGGCCAGCTGGCCCTGATCGTGCCGCCGGCCCGGCTGGACGAGGCCTTCGAGGCCGACCTGGCCCGCATCGCCGGCGAGCTGCGCGGCCGGGTCTGGCTGGCCGCCAGCCGGGCCTACGCCGCCCAGGACCTCAAGCGCCTGGCGCGGCTGGACGACCTGACCCGCGCCGCCCGCGCCCCGATGGTCGCCACCAACGACGTGCTCTATCACGGCCCCGAGCGGCGGCCGCTGCAGGACGTGATGACCTGCATCCGCGAGGGCTGCACGATCGCCGAGGCGGGCTTCCGCCTCGAGGCCAACGCCGAGCGCCACCTCAAGACCCCGGCCGAGATGGCCCGGCTGTTCGAGCGCTGGCCCCAGGCGGTGGAGCGCACGATCGAGATCGTCGAGCGCATCGGCTTCGACCTTTCGCACCTGAAGGAGCAGTACCCGGACGAACCCGTGCCGCCCGGCAAGACGGCGATGGAGCACCTGACGGATCTGGCCTGGAAGGGCGCGGCCTGGCGCTATCCCGGCGGGGTTCCGCCCAAGGTCCAGGACAACCTCCGCACGGAGCTGGGCCTGATCGCCAGGATGGACTACCCCAACTACTTCATCACCGTGCACGACATCGTCCAGGAAGCGCGGGAGATGGGCATCCTGTGCCAGGGGCGCGGCTCGGCCGCCAATTCCTCGGTCTGCTACTGCCTGGGGGTGACGGCGATCGACCCCATGGAGCACCGGCTGCTGTTCACCCGCTTCATCTCCGAGAACCGCGGCGAACCGCCCGACATCGACGTCGACTTCGAGCACGAGCGGCGCGAGGACGTCATGCAGTACGTCTACAGGCGCTATGGCCGGGACTACGCCGCCATCTGCGGCACGGTGATCCACTACCGCCCGCGCAGCGCCATCCGCGACGTCGGCAAGGCCCTGGGCCTGACCGAGGACATCACCGCCGTCCTGGCCAACACCGTCTGGGGCAGCTGGGGCGACGGCCTGCCCGACGAGCACATCCGCCAGACGGGGCTGGACCCGAAGAACCCGCAGATCGCCCGCGCCATCGCCCTGGCCACCGAGCTGCTGCAGCACCCGCGCCACCTGTCGCAGCACGTGGGCGGCTTCGTGCTGACCAAGCGGCGGCTGGACGAGACCGTGCCGATCGGCAACGCGGCGATGAAGGACCGCACCTTCATCGAGTGGGACAAGGACGACATCGACAGCCTGGGCCTGATGAAGGTCGACGTGCTGGCCCTGGGCATGCTGACCGCCATCCAGCGGGCGTTCGGCATGCTGCGGGCCGACCACGGCCTGCCGATCGTCGACCTGGCCGACGTGCCCGTCGAGGTGAAGGGCGTCTACGACATGCTGTCGGCCGCCGACAGCGTGGGCGTGTTCCAGGTCGAGAGCCGGGCCCAGATGTCGATGCTGCCCCGGCTGCGGCCCAACCGGTTCTACGACCTGGTCATCGAGGTGGCGATCGTCCGGCCGGGGCCGATCCAGGGCGACATGGTCCATCCCTACCTGCGGCGGCGCAACGGCCAGGAGCCGGTCGAGTTTCCCGCCCCGTCGCCCGAGCACGGCCCGCCCGACGAGCTGCGCAGCATCCTGGGCAACACCTTCGGCGTGCCGCTGTTCCAGGAGCAGGCCATGAGCCTGGCCATCGAGGCCGCCAAGTTCACGCCCGACGAGGCCGACGGCCTGCGCAAGGCCATGGCCACCTTCAAGCACGACGGCGACCCGGGCCAGTACCGCGACAAGTTCGTCGAGGGCATGGTCTCGCGCGGCTACGAACGCGACTTCGCCACCCGCTGCTTCAAGCAGATCGAGGGCTTCGGCTCGTACGGCTTTCCGGAAAGCCACGCGGCCAGCTTCGCCAAGCTGGTCTATGTCTCGGCCTGGATCAAATGGGCCTGGCCGGACGTGTTCTGCGCGGCCCTGATCAATTCCCAGCCGATGGGTTTCTACCAGCCGGCCCAGCTGGTGCGCGACGCCCGCGAGCACGGCGTCGAGGTGCGGGCCCCGGACGTGCTGATGAGCGACTGGGACTGCACGCTGGAAACCAGAGCGCCTTCCTCCCCGGGGGCGCGAAGCGGAACGGGGGAGGGGGACCACGACGTGGTGGAGGGGGCGTCCGGCGGGCAAGGCGTCGCCAGGACGCCCCCTCCGTCACGATGCGTATCCGTATCGCGCGACCTCCCCCGTTTCACGGGGGAGGAGCGGCGGATCGCCCCCGACAAGCTCTTCAACGAAGACACCCGCCCCTTCTGGAAGGCCGTCCGCCTGGGCCTGCGGCAGATCAAGGGTCTCAAGGAAGACGACGCCGAGATCATCACGAAGGCCCGCGCCGACGGGGCCCGCGCCCCGGCCGACTTCGCCCGGGCCGGGGTCTCGCAGCGCGGGCTGGAGCTGCTGGCCGAGGCCGACGCCTTCGCCTCCACGGGCCTCTCCCGCCGCGACGCCCTGTGGGCGGTCAAGGGGCTGAAGGGCGAGGCCAGGGTCGACAGCCAGGCGCCGCTGCTGGCCGGCCTGCCGCTGTTCGAGGACGCCGTCGCCCTGCCGGCCATGGCCCTGCCCCAGCGGGTGGCCGAGGACTACCGCACCACCAGCCTGTCGCTGAAGGCCCATCCGCTGCGGTTCTTTCGGCCGATGCTGGACCGGCTGGACGTCACGCCCGCCGAGCGGCTGAAGGGCGTCCGCGACGGCCGCAAGGTCTCGGTCGGCGGGCTGGTGCTGATCCGCCAGCGGCCGGGCACCGCCAAGGGCGTGGTGTTCCTGACCCTGGAGGACGAGACGGGCGTGGCCAACGCCGTGGTCTGGAAGGACTGCTTCGACGCCCACCGCCGCACGGTGATGAGCGCCTCGTTCCTGGTCGTCCACGGCAAGGTCCAGGCCGCCGACGGGGTGATCCATGTGGTCGCCGAGGGGTTCACCGACCTGTCGGCGCAGCTGGCGCGGATGAAGGACGACCCCGAGGCCCCGGCCCCCACGGTGCGGATGCGGACGTCCGGGCGGCTGCAGAGAAGCCGGGATTTCCATTGAACGGCCGATCGTGGGTCGCCCTTGGCCTTAGCTGGACCTGCGATCTCCGCCGGCGCGATGACGGGTTTTGACTCGTCTTTTCCCTTCAGAGCGTCCGCTTTCGGGCGGCCGATGGACGACAACAAGTCCGATCCTGTGAACGGGAAAAGCTGGCGCGACCCGGCCGCTAATGCAGACCGTAGGATTGGCGGAGAAGGGGGCGACGGGCGTCGCCGGGCGCCAATGCAGAGGTGGAGCTGCGCGCTTGAACCTTTCCCCATCCGCCGCTTGATACTCTCCGAACACCTTCCTTTGCTGCTGGCGTCACTGTCCTTAGGCCCGCCGGCTCAGCGCACAGGTCGAAGCCAGGCCTCGGGCCAAGGTGACGCCGCGATTTGCTCGGACTTGCTCACACACGTCCGGCCGAGTTTCTGAATCCCGAGAGCTGTCCCGCGAACATCGCGGTCCTGCACAAAAAAGCATGGCAGGCGCCGCGCAATGGTGCAGCCAGAGCCGAGAAGGTCGTCCTTCCGTTCGAGTTACGGGCGTCGCTATTGCAGATGTTTCGGGTCTGACGAACTGTTTCGGCGCGGCAAAAGTCGTCAATGAGTCTTGATTCAAGAACAAAAAAGAAACGTTCGTTACGGGAAGCCCCATCAAAAATGATCAAACGCGCGACTATAGCGCTACGAGGGGTATTTATGACTAAGCTTTCAAGAAATATTCTGCTGTCCGGAATCTCGACTCTTTCGATCTTTCTAACCTGCGCGGGCACGGCCAGCGCCGCCGACCAGCCGCTCCAGACCGCGGAGACCGCTCCGACAGAACTGGACACCGTCATCGTGCTCGGCACGCGTAGAACCGACCGGTCAGTGGTGGATTCGCCGTCTCCGATCGACGTCTTCGGTGGGGAAGAGCTCAGCCGCCAACCGGCCGCCGACATGCTGGACGTGGTCAAGAACCTCGTTCCGTCGTTCTACGTCCCGCAGAACACCATCTCCGACGCCTCGACCTTCGTGCGCGCCCCGTCATTGCGCGGTCTCGGCGCCGACCAGGTGCTCGTGATGATCAACGGCAAGCGCTACAATCGCTCCGCCCTGGTCCAGGTGGTTACGGGCGGTGACACCGCCCTGTCGCTCGGCGCCCAGGCCGTCGACCTTTCGATGATCCCGTCGATCGCCGTCAAGAACCTGCAGATCCTGCGCGACGGCGCGACCGCCCAATACGGTTCCGACGCCATCGGCGGCGTCATCAACTACGGCCTTCGCGACGCCGACAGCGGCTTCGAGGCCCAGGCGCGCTACGGCCAGACCTATAGCGGCGACGGCGAGAGCTATCAGTTCGCCGCCAACGCCGGTTTCAAGCTGTTCGACTCCGGCTTCGTCAATATTTCGGGCGAGTATTTCGACGACGGCGAAACCAGCCGCGGCGCCACCCGGCCCATCGCGGCGGTTTTCGCGGCGGCCAATCCCAACCTCGCGGGGCAACTGCCCAACTATCCCGGCCCGGCGCAGATCTGGGGCTCGTCGCCGACCAACGGCTACAAGCTGTTCCTCAACTCCGCCTACGAGGTCAGCGACAACGCCACCATCTACGTGACGGCCAATCTCGGGCATCGCGAAGCCGATCAGAGCTTCAACTATCGCTCGCCGATCTCGGCGCCGACGCCGCTGGTGATCGACAACGGCACCGGTACGCCGGCCACGGGCTCGCCGGGGCGCAACGGGGCCTTCGCTCCGATCTATCTGACGGCCTGTCCGACCGGCAATCCCACCTGCCCTACGGGCGGCTTCGTCAAGGACAGCAACACCTTCAGCTTCACGTCGGTTTATCCGGCGGGCTTCACCCCGCGCTTCCAGGGCGTGGTCGAACAATTCTACGGCACGGCGGGCGTCAAGGGTGAGGCCGACAACGGCCTGACCTACGATCTGTCGGCGACCGTGGCGAAGAACTCGCTCGACCTGGCGATGACCAAGTCGCTCAACGGCTCCTTCGGGCCGACCAGCCAGAAAGAATTCAAGTTCGGCAAGCTGATCCAGCGCGAAACCAACCTGAACCTGGACCTGACCTATCCGATCGAAGTCGGCTTCGCGAGCCCGGTCACCCTGTCGGGCGGCGCGGAGTATCGGCACGAGGAGTATGAAGCCACCGCCGGCGACCTGCAGTCCTACGCCGCGGGCCCCTACGCCGTGCAGCCGCTTTACGTACAGGTCTCGCCCGGCGTCTACACCCGATCGATCGTGAACGGCGCGCCCGAGACGGCGTCGCAGTCGCCCGGCGCCAGCGGCTATGGCGGCACCAGCCCGGCGTCGGCCAAGACATCGACCCAGAGCAACTACGGCGTATATCTCGGCGCCGAGACCGACGTCACGGAGGCCTTCACGGTGGGCGTCGCCGGACGCTACGAGGACTACGACACCTTCGGCGACACCCTGGTCGGCAAGGTGAACGCCCTCTATCGGGTGTCGGACATGTTCTCCGTCCGCGGAACCGTCGGCACCGGCTTCCACGCCCCGTCGCCTGGGCAAAGCAACACCGAAATCCTGACCACCGCCTTCGCGCCGGGCGGCGAGCAGGTTCAGACCGGCACCTATCCGGTGACTAGCGCCATCGCGCAGTATTTCGGCGCCAAGACCCTGACGCCTGAAGAGTCCACCAACTACGGCGTCGGGTTCATCTTCAACCCGATCAGCAACTTCACGCTCACCGTCGACGGCTATCTGATCAAGGTGAAGGACCGCATCAGCATCACCAGCACGTTCGATGTCGATGCGGCCGACATCGCCGCCCAGCCCGCGCTCGCCGCGGTCGGGGTCGGCGGCGCCGTGGCCTATTTCACCAATGGTTTCGACACCGAGACCAAGGGCGTCGACGCCGTCGCCACCTATCGCACCGAACTGCTGGACAATCCGCTGAGCCTCACGCTCGCCTACAGCTACAACAAGAGCGAAGTCACCAAGTCCGACCCGGTGGCCATCGGCGCGGATCGGATCTTCGACATCGAGAACATCACGCCGAAACACCGCGCCAACGCCTCGGCGAGCTACGAGATCGCCGGCTTCCTGATCAATGCCCGCGGGAACTACTACAGCAGCTGGCGGACGAACCAGGACTATCCGGGCCAGAAGTTCGGCTCGAAGATCACGGCCGACCTCGACGTGAGCTACACGGTCGCCGAAAAGTACACAGTCACCGTCGGCGCCAACAATCTCTTCGACGAATATCCGGACAAGCTCGCTCCGACCACGGCCAACCCGATCTACGCCCTGACCGGCAGCACGGCCGACGGTCAGATCTATCCGCGCTCGGGCGGCCCGTTCGGCATGAACGGCGGCTTCTGGTACGCGCGCCTCAAGGTGAAATACTAGAGCCCTCGAACCCCCTGACCCCCGGGAGCAGTCTCTGCCCACGCGAGCGCCGTCCAGACAATGTCTGGGCGGCGTTTCAGCGTCTGGGCGGCGTTTCAGCGCGACCGGCGAGAGCGGCTGGTCAGAGGATGCCGCGCAGACGAATTCTGTCGGCACGTCGCTTCCAATTGCCTGCATGGCGCCACCAAATCTAGCAGACTGAAGGGCTTTAGAGGCCTTTCTGAAGGTCGTGTTCCTGGAGCGGGCGAGAGACCGCTACTGGCCCAAAACGACCGCCATCGCGGATCATTGATCCGGTCCTAGGCCGTCGTCCGCTTTTCATTCGCGGTCCCCGCCCCCGCCTTCGCCTCCGCCACCCCGGCCAGCAGGGCGAACAGGGCCGCCGTGTCGATCGGCTTGCGCAGGACGCCGTCGGCGCCGTCGGCCCGGTAGCGGGCGACGTCGTCGTCGAAGACGTTGGCGGTCAGCATCCAGATCGGCGTGCGTGGGCGGGGCTCGGCGGCCGAGGTCTCCAACTGGCGGATCCGCGCCACGGCCGCCACCCCGTCCAGCACCGGCATGTTGACGTCCATCAGCACCAGGTCGAAGGCCTCGGCCCGCCAGGCGTCGATCGCCCGGGCGCCGTCCTCGGCGAACACCAGCTCGACCGGCGAGGCGGCCAGCAGGGCGGCCAGCACCCGGCGGTTGGCGGGATTGTCCTCGGCCGCCAGCACCCGGATCGGGCCGGCCACGGCGGGCTCCGCCCCGGCGTCCTCGGCCGGGGGCGACAGGACCGGCGCCTCGAAGGCGAACCAGAAGACCGCGCCGCGCCGGGGCCCCTTGCCGGGCGGGCCGTCGTCCTCGGGAACGTCCTCCACCCCGATCTCGCCGCCCATCAGGGCCAGGTTGGCGGCGCAGATCGACAGGCCCAGCCCGCTGCCGCCCAGGCTCTTGCCGCGCTCGGTCTGGTCGAAGGCGTCGAACATCCGCGGGCGGTCTTCCGGCGGCACCGGGGCGCCGCTGTCGCGGACCTCGACCAGGGCGGTCAGTGTCTGGTCCTTGACCATGCCGGCCAGCCGCACCGCCACCGCGCCGCCCGACGGCGAGGCCTTCAGGCCGTTGGAGACCAGGTTGACCAGGGTCTGCTCCAGCTTGGCCTCGTCGGCCAGCACGCCGTAGGCCAGGTCGGGATCGGCGTCCTCGAAGCTCAGCAGCACGCCGACGGCCTGGGCGTGGGCGTTCCACACCCGCACTACCGTGCGGATCAGGCGGCGCAGGTCGACCGCCGTCAAGGTCAGCGCCGCCTGGCCGGCCTGGACCTTGGTCAGGTCCAGCACCGTGTCGAGCAGGCGGGTCAGCTGGGCGCCGCCCTCCAGCACGCCCTGGGCCAGGTCGGCCTGGATGGGGGTCAGGAAGGTGTCGCGGCGCAGGGCGTGGGCGAAGCCGAGCACGGCGTTGAGCGGGGTGCGGATCTCGTGGCTGGCGACGGCCAGCAGGTCGGACTTGGCGCGGCTGGCGGCCTTGGCTTCGGCCACGGCCTCGGTGAGGTCGGCGTTCTTGCGGGCCAGGTCGCGCAGGGCCTGGGCCAGGGCGCGGTCGGTGGCCTGCTGGCGCCAGGTGGCGGTCAGGACGGCGACGACGAACAGCAGCATGGCCGCGCCGTAGTGGTTGGCCGCCAGCGGCGTGTGGCGGTCGAACCCGATCCACAGCAGCGTCGCCACCGGCGGCGCCACGGCGGTGACGTAGCTGATCTTGCCGGTGTGCACGCGCAGGGCGGCGAACAGCAGCACGCAGATGGCCAGCAGGGCGGCCTCCAGCCGCACGATCGGCTGGCCGATCAGCCGGATCTTCACGGCCAGGGCGCAGGCGTTGACCGACAGCAGGAAGACCAGGCCGATCGACTGCCAGCGCAGCCGACGGAAGGCCTTGACCGGATCGGGATGGCGCAGGGCCGCCTCGGTGGCCAGGAACAGGGCGGCGTAGATGCCAAGCTCGACCAGGCCGAACAGCGTCATGCGCATCGGGGTGTAGATCGCCAGCAGGCCCACGAACAGGGCGACCAGGACCAGGCGGGCGCGGACGATCCCGCGCGTGTATCGAACGAACCCGTCCAGGCGGGTGACGTCCACCGTCTGTTCGAACATCCCGGTTCCCGTCGACGCTTACTGTTGTCCCAAAAAGTGGGACGGCTCACCACGGCAAGCGTGGCGAGACAAAGCACGAGAGGCCGATTCGGGCTCGCCCGCTCGCCTTATAGGCGATCTTGAGCGAGTTCTATTTAGGCCTGAGTCCGGGCCGCGGCGAATTTGTCCCGGGTCTCGCCGGTCGGCGCTCTTCCGGCGGCCGCGGGGACGGGCGATACGGTTCGCAGCCCCTCGACCAGGGCGAACAGCCGCTCGCGAACGACGGCCTCGTCGCCGGCCAGGGCGGCGGCTTCCAGGGCGGCCAGGGCCGCGGGCGGGATCGGCGGCAGGGGCGTGACGGGCGCGGCCTCGGTGACCCCCTCGGCCTTGGGGCGGGCGGTCTCGTTGACGTCGACCAGGGCCTCGGTCAGCTTCTCGCCAGGGCGCAGGCCGGTGATCTTGATCTCGATGTCGCGCCCGGGAACCAGGCCCTGCAGTTCGATCATCCGCCGGGCCAGGTCGATGATCTTGACCGGTTCGCCCATCTCCAGGGTCAGGACGCCGGTCGGGGGCTCCCGGTCGCCGGCCGACAGGGCCACGGCCCGCAGCACCAGCTGCACGGCCTCGGGAATGGTCATGAAATAGCGCTCGACCTCGGCGTCGGTCAGGGTGACCGGCCCGCCGCGGGCGATCTGGTGCTGGAAGATCGGCACCACCGACCCGGCCGAGCCCAGCACGTTGCCGAACCGCACGACGCTGACCCGGAGGCCGGTTCCCTTCGCATCGAGCCCGCCCGCGAACTGCCGGACCACGGCCTCGGCCACGCGCTTGGTCGCGCCCATCACGCTGGCCGGGGCCACGGCCTTGTCGGTGGAGATCAGCGCCAGGTGGGCCGCGCCGCAGGCCTTGGCGGCGGCGGCGACGTTGCGGCTGCCCAGCACGTTGGTGCGCACGCCCTCGCAGGGATGGTTCTCGACCAGGGTCACGTGCTTGAGAGCGGCGGCGTGGAAGACGATCTCCGGCCTTTCCGCGGCGAACACCTGGTCCAGCCGGGCGGCGTCGCGCACGTCGCACAGCACGTCGCGGCGCGGCAGCCCGGGCCAGGCCTCGCCCAGCTCGCGGTCGATGTGGAACAGATTGGCCTCGGCGGCGTCCAGCAGGGTCAGCCGGGCGGGGCCGCTGGCGGCGATCTGGCGGGCCAGCTCGGAGCCGATGCTGCCGCCGGCCCCGGTGACCAGCACCCGCCGGTCGGCCACCAGGGCGCGGACCGGTTCGGGATCCAGCCGCACAGGCGCGCGGCTGAGCAACTCCTCGAGGCTGATCTCGCGCAGGGCGGCCGCCCCTCCGGGGCCGTGGGCGGCCATGTCGACCAGGCCCTGGCGACGCAGCAGGCGCACGCCCTCGGTCTTCAGACGGCCCAGGCGCTCGGCTCCGAAGGCGCTGAGCGGGCCGTCGGTCAGGAACAGCAGGGCCGACGGCTGCAGGCCGCCGTCGCGCAGCTGGGCCATGACCGCGTCGAAGTCGTCGATGGCGCCCAGGATGCACACCCCGCCCAGCTCGTCGCCGGTCTCGCGGGCCTGCGGGGTCAGGACGCCGACCGGGGCGTAGCGCTCGCCCAGGGCGGCGGGGGCGCGCAGGAAGGCCTCGGCCTCGTTGGCCGAGCCGACGATCAGCAGGCGCGGCAGGGCCGGTGAGGCGGGGGCGGGGCGCAGGCGGGTCAGGGCGTCGACCAGCGCCTTCTCGTGCACGGCGCGGCGGACGATCCGCAATCCGGCCAGCAGAGCGGTCTGCAGCAGGAAGGCGACGGCCAGGGTGCGCAGCCCGCCCGGCTGGCGCACCTCGGCCAGGCGGGCCACCAGGGCGAAGGTCAGGACCGACAGCAGGGCCGAGCGCGCCAGGCGCAGGCCGTCGCTGGCCGCGAAGAACCGCCAGGGCGAGCGCTCGACCCGGAACAGGACCTCGACCGCCAGGGCCGCGCCGGCGAACAGGGCGGCCAGGACCAGGGCGGAGGCGTCGGGCAGGGTTCCGGCGGCCAGGACCTGGGCCAGCAGCATGGCCGCGAAGGCCAGCACCATGTGCGCCGCGATCTTGCCCATACGACCCATGAACGCTACTCCCGCCGCGGTCGCCGCGAACCGCCTCGCCCGGGACTTAGCACGCTCCGCGTGCGGCGTCGCCAATTGAGGCGATCAGCCCCGCGCCAGCGGCAGCAGCTGGACCACGTCCCCCGCGCCCGCCGCCCCGGCGCCGGCCGGCCGCAGGACCAGGCAGTCGGCGCGGGAGAACACGCCGATCAGCGAGGAATCCTGGTCGGGAAAGGGGGTGACCCGGACCCGGCCGTCGGGGTCGACGGCGCGGGCGGCGCGCATCCAGTGCTCGCGGGGGCCGTTGGCGGGCAGGGGGGCGGCCAGGGCGCCGGCCTCGATCGCCAGGGCCGGATCGGCGCCGGTCAGGGCGGCCAGCAGCGGCCGAAGGAACAGTTCGGCGCAGACCAGGGCCGAGGCCGGGTTGCCGGGCAGGCCCAGGACGCGTCGGCCTCCCACGCCGTCGGCCTCCAGGGTTCCGAACCAGGTCGGCTTGCCGGGGCGCACGGCGACGGTCTGGACGCGCAAGGCCAGACCCAGGGCGGCCAGGGCCGGCTTGACCAGGTCATGGTCGCCGACCGAGGCGCCGCCGACCGTGACCAGCAGGTCGAACTGGGCCTCGGCGACGGCGCGGGCGATGGCGTCCCGGTCGTCGGCCTGGGCCTTCAGCCGCGTCGCCTGGCCGCCCCAGGCCTCGACCAGCGCCGCCAGGGCGAAGGAGCCCGACTCGAAGATCTGGTCGGGGGCGGGCACGTAGCCGGGCGGGACCAACTCGTCGCCGGTGGCCAGGATGGCGACGCGCGGCCGGATCGCGACGTCCAGGCTGGGCCAGCCCGCCGCGGCGGCCAGGGCCAGTCGCCAGGCGTCCAGGCGCGCGCCTTCGGCCAGCAGGAGGTCGCCGGAGCGGAAGTCGCCGCCGGCCGGGCGGATGTTGCCGGGCGGCGGGTCGCGGTCGATCGTGAAGGCCACCGTCTCGCCGTCGCGCGCGGCGTTCTCCTGGATCACCACCAGGTCGGCGCCCGGCGGCACGGGGGCGCCGGTGAAGATCCGCACCGCCTGGCCGGCCTCGACGGGGCGAGCATAGGCTTGGCCCGCTGCGCTTTCGCCGGCGATCCGGAAGCGGACCCCGGGAGCCAGGTCGGCGCGGCGGATCGCCCAGCCGTCCATGGCCGAGGCGGCGAACGGCGGCTGGTCGCGATCGGCGACAACCGGGGCGGCCAGCACCCGGCCCAGGGCCTTGGCCAGCGGGACCTCCTCGACGCCCAGCCGCGCGGCGCCGGCCAGCATGCGGCCGCGCGCCGCCTCGACGGTCAGGTTCTTCAATTGAAGCTCGTCGCCCACACGCGCACTCCCGCTAGAGCCTTTTAGCCTCACATGGAATCATGTGAGGCGTCTAAAAAGGCTCTAAATCAAACATTTAGAGCGTGGCAGGCGCCGAAACCGCTCCACACTTTCGGCTGCCACGCTCTAGCATGAGCCATTTGTAACGCGCGTCGCGCGGCCGCGCTGTTATGGTTTTCCGGAACCGCCCTGGAAACGGCCTTGGGGAGATTTCCGTGACGACCAAGCGCGATCCCGACCGCGACGACGGCCCGCGGGGCTGGCTGAGGACCCTCCTGCTGACCCTGGCCATCGTGCTGGTCCCGCGGGTGGTGCTGTGCCAGCCCTTCACCATCCCGTCCGGCTCGATGGAGCCCACCCTGCAGGTCGGCGACTACATCCTGGTCAGCAAGTATCCCTACGGCTGGAGCCGGCATTCGATTCCGTTCAGCCCGCCGCTGCCCGAGGGGCGGCTGCTGGGCCAGGCGCCCCAGCGTGGCGACATCGTGGTGTTCAAGAAGCCCAACGACGGCCGCACCGACGTCATCAAGCGACTGATCGGCCTGCCCGGCGACAAGGTCCAGGTGGTCGAGGGCGTGCCGCTCATCAACGGCCGGCCGGTGCGCCGGGAATGGCTGTCGACCTCGGTCGAGGCCCCGTTCGGCGAGGCGATACCGGTCGGCCGGTTCAGGGAGACCCTGCCCGGCGGCAAGGCCTATCTCACCCACGGCTGGGGCTCGGGCACGCCGGGCGCCAACACCGGGGTCTATGTGGTGCCCCAAGGCTGCTTCTTCATGATGGGCGACAATCGCGACAACAGCCTGGACAGCCGCTTCGACGCCGGCGCGATCCCCAGCGGCCAGTCGTCCTGCGCCTGGGACAGCGCGCTGGACGCCTATTTGCCGCCGGAGCTGGGCATGGGCTACGTGCCGGCCGACGACCTGGTGGGCCGCGCCGAGCTGGTGGTGCTGTCGTTCAAGCCGGGGGCGAGCGTGCTCAAGCCTTGGACCCTGGCGACCCACCTGCGGCCCGAGCGGACGTTCAAGCGGCTGGGCGGATCCATCTGATATCCGCTCATCCCGGCGTTCGCCGGGATGAGCGGGAATTCTATTACCCCACGAACGCCCGCTCGATCACGAAGTCGCCCGGCTCGGCGTTGGAGCCTTCCGTCAGCCCGTGGGCCTCCAGCAGGGCGGCGGTGTCCTTGATCATCGCCATCGAGCCGCACAGCATGGCGCGGTCGTGCTCGGGATCGAACTTCGTCTGCTCCAGGCCGAGGTCGGCGAACAGCTTGCCGCTCTCGATCAGGTCGGTGAACCGGCCCTGGCGCTCGAACGGCTCGCGGGTCACGGTGGGATAGTAGACGAGCTGGGCCCTGGCCTCGTCGCCGACCAGCGGATCGTCGTGGATGTCGGCGGTGAACAGGTCGCGATAGGCCAGTTCCTGCACCTCGCGCACGCCGTGGGCGACGATCACCTGCTCGAAGCGGCTGTAGGCGTCCGGGTCGCGGGCCACCGACAGCCAGGGCGCCAGGCCCGTGCCGGTGCCGAACAGGAACAGGCGCTTGCCCGGGCGGACGGCGTCCAGCACCAGGGTGCCGGTCGGCTTCTTGCCCAACAGGACCTGGTCGCCGGCCTGGATCTGCTGCAGGCGTGAGGTCAGCGGGCCGTCCGGAACCTTGATCGAGAAGAACTCCAGCTCCTCGGCGAAGTGCGGCGAGCCGATCGAATAGGCGCGCAGGATCGGCTTCTTCTCGCCCAGCTCCTCGCGGGGCGGCAGGCCGATCATCACGAACTCGCCCGAGCGGAAGCGGAAGCTGGCCGGGCGGGTGATGGCGAAGCTGAACAGGCGATCCGTCCAGTGCTTGACCCACAGCACGGTCTCGGTGTGCCAGGCGGCTTCCTTCACGGGCGCGGGCGCGGGAGCGGTGGTTTCGATGGCCGTCATAATGTGCGTTTCAAGTCCTGGACGCGCGGCGGACCGCGGAATTCTAAAGTGGCGTCGCCCCGGCCCAGAAGCGACTGCGTCTCATGTGAGCAGACCCGGCCCGATGTCAACTTTGGTGGTCTGAAAGGGCTTTGAGAAAATCTTCCCCAAAAGCGTCAAAATGGCGGGCGCCTGTTTTTTGAACGGTGTCAAAATTGTGATTGCCGCCTCCCCAAACGGGGCGCACTCTTCCTCTTGCTTCCACGCCAGAAGACGGCGCGGAGGCCAATGATACGGAGGAACGTATGCGGGTAAGGTTCGTAAAGGCCGCCGCGGCGGCCAGTCTGTTAGCGTTAAGCGTAGCTGCCTGCGGGCAGGAAACCGGCAATACCGGTCAAAAGGCTCAAACGGTCTCTCTCGAAGGCAAGGCGGTCACCGCCTCCGGCTGCGTGCGGCCGGTGGAATCGACGTCCTGCCTGGTGGTTCGCGGTCCCGGCGGCGGCTACTACGACGTCAGCGGCGCCAGTCCGGCCCCGGATCCCACCAAGGGCGTGGCGATCTCCCTTCAAGGACGCGACCTGGGGGAAAACACCCAGTGCGGCCGCAAGCTCGCGGACGTGAAGTGGTCGTACCTGAACATCCAATGCGCCGCCCTGACCCCGGCGGCCGCGCCGGAAGCGGAAAAGGCCGGCTGACGACTCAGGCTTCGCCGGAGCCCGGATCCGTCCGGGTCTTCGGCGAGTCCGAGCTGCCCTCCGCGCCACGCGGCTCCGTCGCGGGACGAGGCGGCTTGCCGCCTTGGGCGGGACGCTGGTTCTCGTTCTCCACCTCGCGGTTGGACGGCCGGTCCTGGCTGTCGGATATCGGCATGGGCGTCTCCTTGGGGCGTTTCCTTGGGGTGTTTCCTGGGGGCTTCGCCGCGCGGGCCCGTGACGGTCGCCAAGGCCAAACGCGCCGCGCCGGCGGCCGATCCTTCCGGACGTGCGGACCCGAAGCGCCCGGACCGGGCCCCTGGACCTGGCCGAAGAACCGGCCCGGGCCTGAAAGCGCGCGAAGCTGGGCGGCCGAATGCGCGGATCGTGCTCCGGCCGCTTGCCGGGCTCGAACGACCCTGCTAAACGACGCGGCTCTGGCGATGAGACCAACGCGCTGGCGGGCTTCAAAGAGCCTACCGGCGCGATGTTCATTGCTGGAAAGCCGGAATCTCCGCTAAGGGGATCGCGGTTCCGCAGGAGTGTAGCTCAGCTGGTAGAGCATCGGTCTCCAAAACCGAGGGTCGTGGGTTCGAGTCCCTCCACTCCTGCCACTATATGTCATCGGTCACCCGGCTTTCGGGCTGACCTATCGAAAGTCGCGAGCCTCTTAAGTCATGGCCAGGAAACCGGGTTCTAGCCCGTCTGCGATCAAGAACCGCGCCGCGAAGACGGCCGCGGCGCTCGCGCCTTCCGCTCAGGGGGGCGCCGCCACCGCCGCCGCCAAGGCTCCGGCCACGCCGAAGAAGCCGATCAACCCGGTCCGCTTCGCGCAGGAAGTCCGCGCCGAAGCCCGCAAGATCACCTGGACCACCCGCAAGGAGACCTGGATCACCTCGGTGATGGTCTTCATCATGGTGGTCCTGGCCTCGCTGTTCTTCACCTTCGCCGACTGGATCCTGGGGTTGGGCGCCAACCTGCTCCTCAAGATCGCCGCGGGATAAGAAACATCATGAGCACCGACACCGCGCCCAATCCGAACCACAAGTGGTACATCGTCCACGCCTACTCGAACTTCGAGAAGAAGGTGGCCGAGAGCATCCGCGAACAGGCCAAGAGCCATGGCCTGGAAGACAGCTTCTCCGAGATCCTGGTTCCGACCGAGGACGTCGTCGAGATCCGTCGCGGCCGCAAGGTCAACGCCGAGCGCAAGTTCTTCCCCGGCTACGTGCTGGTGAAGATGAACCTCTCGGACGAAGCCTATCACCTGATCAAGAACACCCCGAAGGTCACGGGCTTCCTGGGCAGCGCCTCCAAGCCGCAGCCGGTCTCCGAAAAGGAAGTCCAGCGCATCATCGGCACGATCGAGGAAGGCGTCGAGCGTCCCAAGACCGTGGTGCTGTTCGAGGTCGGCGAGAACGTCCGCGTCACCGACGGCCCGTTCGCCAGCTTCAACGGCTCGGTCGAGCAGGTCGACGAGGAGCGGGCCCGCCTGCGCGTCACCGTCTCGATCTTCGGCCGCGCCACCCCGGTGGAACTGGAATACAGCCAGGTCGAGAAGATCGCCTAAGGGCGGCTTCGCAGTCGAAGCTTTCGAAAACCCCGCGCCGGAAACGGCGCGGGGTTTTTGCTTTTTGGGCCCGCCGTCGTCGCGGGCTTTGACTCCGTTCGGATTCAGGACGAACCTCCTCGCCAACGAGATCGAGGGAGTGGCCATGTCGGAAGTCGCGGAGCAGACCGGCAAGGGCGCGTGCCTAGTGGTGGGCGCGGGCGACGGGGTCGGCGGGGCGATCGCCCGGGCCTTCGCCGCCGAGGGCTATACGGTCTGCATCACCCGCCGGCCGCGCCATCTCGACCAACTGGAAGCCCTGGCCGCCTCGATCCGCGAGGGCGGCGGATCGGCGCGGGCCTTCGGCGTCGACGCCCGCGTCGAGGCCGAGATGATCGCCCTGGTCGACACCATCGAGGCCGAGGTCGGACCGCTGACGGTGATGGTGTTCAACATCGGCGCGAACGTGCGGTTCTCGATCACGGAAACCACGGCCCAGGTGTTCAGCAAGGTCTGGGAGATGGCCTGTTTCGCCGGCTTCCTGGCCGGGCGCGAGGCCGCCCGGGTGATGACGCCGCGCGGGCGCGGGACCATCCTGTTCACCGGAGCCAGCGCCAGTCTGCGCGGCAAGGACGGTTTCGCGGCCTTCGCCTCGGCCAAGGCCGGCCTGCGGGCCGTGGCCCAGAGCATGGCGCGCGAGCTGGGGCCCCGGGGCCTGCACGTGGCCCATGTGGTGGTGGACGGCGCGATCGACGGGGTCTTCACCCGCTCGATGCGTGACGACGTCCAGGGCCTGCTGGACCGCGACGAGATCCTCAAGCCCGACGACATCGCCGCGAACTTCGTCTGGCTGCATCGCCAGCCGCGCTCGGCCTGGACTCACGAGATCGACCTGCGCCCCCATTCTGAAACCTGGTAGGGGACGAGAGCTGGTGAGCGCCATGACCAAGACCGCCAAGACCGTCGAGTTCATCTTCGATTTCGGCAGCCCCAACGCCTATCTGGCTTACAAGGTGCTGCCGGATATCGCCGCGCGGACCGGCGCGGGCGTGGTCCTGCTGCCGTGCCTGCTGGGCGGCATCTTCAAGCTGACCGGCAACCAGGCCCCGATGGTCGCGTTCGGCGGGGTGAAGGGCAAGATGCAGTACGAGATGCTGGAAACCCGGCGCTTCATCGAGGCCCACGGCCTGGGCGCCTTCCGCTTCAATCCCCACTTCCCGGTCAATACCCTTCTGTTGATGCGCGGCATGGTCGCCGCCCAGCGTGAGGGCGTGGGCGAGGCCTATCTGGACGCCATGCTGCGCGGCATGTGGGAGGCGGGGCTGAAGCTGGACGATCCGGCGGTGTTCACCGCCGCGGCCGACGCGGCGGGCCTGGACGGGGCGGCCCTGCTGGCGGGCGCCGCCGATCCCGAGGTCAAGGCGCAGCTGGCGGCCCATACCGACGCGGCCGTGGCGCGCGGCGTGTTCGGCATCCCCACCTTCTTCGTCGGCGACGAGATGTTCTTCGGCAAGGAGCGCCTGGGCCAGGTCGAGGCGGAGTTGATGAAGGGCTAGGATTTCACCGCGGACCGCCCCTCAAGGGTTGTCATCCCGGAAGCCTCGCAGAGGCTGTCCGGGACCCAGGTGAACCGCAACGCATTCGCCCAGTCCCCTGGGTCCCGGACAAGCCCTCCGCGCTTTCCGGGATGACAACTGTTGGAGCCGCTTCGCGGGATGCCGCCCTCACGCCCGCTCGAACGCCGACAGGATCGGGCAGGGGCCCGCGGTGGTCTCGCCGCAGGCGCGAGCCAGCCGCTTCAGCGCGTCGCGGGCCGCCTGGAGCTCGACGATCCTGGCGTCGAGCGCCGCGATCCGTTCCAGGGCCAGGCCCCGGGCCCGAGCATGGTCGTCGCTGGCGTCCAGGGCCAGCAGTTCGGCGATCTGCTCCAGGGTGAAGCCGGCGGCCTGGGCCGCGCGGATGAAGCGCAGGCGATGAACGTCGGCCTCGCCATAACGCCGGACGCCACCCGAAGAGCCACCGCCGTCTGGCCGCGCCGGCTGCTCCAGCAGGCCGCGCCGCTGGTAGTAGCGCACGGTCTCCACGCCCACCCCGCCCGCCTGGGCCAGTTCCCCGATCTTCATCCCTTGACTCCGTACCATGGTACGGAACCCATATGAGCGGGGTCCCCGCCTCGGGACAAGCCGGAGACCCCGCGATGACCGCCGCCTCGACCACCCCGCGCACCGCCGTCCTCCACCGGATGGTCACCGACCAGCACATCTGCCCCTGGGGCCTGCGCGCCAAGGACCTGCTGCGTCGCCGGGGCTATGCGGTCGAGGACCACCTGCTGACGACGCGCGAGGAGATCGACGTCTTCAAGGCCGCCCACGGGGTGGCGACCACGCCCCAGGCCTTCATCGACGGCCGCAGGATCGGCGGCTACGACGACCTGCGCCGCCATTTCGGCCTGAAGGTGCGCGATCCCAAGGCCCTGACCTATACGCCGGTGATCGCGGTGTTCGCCGTCACCGCCCTGATGGCCCTGGCCGCCAGCCACGCCCTGAGCGGCCAGGCCCTGACCGTCCACGCGGTCCAGTGGTTCATCGCCTTTTCGATGTGCGTGCTGGGTTTGCTGAAGCTGCGCGACGTCGAGACCTTCTCGACCATGTTCCTGGGCTATGACCTGCTGGCCCAGCGCTGGCCGCCCTATGCCCGGATCTATCCGTTCGCCGAGGTCGGGGCGGGGGTGCTGATGGTCGCCGGGGCCCTGACCTGGCTGTCGGCCCCCGTGGCGCTGTTCATCGGGACTGTCGGGGCGGCGTCGGTGTTCAAGGCCGTCTATATCGACAAGCGCGCGCTGAAATGCGCCTGCGTCGGCGGCGACAGCAACGTGCCGCTGGGCTTCGTGTCGCTGACCGAGAACCTGATGATGGTGGCCATGGCCATCTGGATGCTGGCGATGTAGCGGCCTTACGGCCCGCTTACGCCGGCGGCGCGGAGCCGAATGGAGCCTTTACGCGGGGCGGCGCGACATTGGCGAGACCTTCTCCATTCGGGACCCGTCCGATGTCCGCCTTTCATTGCAAGCTCGCCTCCCTGGCCCTGGCGCTCGCCGCGGTCGCAGGCTTCGTCCTGCTGCTGGTCCTGGCCGCCCAGCATCCGCACGCCGCGCCCCTGCTGCGCATCCTGGCCTTCCTGTGGCTGATCTCGGCCGGGGCGTCGAAGCTGGTCTTCGACCTGACCGAGGCGGTCGGGCGCGGGGATGACGCCAAGCCGTTGCGCCGCGCCAAGGAATAGCGAGGATACGCCGCGACATCGCCGCTTTCAGGACCCCGACCATGGCCGACCTCGCGATCCGCCCCGTGACCCGCGCGGATCGACGCCTGGGCGCCGCTGTGGGACGGCTACAACGCCTTCTACGGCCGGTCGGGCGACACGGCCCTGGATCCGGCGGTCACCGCCATGACCTGGAGCCGATTCTTCGACGCCTACGAGCCCGTCCACGCCCTGGTCGCCGAACAGGACGGCCGCCTGCTGGGCCTGGTCCACTACCTGTTCCATCGCAGCACCACGGCGATCGAGCCCAACTGCTACCTGCAGGACCTGTTCACGGCGGTCGAGGCGCGGGGGCGGGGCGTCGGCCGGGCCCTGATCGCGGCGGTGTACGACGCGGCGAAGGCGGTGGGGGCGTCGCGGGTCTACTGGCAGACCCACGAGACCAACGACACGGCGATGACGCTGTACGACCAGGTCGCCGACAGGTCGGGGTTCCTGGTCTATCGCAAGCTGCTCTGACGCCTCAGGCGCTACTTCGCCCTCAGTCCCGCCATCATCACGCTCAGCAGTCGCCGCGCGCCGGCGTCCCAGCCGGGCTGCTCGTAGCCGAGGCTGAGGCCGCTCATCATCCTGAGGATGTCCTCGAAGCCGATGTCGGACCGGATGTCGCCGGCGGCGCGGGCGGCCTCGGTGAGGCGCTCCAGAGACGACAGGATGGTCGCGCCGGAACTGGCGTAGAGTTTCGAGCCTTCGCCGGAATCGGCGCGCAGGGCCGGCGCCACGACGCGCTTGGTGGCCATGTAGTCGATCAGCAGGTCCAGCCAGGCCTCCAGCGCCTCGCCGGCCGAGCCCCGGGCCAGCAAGGCGTCGGCCGAGGCGGCCAGCTGCGCGATCTCCCGGGCGTAGACCGCCGCGACCAGGGCCTCCCGCGTCGGGAAGTGACGGTAGAGCGTGCCGATGCCCACGCCGGCCCGGCGCGCGATCTCTTCCAGCGGGGCGTCCGCGCCGAGTTCGGCGAAGGCCGCCTTGGCCGCCGCCAGCAGGAGGTCGCGGTTGCGAAGGCTGTCGGCGCGCGGTTTGCGCGGCTTGGATTCGGAATCTTCGGGCATCGGCCTTGAAAAGCGGAGGGTTCCTCCGAATATGTATCCGGAGCCTTCCTCCATTTAACCCTCCCGGCGGGCTCGGACAACAACCCTGCAAGGGAATCGAGAGTCATGAGCAAGCCATTCGGCGCCAAATCCACCACCGAGGACGTCCTGGCCGGCGTCGACCTGTCGGGCAAGCGCGTCCTGGTCACCGGCGTTTCGGCCGGCCTGGGCGTCGAGACCGCCCGTGTCCTGGCCGCCCACGGCGCGGAGGTCGTCGGGGCGGCCCGCGACCTGGCCAAGGCCGAAGGCGCGACCGCCGTCGTCCGCGAAGCCGCCGCCGGGAGCGGCGGTTCGCTGGCGCTGGTCGAGCTGGACCTGGCGAACCTGAAGAGCGTGCGCGCCTGCGCCGACGCCCTGGTCGCTGATGGGCGGGCGTTCGACCTGGTCATCGCCAACGCCGGGGTGATGGCGCCCCCGTTCGGCAAGACCGCCGACGGCTTCGAGACCCAGTTCGGGACCAACCACCTGGGCCACTTCGTGCTGATCAACCGCATCGCCTCGTTGCTGAAGGCGGGATCGCGCGTGGTGTCGCTGGCCTCGGCCGGCCACCGCTTCTCGGACGTGAACCTCGAGGACCCCAACTTCGAGACCACCGAGTACGTGCCGTTCGAGGCCTATGGCCGGTCCAAGACCGCCAACATCCTGTTCGCCGTCGAGTTCGACCGCCGCCACAAGGGTCGCGGCGTGCGCGCCGCGGCCGTCCATCCGGGCGGCATCCAGACCGAACTGACCCGTCACCTGGACCCGGCCTTCATCCAGCAGTGGGTCGACCAGTTGAACGCCCAGGCCGCCGCCGAAGGCAACCCGCCGATCGAGTGGAAGACCATTCCGCAGGGCGCGGCCACCAGCGTCTGGGCCGGGGTCGTGGCGCCGGTCGAAGAGGTCGCCGGCCGCTATTGCGAGGATTGCCACGTGGCCGAGCTGGTCGAGGACGCTGCGCAGATCCGCGCCGGCGTGCGGTCCTACGCCCTCGACCCGGCCCGCGCCCAGGCGCTGTGGGCGCTGAGCGAACGGATGGTCGGCGAGACGTTCTAGGTCCGAAGCGCGTCCCCTTCTCCCTCGGGAGGGGGCTTTCTCATAGGATCCAAAACGGCTGTCATCCCGGACGAGCGCGCAGCGCGAAGATCCGGGACCGGGGCGTGAACGCTGGCGTTTGCGGCGGTCCCGGATCGGCGCTCGGCTCCGCCGAGCTTGTCCGGGATGACAGACTCTATTCGGAGCATAGGCGATCGCCCTGCCCTGGAGGGGGCTTCGCCGGGCCGGCCCGCTGGACTCCCCGCACCCCACCTGCTACATGCCGCGCCTTCGCCCCAGGACCCTGTCCCGGGGCGTGCTTGTCGTTAGCCTTCCTGGGCGCGGCGAGATCAAATCCGTGGGAGGGCCGCCAGCCCGCACCACGGCCAACCAGCGAAGGCCGCTAACCCGGCTTTCATGAGAGGATACAATGGCTAAGAAGATCCTGGGCTATATCAAGCTCCAGGTGAAGGCCGGCTCCGCCACGCCTTCACCGCCCATCGGCCCGGCTCTGGGTCAGCGCGGCGTCAACATCATGGGCTTCTGCAAGGAGTTCAACGCGCGCACCGAGAACGTCGAAAAGGGCACCCCCCTGCCGACCGTCATCACGGTCTATCAGGACAAGTCGTTCACCTTCGTCACCAAGACGCCCCCGGCGACGCACTATCTGAAGCAGATCACCGGCCTGAAGTCGGGCGCCAAGCTGACCGGTCGCGAGACCGTCGGCCAGGTCACCCGCACCCAGCTGCGCGAGATCGCCGAAAAGAAGATGAAGGACCTGAACGCCAACGATCTCGAGGCCGCGGCCAAGATCATCGAAGGCTCCGCCAAGGCCATGGGCCTGAAGATCGTGGAGGCCTAAGACCATGGCCAAGCAACCCAAGCGCATCCAGGCCTGGACCGGCGATCGTGACGCCACCCACGCCGTCGCCGAAGCCATCGCCCTGGTCAAGGCCAACGCCAAGGCCAAGTTCGACGAGTCCGTCGAGATCTCGGTCAACCTCGGCGTCGACCCGCGCCACGCCGACCAGCAGGTCCGCGGCGTCGTGAACCTGCCGTCGGGCACCGGCCGCGACGTTCGCGTCGCCGTCTTCGCCAAGGACGCCAAGGCGGCCGAAGCCACCGCGGCGGGCGCCGAGCACGTCGGCGCCGAAGACCTGTACGAAAAGATCGCCGGCGGCTTCATGGACTTCGATCGCGTCATCGCGACCCCGGACATGATGGCCCTGGTCGGTCGCCTCGGTAAGGTGCTGGGCCCGCGCGGCCTGATGCCGAACCCGAAGGTCGGCACCGTGACCCCGAACGTCGGCCAGGCCGTGAAGGACGCCAAGGGCGGCGCCGTCGAGTTCCGCGTCGAGAAGGCGGGCATCGTCCACGCCGGCATCGGCAAGGTCTCGTTCAGCGACGAAGCCCTGCTGGTCAACGTCAAGGCCCTGGTCGAAGCGCTGAACCGCGCCAAGCCGACCGGCGCCAAGGGCGTCTATGTCAAGCGTATCGGCCTGTCGTCGACGATGGGCCCGGGCTTCAAGGTCGATATCGCTTCGGTCAACGCCTGAGCCTTCGACACCTGAGCTAAGCGAGCGGGCGCTGGAGCGATCCAGCGCCCGCTTTGCGTTCGGGCGGTGAGTTGGTTGGCGGGTTTGCCGATGATAGCTTCGGACCCGCATTCTCGCATTCCGAAGGCGAACTTCAGATGGCCATTCATGTCGCGAACCCGGAAGTCTGCGCTCTGGTGAAACTCTTCGCCAAGGAGCGGGGTGTGAGTATGAGCCAAGCCGTGAAAATCGCCGTCAAGGAGGCCCTTGCCGCAAGGGACCAGCCGACGAGCGAGGTTGAGGCGGATAGCGCAGCGACCCATCACTCCACGTGATTGAAAGATTTAATCCAGACGTCGCCGTGGTCGGCGGCGGGCCGGCCGGGCTGATGGCGGCCGAGGTGCTGAGCGGCGCCGGACTGTCCGTGGCGGTGTACGAGCGGATGCCGACCCTGGGCCGCAAGTTCTTGATGGCCGGGCGTGGCGGGCTGAACCTGACCCATTCGGAGGACTTCGAGCGGTTCGCCGGGCGCTATGGCGCGGCGAGCTCACGGCTGCGGCCGATGCTGGAGGCCTTCACCCCGGCCGACCTCGTGGCCTGGGCCGAGGGGCTGGGGCAGGCGACCTTCGTCGGCAGCAGCGGCCGGGTGTTTCCCAAGGCGCTGAAGGCCTCGCCCCTGCTACGGGCCTGGATCGCACGGCTGGAGGAGCAGGGCGTGGCGCTGAACCTCCGCTCGGCCTGGACCGGCTGGAACGCGGCTGGAGACCTGGCCTTCGACACGCCGGACGGGCCGCGCGCCGTGCGGCCGCGCGCCACGATCCTGGCCCTGGGCGGGGCCAGCTGGGCCAGGCTCGGTTCGGACGGGGCCTGGACGCCGCTGCTGACGGCGCGCGGCGCGGCCGTGGCGCCGTTCCGGCCGGCCAATGTCGGCTTCACCGTGGCCTGGACGCAGGTGTTCCGCGAGCGGTTCGCCGGCGCGCCCCTGAAGAATGTCGCCCTGAGCTTTGAGGGACGGACCTCGCGCGGCGACGCCCTGGCGGCGGGCTACGGCCTGGAGGGCGGGGCGGTCTATGCGCTTTCGGCCCGCCTGCGCGACGCGATCCAGGCGCGGGGCGCGGCGACCCTGGCCATCGACCTGCGCCCCGACGTTCCGCTGGCCCAGTTGACCGCGCGCCTGACCAAGCCGCGCGGCGGCCAGTCGCTGTCGAGCTGGCTGCGCAAGGCCGCCCATCTGTCGCCGGTCGAGATCGGCCTGCTGCGCGAGGCGCACGGCCTGGCCCTGCCGATCGCGCCCGACGCCCTGGCGGCGGCGATCAAGGCCGCGCCGATCGTGCTGACCGGGACGCAGGGCCTGGAGCGGGCGATCTCTTCGGCCGGAGGCCTGTCGTTCGAGGCGCTGGACGGCCTGGAGCTGAGGGCCGCGCCCGGCGTGTTCGTGGCCGGCGAGATGCTGGACTGGGAAGCCCCGACCGGCGGCTACCTGCTGCAGGCCTGTTTCGCGACGGGCGTGGCGGCGGCGCGGGCGGTGGTGGAGCGGCTCGCGCAGACCCCCTCCGGCCCTTCGGGCCACCTTCCCCAGAGGGGGAGGATCTAATTGGAGCGGCTGCTCCCCCTCTGGAGGAGCTGTCGGCGAAGCCGACTGAGGGGGACTACGGCTTCATCGCCCCTCTGATCTTCGCCGCGACCGCCTCGATTGCCTTCGGATCGCCCCTGGCGTTCTCGACGAACATCAGCGGCTTGCCGGCCACGCGCGGAATGACGTGGATGTGCAGGTGCGGCACGCTCTGGCCGACGCCGTTGTTCTGGACGATCGTGAAGCCCTCGACGCCCAGGCCGTCGACCTGGGCCTGGCCGACCCGGGCGGCCGCGGCCATCAGCCGCGACAGGTCCTGGGGCGAGATCTCCAGCAGGTTCCGCGCCTTGGAGGTCTTGGAGATCACCAGCACGTGGCCGGGCTCGGCCGGGGCGTGGTCCATGAAGGCCAGCACCTGGTCGTCCTCGTAGACCTTGGCGACGGGGATCTCGCCACGGATGATCCTGGCGAACGGGTTGGTCTCGTCATAGGCCGCCTTCAGCGGGATGCCCGGCGTGCCGACTTGGGCCGAGGCCGGGTCGAACCGCCCCAGCCAGCGGATCACCTCGGCCTCCAGCGCGATGCGGCTGTCGGAGAAGCTGTGATCGGTGTCCATGTAGGTTTCGGTCAGCGCCCTGGCCTGGGCCTGGCGGGCGGCGGCGGCCAGCTTGCGGGTGGTGGGCGCGCCGGCGTGCTCGGCGCCGATCAGCAGCAGCGGCCGGTCGGCGATGCGGGCGCTCAGCGCCTCGAGGTCCAGCTTGGCGGAGGTGGTCTCGATCTCCTTGGCCAGCAGCTCGGCGCTGGTTCCGGCCAGGGGCGGGGTGCTTTCCCGCAGGCCCTCCAGCGCCGCCTTGCGCTTGGCGGGATCGACGAGGTCGGCCTTCTGCTTGCCGATGTCCCAGGCGTCGATCAGGATCGCGCCCGCCGCCTTGGGATCGGCGGCGACCGCGTCGGCGGCCATGAAGCCGCCCATGCTGTGGCCGGCCACCACGATCCGGCTCGGGTCGATCCGGTACCTGGCGACATTGGCCGGGTCGCGCAGGAAGGCCAGGGCGGCCTCGCCGTCGGCCCGGCTGCTGGCGAACGAGAACTTGCCCGGGCTGCCCCACGCGCCGCGATAGTTGATCCGCATCACGTTCCAGCCGGCCCGGCGGACGGCCTGCATCAGGTCGATATTGGTCTCGTTGCCGGGGAAGCCGTGCAGCATCAGCATCGTCGGATGCGGCTGGTCGCCCGAGGCCAGGTACATCATGGCGTTGACCCGCACGCCCCCGGTCGGGACCGTGAAGACCGCCATGTCCGCCGGATGGGCCGGATCGCGAGCCGGATCGGCGATGACGGCCTTGGGGATCGGCGCGAAGCGCGGCTCGGCGTGGGCGGGCGCCAGGCCGATCAGCATCAGGGCGGCCAGGCCGGCGGTGAACGTGCGCTTCATCGGTGGGGTCCCCCTCGGTGTCCGCTTTTGTTATCCACAAGGCGCGGCGAGGGCCAGCCCCGGTCCATCCCCCTTCCAAGCCTGGCGACGTCCGGCGTCGGGCGGCAAGGGGATGGCGGGTTGAAATCCGTCTCCAAACCGTCTATACGCCGCCCCTTCTCCGCTGGGCTCGCCCGGCGGCGATCCTGTTTGAGAACTGCGGGGCGTGGGGTCACCAGCGCCATAATCGAGGAAGAGCCCTTCCTCGCCGTCGGGAGACAGGGATGGACAAGACCACGCAATTCCTCCTCTCGGGATGGGACGCGCGGCTGACTTTCCTTGGAACAGGCTGATGCAACTCGCGTGCGGGAGCGATCCCGCGTGGGACGCGCATTTGGCTGCCGGAATGGTCCGGCCGCTGTAATTGAGTAGGAGACCGCAATGGACCGCGCTCAAAAGCAGGAGTCGATCGAGTCGCTGAAAAGCGTCTTCGCCGACGCCGGCGCTGTCGTCGTGACCCACTATTCGGGCATGACCGTTGCGGAAATGACTGAACTGCGCGCCCGCCTCCGCAAGGAAGAGGGCACGTTCCAGGTGGTGAAGAACACCCTGGTCCAGAAGGCGCTGAACGGCTCGATCGGCGAAAAGGGCGACGCCCTGTTCACCGGCCCGGTCGCCATCGCCTACGGCCAGGATCCTGTTTCGGCCGCCAAGATCGTCACCCAGTACGCCAAGGAAAACGACAAGCTGAAGCTGGTCGGCGGCATCCTGGGCCAGACGACTGTTCTGGACGAAGCCGCGGTGCGGGCGCTCGCCACGCTGCCGTCGCTCGACCAGATCCGTGGCAAGCTCATCGGCCTCATCCAGGCTCCGGCGACCAAGATCGCTGGCGTCCTGCAGGCCCCGGCTGGCCAACTGGCGCGCGTCTTCAACGCCTATGCGACCAAAGACGCCGCGTAACGGTCATCTCCGCATAAATCCCTCATCCTCTAAGGAACTTACACATGTCCAAGCTCGAAAAGCTGGTTGAAGAACTGTCCACCCTGTCGGTCCTGGAAGCCGCTGAGCTCTCCAAGCTGCTCGAAGAAAAGTGGGGCGTCTCGGCCGCCGCGCCGGTCGCCGTCGCCGCTGTCGGCGGCGCCGCCGCTGCTCCGGCCGAAGCCGCCGAAGAGCAAACCGAATTCACCGTCGTCCTGACGGACGGTGGCGACAAGAAGATCAACGTGATCAAGGAAGTCCGCGGCGTTCGTCCGGACCTGGGCCTGAAGGAAGCCAAGGACCTGGTCGAAGGCGCTCCGCAGAACGTCGTCGAAAACGTTTCGAAGCAAGTCGCCGAAGAAGTCGCCAAGAAGCTGACCGAAGCCGGCGCCAAGGTCACCGTGAAGTAATTCACGTCCCCGTGCCTCGCGCATGGGGGACCTGCCGGCGTCAGTTCTCTGACGCACGCGTTGACGGCCCCGGAGGGAAACCTCCGGGGCCGTTTTCGTTCGCCCTCCGCCTTGGCTGCGTCATTCTGGCACGGTCGTTGCTGGCCGGTCGCGCATACACGCGGCGGTGGAGAGCGACCATGGCGATCTCGGGGGTTTCGGGCGGCTATTCGACGTGGAGCCCGCTCGGCGCGGCGTCCGTCCATAAGGCGTCGACCACGGCGATCGAGACCGCCAGCGACCTGGACAAGGTCCGCGACAAGGGCCTGGTGGCCTTCGCCAGGGAGGCCAAGAAGGACGCCTGGGAGGAAAGGCTCAAGGCGTGGAAGGCCGAAGCGATGAAGAACGCGGGCCTGACCGAGGAGAGCCTGGCGGCGATGTCGCCCGACCAGCGCACCGCGGCGCTGCAGCGGATCGACGAGGCCGTGAAGGCCAGGATCAAGGACGCCATGGACGGCGCCAAGGCCCAGACCAAGAACGGCCTGGCCGTGCCCAACTTCGTGGACTTCAGCGTCTAGGTCCGGGGCGCGGCAACCCTTGCCGCGCGATGAGCGTTATCTGCCGATGCTGAAGCTGGCCGGAATCCTGCTGGTCCTGATGATCGTGTTCGGCGTGCTGGGCTTTGTCGTCGACGTGGCCGGCGGCCTGGCCAAGATCGCGTTCTTCGTCTGCCTGATCGGCCTGGCCCTCTCGCTGGTCGGCAAGGCGGTCCGACGCGGCTGAGCGTCATTGTTGGTATCAATCCTGTTGACGCTGCCCAGCCGCATCTCTAGCCATGCGCTCCAAGAGATAGCGGTAACATTTCCAGGGAAGAAGCAATGGATCGGCTAAACAAGGGCGCGCGCCGCTGGTCGGCGGGACTGGTCTCCGGCCTGGCCCTGACCCTGGCCGTTGGCGTCGCGGGCAACCTGGCCGCGCCAGTGGCCGCCGCCCAGGCCGCGCCGATGGCGGTGGTCGACCGCAACGGCTCCTACGTCTCGGTCGAGACCTACGCCCCCAACATCGTGCGGGTGACGATCAGCCAGGACAAGGATCTGGCCGCCGCCGCGCCGGGTTACGGTTTCCTGGCTGACAGCGATGTCAAGGGCTGGCGTCACGACCAGAAGGCCGGGGCCGACCTCTTCACCTCGGGCGCCCTGTCGCTGGAGGTGGTCGCCCAGCCCTGGCCGGGCGCGCCCTCGCAGATGGACCGCTATTTCGCGCCGTCCCTGCCGCCGGTCTCGGTCAAGATCCGCAAGGCCGACGGCTCGGACCTGGTGGCGATGAACGGCTGGGAGATGGCCCCGCACGTGGTCAACGGCGAGCGGACCTACCAGGCCGGCGCCAGCTTTTCGACCAGCGCCGACGAGCACTTCTACGGCCTGGGCCAGAACCAGGAGGGGATCCTGGACCTGCGCGGCCGGTCGATTACCTGCAAGCACGACTACGACGCCCCGCACGGCGAGACCGTCTGCGTGCCGTTCCTGGTCTCGAGCAAGGGCTACGGGATCCTCTGGGACAACCCGTCGGAGACCAAGGTCTATCCGGCCGTCAACGGCCGCACCCTGTGGCAGTCCAAGGTCGGCGAGCGGGTGTCGTTCTTCGTGATCACCGGCAGCTATGACGAGATCTACGCCGGCTACCGCAAGCTGACCGGCGTGACCCCGCTGCCGCCCAAGGCCGCGTTCGGCTACATCCAGTCCAAGGCCCGCTATGACAGCCAGGACAAGTTCCTCGGCGTGGCCAAGGGCTACCGCGACCGCGGCTATCCGCTGGATATCATGGTGCTGGACTGGTTCTACTGGACCCGGATGGGCCAGATGGACATCGATCCGGCCCAGTTTCCCGATCCCGTCGCCATGAACAAGGAACTGCACGACAACGGCGTGCACACGATCATCAGCGTCTGGCCGCGCTACGAGAAGGAAGGCCGCTACTTCAACTATCTGGCCGACAAGGGCTGGCTGCTGAAGGACAAGGACGGCAAGGTCGTCGACGGTCTGCCGTTCCGCAGCGACCGCACCGGCGGCCTGATCGACAGCACCAACCCCCAGGCCCGCGAATGGTTCTGGGGCAAGATCCGCGACAACATCGCCTCGCAGGGCTTCGACTGGTTCTGGCTGGACGAGACCGAGCCGGACCTGGTGCCGGAGGGCTATGCCTGGAGCATCGGTTCGGGCGACCGCTACCGCAACGTCTTCCCGCTGGTCCACACCCAGGGCGTGGCCGAGGGCTCGCGCCGCGACCGGCCCGACAAGCGCAACCTGATCCTGGCCCGCGCGGCCTATATCGGCGCCCAGCGCAACGGGGCCCTGTTCTGGTCGTCCGACATCCAGCCCACCTGGGAGGCTCTCAAGCGCCAGGTGCCCACCGGCCTGAACTTCACCGCCTCGGGCCTGGCCTACTGGGGCAACGACATCGGCGGCTGGCAATGGCTGCCCCAGACCACCACGGCGACCAAGCCGCCGCTGCTGGATCCCTCCGACGCCCGCGACGTGGTGGGCCAGAACAACGACTATCCCGAGCTGTTCGCCCGCTGGTTCCAGTACGGGACCTTCACCCCGACCCTGCGCGTGCACGGCATGCGCAAGGACACCGAGGTGTGGTCGTTCGGCAAGGGCGCCGAGGCCGTGGTCGTCAAGTACCTGAAGCTGCGCTACGCCCTGATGCCGTACCTCTATTCGATGGGCCACGCGACCTACCAGACCGGCGCGCCGTTCATGCGCGGCCTGTTCATGGACTTCCCGAACGACCCCAAGGTGGCCAACCTGGGCGACCAGTACATGTTCGGCCCGGCCTTCCTGGTGGCCCCGATCACCGACCAGGGCGTGGAGGATCGCGACGTCTACCTGCCGGCCGGGGCCGACTGGTACGACTACTGGACCGGCAAGAAGTTCGCCGGCGGCCAGACGATCCGCGTCCACGCGCCGATCGACACCATCCCGCTGTTCGTCCGCGCCGGCTCGATCATCCCGATGGGCGCGCCGATCCAGAACACCTCCCAGCCCCAGGCGATCAACGCCGTCAAGGTCTATCCGGGCCGCGACGCCGACTTCACCCTCTATGACGACGACGGGGTGACCAACGCCTACGAGAAGGGTGTCGGCAAGACCGTCAAACTGCACTGGGACGACAAGGCCGGCAAGCTGACGGCGGCGGGCGACAAGGGGCTGAGCGCCCAGGCGCTGGCCGCGGTGCAGATCGTCCGCTGATTTTCGAGCCTCCCGACTTGTGTCGGGCGGAGGAGAAATGACATGCGCGGTCCGGTTCCTCCGGGCCGCGCATTCTTTTGTGGATAAACCCCCTTCCCAACCCCGGCGGGTTGTCCTATATCCGCCGGCTCACGAAGACATTCGGCGGAGCGTGCTTGCGCGTGTCCGCATGATACGCCCCGAGGCGCGGTCAGCCGCCCTCCGACCAGCGCGAAGGGGCGCCCGTCAGGCTTCCGGTCCCGGTTGTCCTGACAGGGGAATTCCAGCGTCCGCAGTTCTCCCCGAGGGGGAACGGCGAGGGTGGACGCTAGGTGCATTCGAATTCACGCGCGGAGTCCGTCCGCGCCCAGGGAAAAAACATGGCGCAATCCTTCACCGGCAAGAAGCGGATCCGGAAATCTTTCGGCCGCATCCCCGAAGCTGTGCAGATGCCGAACCTGATCGAGGTTCAGCGCTCCTCCTACGAGCAGTTCCTTCAGCGCGAGGTCCGTCCGGGCCAGCGCCGCGACGAAGGCATCGAGGCGGTGTTCAAGTCGGTGTTCCCGATCAAGGACTTCAACGAGCGCGCGGTGCTCGAATACGTCTCGTACGAATTCGAAGAGCCCAAGTACGACGTTGAAGAGTGCATCCAGCGCGACATGACCTTCGCGGCGCCGCTGAAGGTCAAGCTGCGCCTGATCGTGTTCGAAACGGAAGAAGAAACCGGCGCCCGGTCCGTCAAGGACATCAAGGAGCAGGACGTCTACATGGGCGACATCCCGCTCATGACCGACAAGGGCACCTTCATCGTCAACGGCACCGAGCGGGTCATCGTCTCGCAGATGCACCGTTCGCCCGGCGTGTTCTTCGACCACGACAAGGGCAAGACCCACGCCTCGGGCAAGCTGCTGTTCGCCGCCCGGGTGATCCCGTACCGCGGTTCGTGGCTGGACTTCGAGTTCGACGCCAAGGACGTGGTCTATGTCCGCATCGACCGTCGCCGCAAGCTGCCGGCCACCACCTTCCTCTATGCCCTGGGCATGGACGGCGAAGAGATCCTGACGACCTTCTATGACGTCGTCCCGTTCGAGAAGCGCACCGCGGCCGGCGCCGAAGGCTGGGCCACCCCGTACAAGCCCGAGCGCTGGCGTGGCGTGAAGCCGGAATTCGCCCTGATCGACGCCGACACCGGCGAGGAAGTGGCCCCGGCCGGCACCAAGATCACCGCCCGCCAGGCCAAGAAGCTGGCCGACAACGGCCTGAAGACCCTGCTGCTGGCCCCCGAGGCCCTGACGGGCCGCTACCTGGCCCGCGACGCGGTCAACTTCGAGAACGGCGAGATCTACGCCGAGGCCGGCGACGAGCTGGACGTCACCTCGATCCAGGCCCTGGCCGACCAGGGCTTCAGCACCATCGACGTGCTGGACATCGACCACGTCACGGTCGGCGCCTACATGCGCAACACCCTGCGCGTGGACAAGAACGCCGTCCGCGAGGACGCGCTGTTCGACATCTACCGCGTGATGCGTCCGGGCGAGCCGCCGACCGTCGAAGCCGCCGAGGCGATGTTCAAGTCGCTGTTCTTCGACGCCGAGCGCTACGACCTGTCGGCCGTCGGCCGCGTGAAGATGAACATGCGCCTGGAGCTGGACGCTTCGGACGAGATGCGCGTGCTGCGCAAGGAAGACGTGCTGGCGGTGCTGAAGCTGCTGGTCGGCCTGCGCGATGGCCGCGGCGAAATCGACGACATCGACAACCTGGGCAACCGCCGGGTGCGTTCGGTGGGCGAGCTGCTGGAAAACCAGTACCGCGTCGGCCTGCTGCGCATGGAACGGGCCATCAAGGAACGCATGTCGTCGGTCGACATCGACACCGTGATGCCGCACGACCTGATCAACGCCAAGCCGGCCGCGGCCTCGGTGCGTGAATTCTTCGGCAGCTCGCAGCTGTCGCAGTTCATGGACCAGACCAACCCGCTGTCGGAGATCACCCACAAGCGCCGCCTGTCGGCGCTCGGCCCGGGCGGCCTGACCCGCGAGCGCGCCGGCTTCGAGGTCCGCGACGTTCACCCGACCCACTACGGCCGGATCTGCCCGATCGAAACGCCGGAAGGCCCGAACATCGGCCTGATCAACTCGCTGGCTACCCACGCCCGCGTGAACAAGTACGGCTTCATCGAGAGCCCCTACCGTCGCGTCGCCGACGGCAAGCCGCTCGACGAGGTCGTCTACATGTCGGCCATGGAAGAGTCCAAGCACGTCATCGCCCAGTCCAACATCAAGGTGTTGAACGGCGAGATCGTCGACGACCTGGTCCCCGGCCGGATCAACGGCGAACCGACCCTGCTCCAGAAGGAACAGGTCGACCTGATGGACGTGTCGCCGCGTCAGGTGGTTTCGGTGGCCGCGGCCCTGATCCCCTTCCTGGAAAACGACGACGCCAACCGCGCCCTGATGGGCTCGAACATGCAGCGTCAGGCCGTGCCGCTGGTGCAGTCCGACGCCCCGCTGGTCGGCACGGGCATGGAAGCCGTGGTCGCCCGTGACTCCGGCGCCGTGGTCATCGCCAAGCGCACCGGCGTGGTCGAACAGATCGACGGCACCCGCATCGTCGTGCGCGCCACGGAAGAGACCGACAGCGCCCGTTCGGGCGTCGACATCTACCGTCTGAGCAAGTTCCAGCGCTCGAACCAGTCGACCTGCATCAACCAGCGCCCGCTGGTGAAGGTGGGCGACCGGATCAGCGCCGGCGACATCATCGCCGACGGCCCGTCGACCGAGCTGGGCGAACTGGCCCTGGGCCGCAACGCGCTCGTCGCGTTCATGCCCTGGAACGGCTACAACTTCGAAGACTCGATCCTGATCTCCGAGCGCATCGTCCGCGACGACGTCTTCACCTCGATCCACATCGAGGAATTCGAAGTCATGGCCCGCGACACCAAGCTGGGTCCGGAAGAAATCACCCGCGACATCCCCAACGTCGGCGAGGAAGCCCTGCGCAACCTCGACGAAGCGGGCATCGTGGCGATCGGCGCCGAGGTCCAGCCGGGCGACATCCTGGTCGGCAAGGTCACGCCGAAGGGCGAAAGCCCGATGACGCCGGAAGAAAAGCTGCTGCGCGCCATCTTCGGCGAAAAGGCCTCGGACGTCCGCGACACCAGCCTGCGCCTGCCTCCGGGCGTCGCCGGCACGATCGTCGACGTGCGCGTGTTCAACCGTCACGGCGTCGACAAGGACGAACGCGCCCTGGCCATCGAGCGCGCCGAGATCGACCGCCTGGGCAAGGACCGCGACGACGAGTTCGCGATCCTGAACCGCAACATCTCGGGCCGCCTGCGCGAACTGCTGATCGGCAATGTCGCCCTGTCGGGTCCCAAGGGCCTGTCGCGAGGTCCGATCACCGCCGAGGGTCTGGCTGAAGTCCAGCCGGGCCTGTGGTGGCAGATCGCCCTCGAGGACGAGAAGGCGATGGGCGAACTGGAAAGCCTGCGCCGCCTGTTCGACGAGAACCGCAAGCGCCTGGACCGTCGCTTCGAGGACAAGGTCGACAAGCTGCAACGCGGCGACGAACTGCCCCCGGGCGTGATGAAGATGGTCAAGGTCTTCGTGGCCGTGAAGCGCAAGCTTCAGCCCGGCGACAAGATGGCCGGCCGCCACGGCAACAAGGGCGTCATCTCGCGCATCCTGCCGATCGAGGACATGCCGTTCCTCGCCGACGGGACGCACGTCGACGTCGTCCTGAACCCGCTGGGCGTGCCCTCGCGCATGAACGTCGGCCAGATCTTCGAAACCCACCTGGGCTGGGCCTGCGCCAACCTCGGCAAGCAGATCACCAACCTGCTGGAAGACTGGCAGGCCGGCGGCCAGAAGGAAGCCCTGGTCCAGCGCCTGGGCGAGATCTACGGCCCGGACGAGGAACTGCCGGAAACCGAGGAGGAGCTGGTCGAACTGGCCCGCAACCTCGGCAAGGGCGTTCCGATCGCCACGCCGGTGTTCGACGGCGCGCGGATCGGCGACATCGAGGAGCACCTGGTCATGGCGGGCGTCAATCCGTCGGGCCAGTCGATCCTGTTCGACGGCCAGACGGGCGACCAGTTCAAGCGTCCGGTCACGGTCGGCTACATCTACATGCTGAAGCTGCACCACCTGGTCGACGACAAGATCCACGCCCGTTCGATCGGTCCGTACTCGCTGGTCACCCAGCAGCCGCTGGGCGGCAAGGCCCAGTTCGGCGGTCAGCGCTTCGGCGAAATGGAAGTGTGGGCTCTGGAAGCCTACGGCGCGGCCTACACCCTGCAGGAAATGCTGACGGTGAAGTCCGACGACGTGGCCGGCCGGACCAAGGTCTACGAGTCGATCGTCCGTGGCGACGACACGTTCGAAGCGGGCATCCCCGAAAGCTTCAACGTGCTGGTCAAGGAAATGCGCTCGCTCGGCCTGAACGTCGAGCTGGAGAACAGCTGATCCGGATCTCCCTCTCCCGCCTGATGGCGGGGGAGGGACCCTGTCAGCCCGCTCTCCGACTTTGAATTTTCGCGGGTAGTCCCGCAGAAGGAACCAAGATGAACCAGGAAGTCCTGAACATCTTCAATCCGGTCCAGGCCGCTCCGACCTTCGACCAGATCCGCATCTCGCTGGCCTCGCCGGAAAAGATCCGCTCGTGGTCGTTCGGCGAGATCAAGAAGCCCGAGACCATCAACTACCGCACGTTCAAGCCCGAGCGTGACGGCCTGTTCTGCGCCCGTATCTTTGGCCCGACCAAGGACTACGAATGCCTGTGCGGCAAGTACAAGCGCATGAAGTACAAGGGCATCATCTGCGAGAAGTGCGGCGTCGAGGTCACCCTGGCCCGCGTCCGTCGCGAGCGCATGGGCCACATCGAGCTGGCCTCGCCGGTCGCCCACATCTGGTTCCTGAAGTCGCTGCCCTCGCGCATCGCCATGATGCTGGACATGCCGCTGAAGGACATCGAGCGCGTCCTGTACTTCGAATACTACATCGTCACCGAGCCGGGCCTGACCCCGCTGAAGCAGCACCAGCTGCTCAGCGAGGACGACTTCATGCGCGCCCAGGACGAATACGGCGACGACAGCTTCACCGCCGAGATCGGCGCCGAGGCCGTCCAGAACCTGCTCAAGGCCATCGACCTTGAGAAGGAAGCCGAGAAGCTGCGCGAAGAGCTGGCGGGCAATCCGTCGGACATGAAGCAGAAGAAGTTCAGCAAGCGCCTGAAGATCCTGGAAGCCTTCCAGGAGTCGGGCAACCGTCCGGAATGGATGGTGCTGACGGTCGTGCCGGTGATCCCGCCGGAACTGCGTCCGCTGGTGCCGCTGGACGGCGGCCGCTTCGCGACCTCGGACCTGAACGACCTGTATCGCCGGGTCATCAACCGGAACAACCGCCTCAAGCGCCTGATCGAGCTGCGCGCCCCCGACATCATCATCCGCAACGAGAAGCGGATGCTGCAGGAGTCGGTCGACGCCCTGTTCGACAACGGCCGTCGCGGCCGCGTCATCACCGGCGCCAACAAGCGGCCCCTGAAATCGCTGGCCGACATGCTGAAGGGCAAGCAAGGCCGCTTCCGCCAGAACCTGCTGGGCAAGCGCGTCGACTATTCGGGCCGTTCGGTCATCGTCGTGGGTCCGGACCTGAAGCTGCACGAGTGCGGCCTGCCCAAGAAGATGGCCCTGGAGCTGTTCAAGCCGTTCATCTATGCGCGCCTGGACGCCAAGGGCCTGTCGGGCACCGTCAAGCAGTCCAAGCGCATGGTCGAGCGCGAACAGCCCCAGGTGTGGGACATCCTCGAAGAGGTGATCCGCGAGCACCCGGTCCTGCTGAACCGCGCCCCGACCCTGCACCGTCTGGGCATCCAGGCGTTCGAGCCCAAGCTGATCGAGGGCAAGGCCATCCAGCTGCACCCGCTGGTCTGCGCCGCCTTCAACGCCGACTTCGACGGCGACCAGATGGCCGTGCACGTCCCGCTGAGCCTCGAGGCCCAGCTGGAAGCGCGCGTCCTGATGATGTCGACCAACAACATCCTGTCGCCCGCCAACGGTCGCCCGATCATCGTGCCGTCGCAGGACATCGTCCTGGGCCTGTACTACCTGTCGGTCGCCCGCGACGGCGAGCCGGGTGAAGGCAAGATCTTCGCCGACCTGGGCGAGATCGAAGCCGCCATGGACGCCGGCGTCGTGTCGCTGCACGCCAAGATCAAGTCGCGCTTCACGGAAGTGGACGCCGATGGCGTGGCGCGTCGCCGCGTGATCGACACCACCCCGGGCCGCATGAAGATCGCCGCCCTGCTGCCGCGCCACCCGGCGATCGGTCACCGGCTGATCGAGAAGGCCCTGACCAAGAAGGAAATCGGCAATCTGATCGACGTGGTCTATCGCCACTGCGGCCAGAAGGCGACGGTGATCTTCGCCGACCAGGTCATGGGCCTGGGCTTCAAGGAAGCGGCCAAGGCCGGCATCTCCTTCGGCAAGGACGACATCATCATCCCCAAGCGGAAGGAGGCGATCGTCGCCGAGACCCGCACCCTGGCCGAAGAGTACGAGCAACAGTACGCCGACGGCCTGATCACCAAGGGCGAGAAGTACAACAAGGTCGTCGACGCCTGGGCCAAGGCCACCGACCGCGTCGCCGACGAGATGATGGCCGAGCTTCAGATGAAGCATAAGGACGAGAACGGCCGCGAGAAGGAAATCAACGCCATCTACATGATGGCCCACTCCGGCGCCCGGGGCTCGCAAGCCCAGATGAAGCAGCTGGGCGGCATGCGCGGCCTGATGGCCAAGCCCTCCGGCGAGATCATCGAGACCCCGATCGTCTCGAACTTCAAGGAAGGCCTGACCGTTCAGGAGTACTTCAACTCGACCCACGGCGCCCGCAAGGGCCTGGCGGACACCGCGCTGAAGACCGCCAACTCCGGCTACCTGACCCGTCGTCTGGTCGACGTCGCGCAGGACTGCATCATCGTCGAGGAAGACTGCGGCACCACCAAGGGCATCACCCTGCGGGCCGTGGTCGAGGGCGGCGACGTGCTGGTCTCGCTGGGCGCCCGCGTCCTGGGCCGCTTCTCGGCCGAGGACATCAAGGACCCGGCGACCGGCGAGATCGTGGTTCCGGCCGACACCTATCTCGACGAGAACATGGCCGACGCCATCGAGGCCGCCGCCGTGCAGTCGGTGAAGGTGCGTTCGGTCCTGACCTGCGAAGCCAAGATCGGCGTCTGCGGCGCCTGCTACGGCCGCGACCTGGCCCGCGGCACGCCGGTGAACATCGGTGAAGCGGTCGGCGTCATCGCCGCCCAGTCCATCGGCGAGCCCGGCACCCAGCTGACGATGCGGACCTTCCACATCGGCGGCACCGCCCAGGTGGCCGAGCAGTCGTTCTTCGAAAGCAGCAACGACGGTACGGTCCGCGTCACCGGCGCCACCGTGACCGGTTCGGACGGCGCCCTGGTCGTCATGAGCCGCAACACGGCCGTGAGCGTCCTGGTCGACGGCAAGGAACGCGAGAACTACAAGCCGCCGTATGGCGCCCGCCTGAAGATCAAGGACGGCGACAAGGTCAAGCGCGGCCAGCGCCTGGCCGATTGGGACCCCTACACCACCCCGATCATCACCGAAGTCGCGGGCCGCATCCGCGCCGAAGACCTGGTGGACGGCTTCTCCGTCCGCGAGGAAACCGACGAAGCCACCGGCATCGCGCAACGCGTGATCGCCGACTGGCGGACCTCGGCCCGCGCCTCGGACCTGCGTCCGGCCATGGGCGTGCTCGGTGAAGACGGCGCTTACGTCCGCCTGGCGAACGGCGGCGAGGCTCGCTACCTGATGTCGGTCGGCGCCATTCTGTCCGTCGCCGACGGGGACATGGTCAAGCCGGGCGAGGTCATCGCGCGGATCCCGACCGAAGGCGCCAAGACCCGGGACATCACCGGCGGTCTGCCGCGCGTCGCCGAACTCTTCGAAGCCCGCCGTCCGAAGGACTGCGCGGTCATCGCGGAAATGGATGGCCGTGTCGAATTCGGCAAGGATTACAAGAACAAGCGCCGGATCAAGATCACGCCGGACATCGACGCCGACGGCAACCAGCCCGAAGCGGTCGAGTTCCTGATCCCGAAGGGCAAGCACATCGCGGTGCATGATGGCGATTACATCACGCGCGGCGAGTACATCATCGACGGCAACCCGGATCCGCACGACATCCTGCGCATCCTGGGCGTCGAGGCCCTGGCCAACTTCCTCGTGGACGAAATCCAGGAGGTCTACCGACTGCAGGGCGTGCCGATCAACGACAAGCACATCGAGACGATCGTTCGTCAGATGCTGCAGAAGGTCGAGATCGTCGAGCCGGGCGATACGGGTCTGATCAAGGGCGATCACCTCGACAAGCCCGAGTTCTACGTCGAGCAGGACAAGGCCGTCGCCCGCGGCGGTCGTCCGGCCACGACGCAGCCCGTGCTGCTCGGCATCACCAAGGCCTCGCTGCAGACCAAGAGCTTCATCTCGGCCGCGTCGTTCCAGGAAACGACCCGCGTCCTGACCGAAGCCTCGGTGCACGGCAAGACCGACACCCTGGAAGGCCTGAAGGAAAACGTCATCGTGGGTCGCCTGATCCCCGCCGGCACGGGTTCCTACCTGCGCAGCCTGCAGCGCGTCGCCGCCAAGCGCGACGAGCAACTGGCCCAGCAGCGCGAAGACGCGATGGAGCCGCTGCCCGCGGTCATCGCCGAAGAGGCGTAAGCTTCCTTCGAGACCTGAAACGGAACGGCCCGGGAGCGATCCCGGGCCGTTTCTTTTTTGATCCTCGCCCTCTGGGGGAGGTGTCGGCGAAGCCGACGGAGGGGGCGTCTTCGGCGCTACCCCTCCCGCAGCACCGCCAGCCGCTCAAGCCTCGGTCCCGCGAAGTCGAGAAACGCCCGCGCCAGCGGCGGCATGAACCGGCCGCCCAAGGTGACCAGTTGCACCGGCAGGGGCGGAGGCTCGAAGTCGGGCAGCAGGCGCACCAGCCGTCCGGCCGCCAGGTCCTGCGCCACCTGGTAGGACAGCGCCCGGCCGATCCCGCGCCCCGCGACCATCGCCGCCAGGGCCGCCTCGACATTGTTGACCCGCAGGCGGGGCTCCAGCCGCACGGCCCGCGCCTTGCCCTGCTTCTCGAACCGCCACTCCGGCGAGGCCGAGACCACGGTGGTCAGGATCACCTCGTGCCCGGCCAGGTCGGCGGGCTCCAGCGGCGTCCCGCGCCGGGCCAGGTAGTCGGGGGCGGCCACCACCAGCCGGCGCACCTGGCCCAGCTTGCGGACCACCAGGCTGGAATCGGCCAACGGCCCGATCCGCAGGGCCACGTGCAGCTCGCCCTCGATCAGGTCGAGGTTGCGGTCGTGCAGGGTCAGGTCGGCCTGGACGCCCGGATGCTGGGCCAGGAAGTCGGCCACGACGGGGGTCAGGTGACGGCCGCCGAACACGGTCGGGCCGGTGATCCGCAGCGTGCCGCGCACCGCGTCGGGGGCGGGGGCCTGGAGGGCGATCTCGTAGTCGGCCAGCAGCCGCCGGGCCCGTTCGGCCAGGTCGCGGCCGGCCTCGGTCGGGGCCAGGCGGCGGGTGGTCCGCTCGATCAGCCGCGCGCCCATCCGCTCTTCCAGCGCCGCCAGGGCCCGGGTCATGGCGGCGGGCGAGCGCCGCTGCCTGCGCCCGGCGGCGGCCAGCGACCCGGTGTCGATGATCGCCACCAGCAGGGCCAGTTCGTCGAGCCGATCCATTCCGACATCCGCAATTATATCTTGCCGATTTGCTCAATTCATTTCGTTCGGCGCAATGGCGAATATGCCACTCCGCACTTAAGGGGAGAGCTTCGATGTCCGACGCCGCCATCGTCCTGCACGGTATGCCCTTGTCAGGCCACACCCACCGGGTGGGCCTGATGCTGAACGCCCTGGGCCTGGCCTGGCGTTTCGCCGAAGCGCCCAAGGACGTCCGCGCCTCGCCCGCCTTCCTGGCGCTCAATCCGCTGGGCCAGATCCCGGTGCTGCAGGACGACGACCTGACCCTGGCCGACAGCAACGCCATCCTGGTCTACCTGGCCCGCCGCTACGCGCCCGACGCCGGATGGCTGCCACAGGAGCCGGTCGCCGCCGCCCGCGTCCAGCGCTGGCTGTCGATCGCCGCCGGCGAGGTCATGCACGGCCCGGCCATCGCCCGGATGATCGCCCTGTTCGACTTCCCCGACGATCCCGCCCGCGCCGCGCGCATCGCCGCCCGGATGCTGGCCTTCATGGACGGCCACATGGTCGGCCGCGCCTATCTCGCCGCCGAGCACGTCACCGTCGCCGACCTGGCCTGCTATTCCTACATCGCTCACGCCCCGGACGGCGGCGTCGACCTTGCGCCCTATCCGGCCGTGCGCGCCTGGCTGGCGCGGGTCGAGGCCCAGCCCTGGTTCCGGCCGATGCCCGACTTCGCGGCGGCGTGAGATGGACGGCCCCTTCCACGCCGGCGAGCTGGCCGCCCAGGCGCTGGCGGGCGTCGGAACGCCCGGAGCGACCGGCATCCGGCCGTTCATGCCCGACCAGCACCGCGACTTCTTCGCCCTGCTGCCCTACCTGTTCATCGCCACCACCGACATCGACGGCTGGCCCGTGGCCACGGTGCTGACCGGACCTCCCGGTTTCGTCAGGAGCCCGGATCCCGCGACCCTGACCGTCGCGGCCCGGCCCCGGACGGGAGAACCGGGCGCCGACCTGTTCGCCGCCGGCCGGCCGTTCGGCGCCCTGGGCCTGGACTTCGCGACCCGTCGTCGCAACCGCGCCAACGGTCGGATCAGCGCGGCGGGCGATGGCGGTCTGACCCTTCAGGTGCTGCAGAGCTTCGGCAACTGCCCGCAATACATCCAGACCCGCGCGGTGGAGACCGGGCCGGCCGCGACCCGGCCGGCCGAGGTGATCGCCTTCCCGACGCCCGAGGCCCTGGCCCAGATCGCCCGGGCGGACACGATGTTCGTGGCCACCAACGCCGGGGGCGACAGTGATGGCGACAACGGCGGCGTCGACATCTCGCACCGGGGCGGCCTGCCGGGATTCGTCAAGGCGGCGGGCGAGGTGCTGGCCATTCCCGATTTCCGGGGCAACCGGTTCTTCAACACCCTGGGCAATCTGGTGCTCGACCCGCGCGCGGCCCTGCTGTTCGTCGATTTCGAGACCGGCGACCTGCTGCACCTGCAGGGCCGGGTGGAGATCGACTGGGCGCCGCCGGCCGGCGGCTGGCCTGAAGGCGTCCAGCGCCAGTGGCGGTTCACGGTCGAGCGCGCCTGGCGCCGCCCCGCCGCCCTGCCGCTGCGCTGGGCGTTCGGCGACTATTCGCCGACGACCCTGGCCACGGCCGCCTGGAACGCCGGGCCGACCCCGGTCGCCTGATCGCTTGGCGGGTGCGGCGCAACGTCGCGGTTTCGTCAGAGCGATCAATCGGCCGCAAGGTTAAGCCTTACTTGAGATGTTGCGGTGCAAACTCGGGATCGGTTTCCCCAGACATTGGCGCCCCATGCGTTCGGACATCTCCACCAAGGTCAGCCTGACCGTCGTCGCGGCCTTCATGACCCTGCTGCTGGCCCTGCTGGCCATCGTCGGCAAGAACTCGCTGGACTTCGCCAAGTCGCAGGCGGTCGCCCAGCAGGAGGCCAGCATGCGCGTGGCCTGGGACGCGGTGGGCGGCCAGGACGCGGTCTTCGCGCGCGAGGGCGACACGCTGACGGTGGGCGGCAAGACGCTGAACGGCGACACGGCCGTGGTCGATCACGTCAAGGACCTGGTCGGCGGCGTGGCCACGGTGTTCATGGGCGACACGCGGGTCACCACCAATGTGCAGAAGGCCGACGGAAGCCGCGCGGTCGGCACGTCCCTGGCCAAGGGCCCGGTCCATGACGCGGTGCTCGGCCGCGGCGAGCCCTATCGGGGCGAGACCAAGATCCTCGGCAAGCCCTATTTCGTCGCCTACGACCCGATCAAGAATGCGTCGGGCGAGGTGATCGGCATCCTGTTCGTCGGCGTGGCCAAGGCCGACTACTTCCAGCCGGTCTACCGCCAGCTGATCTGGCTGGCGATCGCCGGCGTGGTGCTGGCCGGGGCCGGCGTGGCCGTTTCCGTGGCCATGGTCCGCCGCCAGCTGTCGCCCCTGCGCGACCTGCGCGACGCGATGAAGCGAGTGATGGGCGGCGACCTGTCCGTCGCCCTGCCGTTCGCCGGCCGGCGCGACGACATCGGCCTGATGGCCGACGCGGTCCACGCCTTCCGCGACGAGGCCCGCGAGAAGGGCCGCATCGAGGCGCAGGCGCAGGCCCATCGTGAAGCCGCCGAGGCCGAGCGCCGCCTGTCGGCCGACCGCGACAGCCAGCAGGCCGAACAGCAGGCCCAGGTCGTGTCGCGCCTGGCCCACGGCCTGGACCGGCTGTCGGCCGGCGACCTGACCGTCCGCCTGACCGAGGCCTTCGCGCCCGACTACGAGCGCCTGCGCGCCGACTTCAACCAGGCCGTCGAGCGCCTGGAACGGGCGATGGGCGCGGTGATCTCGGCCGTGGGCGGCCTGACCTCGGGCGCCAACGGCATCGCCGGCGCGGCCGGCGACCTGTCGGCCCGCAGCGAACAGCAGGCCGCCAGCCTGGAAGAGGCCGCCGCCGCCCTGACCGAGATCACCAACGCCGTCCGCGTGGCCGCCGACGGCGCCCGTGGCGCTCGTGAGGCGGTGAGCCAGGCCCAGGCCGAGGCCGGCCGTTCGCGCACCGTGGTCGAAGAGACCATCCAGGCGATCGGCGGCATCGAGGCCTCCTCGCACCAGGTGGCCCAGATCATCGGCGTCATTGACGAGATCGCCTTCCAGACCAACCTGCTGGCCCTGAACGCCGGGGTCGAGGCTGCGCGCGCGGGCGACGCCGGCCGCGGCTTCGCGGTCGTCGCGCAAGAAGTGCGGGCCCTGGCCCAGCGCTCGGCCGACGCCGCCAAGGAGATCAAGGTCCACATCGCCGACTCCGCCCGCCAGGTCGAGGCCGGCGTCGTGCTGGTGGGCCGCACGGGCGAGGCCCTGCAGAAGATCGCCGGCCAGGTCGGCGCCATCGACGGCGTCATCGGCCAGATCGCCGCCTCGGCCGCCGAGCAGGCCTCGGGCCTGTCGGAGGTCAATATCGCCGTCAGCCACATGGACCAGGCCACCCAGAAGAACGCCGCCATGGTCAACCGCTCGGCCGCCGACAGCCTGACCCTGGTGCGCGAGGTCGAGGGCCTGGCCGCCCTGGTCGGCCACTTCAGGGTCGGGGCGGTCAGCGCTGATCGTTCTGGCGCTCGGCCCTCTTCCGACGCGCATCGGCCTTCCGCGCATCGTCCAGCCGCCTGAGCGCCTGCTGCTCGGTCGAGAGCGACCGGCCCAGCCCGTCCTGCTCGGCGCCCAGCACCCAGGGGATGTCCTTGCCCTTGCCCGGATTGTCGCGATTGCGGTGATCCACCCCGACGCTCGGGGCGTCGCGATAGGCGCGGTCGGCCTGCTGCTTCAGCGCCTGGGCGTCGAAGCCCCGCCGCTTGGCCGCGTCCATCGGCGCGTCATAGACCGGCGCGTTGCGGACCTTGGCCCCGAACGTCTCGTCGCAATGCTCCTGCTCACGCCGGTTGAGGCCGACGGCCTGCGCGTTGGCGCAGCCGGCGCTGCTGCCGCGCAGGGCGGTGCGCAGGTCGCCCCGCGGCCCTTCGGGCAGGGGCGCGGGATGGACGCCCGTGGCGCGGTTGGCCGGCGCGGGCGGGCCGGGAACGGGGGCGACGCCCAGCGGCTGGATCCAGGAGGGTGCGACCTGGCGCGGCGCGCGCGGCTGGACCGGCGAGGCCGCCGCGGCCCGTTCGGGGCTGGCCCGCGTCTCCGGCGTCGGCCGGCGCGGGACGCGGTCGCGTTGCAGGGTGACGCTGATGGCGTCCTCGTCGTTCGACCGGTCCTGGAACCGTGTCGCCGCCGGCCAGCCCAGGACGGCCAGGACCACGGCGTGCAGCACCAGCGACCCGCAGAGGACGGCGCCGTTTCTCACCCGGGTTTTGCGCGCCGTCGACGGGGACAAGAACAAGCTCGACAGGAACAGGGAGCCGCGAGGCTTGCCACCTCGAGTGGCGAAACCATGGCGGCTGAACGTTAGATGGGATGACCGACCGCCCGCGCCAGTGGGGTTTCGGGACGGCGAAAGCGTGACCGTTAGGGAGCCATTAACCGACGCAAACCCGCGATTTGACTCGGCATTGACGTCGGATGCGTTCGCGAGTAGTTTCCGCGCTCTTTTCGAGGCGGACCCTGTCCGTCCTGATGAGCGCCCGTCCCTTACCCGACGGTCCAGCCCGCCGGAACGCTGCCCGCGTCCCGGCGAGTTTCGTGTTTATCAGGTCCTCACCCGAGGCCGAGACAAGCCGGAATAAAAACGACAAGGACCCTGAAGCGCCTCGGCCGAAAGGCACACGCTTCCATCAGAGCAGAGACTTAATGCCTACCGTCAACCAGCTCATCCGCAAACCGCGCCAGCCTAAGCCGGTCCGGAACAAGGTGCCCGCCCTGAAGGGCTGCCCCCAACGTCGCGGCGTTTGCACGCGCGTCTACACGACGACCCCGAAGAAGCCGAACTCGGCTCTGCGTAAGGTCGCCAAGGTCCGTCTGACCACCGGCATCGAAGCCGTTTGCTACATCCCGGGCGAAGGCCACAACCTGCAGGAGCACTCGGTGGTGCTTATCCGCGGCGGCCGCGTCAAGGATTTGCCCGGCGTCCGCTATCACATCCTGCGCGGCGTCCTCGACACCCAAGGTGTCAAGGATCGTAAGCAGCGTCGTTCGCTCTACGGCGCCAAGCGTCCGAAGTAAGGAAGAAGAAGTATGTCCCGCCGCCGTCGCGCCGAGAAACGTCAAGTCCTGCCGGATCCCAAGTTTGGAGATCTGATCGTCACGAAGTTCATGAACTACGTGATGTACGAGGGCAAAAAAGCCGTCGCCGAAAACATCATCTACGGTGCTTTCGACATCCTGGAAAACAAGCGCAAGGACCAAGGTCCGCTTGAGACCTTCCACTCCGCCCTGGACAACGTCGCCCCGGCGATCGAAGTCCGGTCGCGCCGCGTCGGCGGCGCCACCTACCAGGTGCCGGTGGAAGTCCGTCCGGACCGTCGCCGCGCCCTCGCCATCCGCTGGCTGGTGACCGCCGCCCGCAAGCGTGGCGAAAACACCATGACTGAAAAGCTGGCCGGTGAGCTGCTCGACGCCTCCAACAACCGCGGCACCGCGGTGAAGAAGCGCGAAGACACCCACAAGATGGCTGAAGCCAACCGGGCGTTCTCGCACTACCGCTGGTAAGCTTTCTTACCAGCACTCTTTCAGGCGCGGGCGGTTTGAGATAAACCGCCCGCGCCGCACGTTTAAATGTCCCTGCCCCAGCTTGGGGTCGGGCTGTCACGCAGAGCTAGATCCATGGCCCGCCAGCATAAAATCGAAGACTACCGCAACTTCGGCATCATGGCGCACATCGACGCCGGAAAGACGACGACGACCGAGCGGATCCTGTATTACACGGGTAAGTCGCACAAGATCGGCGAAGTCCACGACGGCGCCGCCACCATGGACTGGATGGACCAGGAACAAGAGCGCGGCATCACCATCACGTCGGCCGCGACGACCGCTTTCTGGAAAGACAAGCGCCTCAACATCATCGACACCCCCGGACACGTCGACTTCACGATCGAAGTCGAGCGCAGCTTGCGCGTCCTCGACGGCGCCGTGACGGTCCTGGACGGCAACGCCGGCGTCGAGCCGCAGACGGAAACCGTCTGGCGCCAGGCCGACAAGTACAAGGTTCCGCGGATCGTCTTCGTCAACAAGATGGACAAGATCGGCGCCGACTTCGACAAGTCGGTCGAGTCGATCCGTGACCGCCTGGGCGCCAAGGCCGTTCCGATCCAGTTCCCGATCGGTTCGGAATCCTCGCTGAGCGGCCTGGTCGACCTGGTCCGCATGAAGGCCGTCATCTGGGACAACGACGCCCTGGGCGCCAACTTCCGCGACGAAGAGATCCCGGCCGACCTGCTGGACAAGGCCAAGGAAGCCCACGCCTACCTGGTGGAAGCGGCCGTCGAACTCGACGACGAAGCCATGGAAGCCTATCTGGGCGGCGAAGAGCCCTCGGAAGCCGTGCTGAAGAAGTGCATCCGCAAGGCCGTGCTGACCGGCGCCTTCTATCCGATCCTCTGCGGCTCGGCCTTCAAGAACAAGGGCGTGCAGACGCTCCTGGACGCCGTCGTCGACTACCTGCCCTCGCCGGTGGACATCCCGCCGACCAAGGGCATCGACTTCAAGACCGAAGAAGAAGTCGTGCGTCACGCTTCGGACGAAGAGCCCCTGTCGGTCCTGGCGTTCAAGATCATGGACGACCCCTTCGTCGGTTCGTTGACCTTCTGCCGCATCTATTCGGGCAAGCTGGAAACCGGCATGAGCCTGCTGAACGCCACGCGCGACAAGCGCGAGCGCGTCGGCCGCATGCTGCTCATGCACTCCAACAACCGCGAAGACATCAAGGAAGCCTATGCCGGCGACATCGTCGCCCTGGCCGGCCTCAAGGAAACCCGCACCGGCGACACCCTGTGTGATCCGCTGAAGTCGCCGGTGATCCTGGAGCGCATGGAATTCCCGGCGCCCGTCATCGAGATCGCCGTCGAGCCCAAGTCCAAGGCCGACCAGGAAAAGCTGGGCGTCGCCCTGGCCAAGCTGGCCGCCGAGGATCCGTCCTTCACCGTCTCGACCGACTTCGAGAGCGGCCAGACGATCCTGAAGGGCATGGGCGAACTGCACCTGGACATCAAGATCGACATCCTGAAGCGGACCTACAAGGTCGAAGCCAACATCGGCGCGCCGCAGGTGGCCTATCGCGAGTCCCTCGGCAAGCGCGCCGAGATCGACTACACCCACAAGAAGCAGACCGGTGGTACGGGCCAGTTCGCCCGCGTCATGATCACCTTCGAACCGGGCGAGCCGGGTTCGGGCTTCGTGTTCGAAAACTCGATCGTCGGCGGCGCGGTGCCGAAGGAATACATCCCCGGCGTCCAGAAGGGCCTGGAGTCCGTCAAGGACAACGGCCTGCTGGCCGGCTTCCCGCTGATCGACTTCAAGGCGACCCTGACGGACGGCAAGTACCACGACGTCGACTCCAGCGTGCTGGCGTTCGAAATCGCGTCGCGCGCCGCCTTCAAGGAACTGCGTGAAAAGGGCGCGCCCAAGCTGCTCGAGCCGATCATGGCCGTCGAGGTCGTGACCCCGGAAGAGTACCTGGGTTCGGTCATCGGCGACCTGAATGCTCGCCGTGGCATGATCCAGGGCCAGGACATGCGCGGCAACGCCACGGTGGTGAACGCCTTCGTGCCGCTGGCCAACATGTTCGGCTACGTGAACACCCTGCGCGGCATGAGCCAAGGCCGCGCCCAGTTCACCATGCAGTACGACCACTACGAGCCGGTGCCGCAACACGTCGCCGACGAAGTGATCAAGAAGTACGCGTAAGCTTTTTCCTCGGAAAAAGCGTACACGAAGACTGGAGGGGGCTCCGCCAGGAGCCCTCTCGCCTAACCCCAGAAATCCCTTTTAATTGCAGGCCCCTCTGGGGTCCGGAGCTAGAGAAAAATGGCCAAGGAAAAGTTCGAACGTAACAAGCCGCACTGCAACATCGGCACCATCGGTCACGTTGACCATGGCAAGACGACGTTGACGGCCGCGATCACCATCATTCTGGCCAAGACCGGTGGTGCGACCGCGAAGAACTACGCCGACATCGACGCCGCGCCGGAAGAAAAGGCCCGCGGCATCACCATCAACACCGCGCACGTGGAATATGAGACGGCCAACCGTCACTACGCCCACGTCGACTGCCCCGGCCACGCCGACTATGTGAAGAACATGATCACCGGCGCGGCCCAGATGGACGGCGCGATCCTGGTGGTGTCGGCCGCCGACGGTCCGATGCCGCAGACCCGCGAGCACATCCTGCTGGCCCGTCAGGTCGGCGTGCCGGCCCTGGTCGTCTACATGAACAAGGTCGACCTGGTCGACGACGCCGAGCTGCTGGAACTGGTCGAGATGGAAGTGCGCGAGCTGCTTTCGTCGTACGACTTCCCGGGCGACGACATCCCGATCACCAAGGGCTCGGCCAAGGTGGCCATCGACGGCGGCGACCCGGTGATCGGCGAGCAGTCGATCCTGGAACTGATGACCACGGTCGACACCTACATCCCGCAGCCGGACCGTCCGGTCGACCTGCCGTTCCTGATGCCGGTCGAAGACGTGTTCTCGATCTCGGGCCGCGGCACGGTGGTGACCGGCCGCGTCGAGCGCGGCATCGTCAAGGTCGGCGAGGAAGTCGAGATCGTCGGCATCCGTCCGGTCCAGAAGACGACCTGCACGGGCGTGGAAATGTTCCGCAAGCTGCTGGACCAGGGCCAGGCGGGCGACAACGTCGGCGTGCTGCTGCGCGGCACCAAGCGCGAAGACGTCGAGCGCGGCCAGGTGCTGTGCAAGCCGGGTTCGATCACCCCGCACACCAAGTTCGTGGCCGAGGCCTACATCCTGACCAAGGAAGAAGGCGGCCGTCACACCCCGTTCTTCACCAACTACCGCCCGCAGTTCTACTTCCGTACGACGGACGTCACGGGGATCATCAAGCTGCGCGAAGGCGTGGAAATGATCATGCCGGGCGACAACGCCGAGCTGGACGTCGAGCTGATCACCCCGATCGCCATGGAAGAGAAGCTGCGCTTCGCCATCCGTGAAGGCGGCCGCACCGTCGGCGCCGGCGTCGTCGCGAAAATCGTCGAGTAGTTCTCGACCTTCTAGCTTCGGCTAAGACTGCGAAGGCCCCGGAGGAAACTCCGGGGCCTTTTGCTTTGGAGGCGGTGAAGGCCCCCTCAGTCGGCTTCGCCGACAGCTCCCCCAGAGGGGGAGCAGCTCGCACGGCGCAAGATCCTCTCCCTCTGGGGGAGGTGGCCCGAAGGGCCGGAGGGGGAGCGCCGCCGCATTACCAGACCTTAAGATGACCCGCGGTCCGCCGCGTCCTAGCCTGGTCAGGGTCTCGGCAGGAGGCTCTCGGCCGGGGGCCTTCATGCTGCATCGACGCGATCTCCTGCTGGCCGGCGCCGGCCTGGCCCTGGCGCCCGGCGCGGCTTTCGCCGCCAGGCCGCTGGGCGCCGACAACCCCGTCGTCGACGCCTTCGTCAAGGCCCAGGGCTTCAACGGCGTGGTCATGCTGGGCAAGGCCGGCAAGCCGACCTACGCCCGCGCCTTCGGCCTGGCCGACATCGAGGCGGGCAGGCCGGCGACCATCGACACGCTCTATGGTATCGCCTCGATCTCCAAATGGCTGACCACCGTGACGGTGCTCAAGCTGATCGAAGCCGGCAAGCTGTCGCTGGACGCGCCGATCACCGCCTGGCTGCCCGACTACCGCGCCGACACCGGCGCCAAGATCACCCTGCGGCGGCTGATGTCCAACGCCAGCGGCGTGCCCAACCTGTTCAACCCGGCGGCCAAGCTCGACCCGACCCTCACCAAGACGCCGCTCAGCACCGCCCAGGCCCTGAAACGGTTCTGCCAGGGCGACCTGAGCTTCGAGCCCGGCGCGCGGTTCGACTACGCCTTCACCAACTGGGTCATCGTGCTGGCCGTCGTCGAGGCGGTGACCGGCCAGCCTTTCCAGGCGGCGATGCGACGGATCACGCTCGCCCCGCTGGGCCTGGCCCAGACCGACGCCAGCGACCAGATCGCGACCGGCCTCCGGACCGCCGCGGGCTACACCGCCGCCTCGCCGCCCGTGCGCCGCCCCAATGACCGCCAGCCCTACATGGTCGCCGCCGGCGGCTATTTCAGCACGGCGTCGGATCTGCTGAAGGCCGCGCACCGGATCTTCGACACCGACTTCCTGTCGGCCGCCTCCCAACGCCAGCTGCGGACCATCGAGGTGGCCAGCGACAGCTACGCCCTGGGCGGTCGGGTCCGCACCCTGATGATCGACGGCAAGCCCTATCCCGCCGGCTGGGAGACGGGCAACACCGCCGGCTACCGCTCGGTGCTGGGCCACCGCCTCGACACCCGGACCAGCGTGGTGATCCTCAACAACACCAGCCTGTCGCAGAAGGCCCTGGACCTGTTCGCCGACCAGCTGTTCGGCGCGGTGACGCCGGCCTAGGGCGGTTCCCGGCCCTGTGAGAACACGTTATTCTGCCGGCGAAACCGGGGGTGATCCGTTGATCCGCGCCAAGCTTGTCATCCTGTCCCTGGCGGCCGCCGGCCTGGCGGCGTGCCAGCGGACGCCGGACCCGCCGCCCTCGGTGCCGCCGCCGCCGGGACTGGGTGATCGCGTGCGGGTGCTGAGCGCCGACGCCATGGTGATCGACGGCAAGCACGTGCGCCTGGCCAACGCCTACGCGCCGCAGGGCATACCCGACGCCCGCTGCTGGGCCGAGGCCACGGCCGCCCAGACCACCCTGGCCTGGGTGCGGGCCAAGGTCAAAGACGCCCGCGACATCGTCGTCGAGCCGGCGACGGGGTTCGACGAGTTCCATCGCCAGCTGGCGGTCGTCAAGCTGGACGGCGTCGACCTGGGCCAGGAGATGTACGAGACCGGCCTGGCCGCGCGGCGCACCGACGGCCTGAACGGCCGCTTCGCCTGGTGCGAGCCGATCAGCGGCAAGGCGGACGGCGCGCCGTCGGTCAATTCCCTGCTGGACTAGAGACCGCGTCCTCTATCGGATCGCCGAGGGGTCAAGGAAATCAAAGTCCTATCGTGCTGTCATCCCGGACAAGCGCGTAGCGCGCCGATCCGGGACCGACGCCTGAGCTCGGCGCTTTCGGCGGTCCCGGATCTGCGCCCGGCTCGCGCCGGGCTTGTCCGGGATGACAACCCTTCTGGGCTCCTGGTTGTGTCCAGCCCCTACAACCGATCCACCGGCGACAGCGTCGCCCCGTTCGCCTCGCGCGGGGTGGTCATGCGCGACAGCTTGGGGGTCAGCCAGCGCTCGATGTCGTCGACGATCTCGTAGACCACCGGCACCAGCACCAGGGACAGAACGGTCGAGGTGATCAGCCCGCCGATCACCGCCACGGCCATCGGCTGGCGGAATTCCGAGCCGGTGCCGATGCCCAGGGCGGTGGGCAGCATGCCGGCCATCATCGCCAGGGTGGTCATGATGATCGGCCGGGCCCGCTCGTGACAGGCGTCGAGGATGGCGTCGCGCTGGCTCATGCCGGCCCGCTCCTGCTCGATGGCGTACTCGACCAGCAGGATCGAGTTCTTGGCCGCCAGGCCCATCAGCATCAGGAAGCCGATCAGCGACGGCATCGACAGCGACTGGCCGGTGACCAGCAGGGCGAAGAACGCCCCGCCGATCGCCAGGGGCAGGGCCGACAGGATGGTGATCGGCTTGAAGAAGCTGCGGAACAGCAGCACCAGCACGCCGAACACCAGGCCGACCGCCGAGAGCAGGGCGATGGCGAAGCCGGTGAACAGCTCGACGAACGCCTCCTGGTCGCCGGCCGTGGCCGGGCCGACGCTGGGAGGCAGGTTCTTCATGGTCGGCAGCTTGCCCACGTCGGCCATGGCCTGGCCCAGCTGGGCGCCGTTGGCCAGGTCGGCCTCGATGGTCACCTGGCGCTTGCGGGCGAAGCGGTCGATCTTGGCCGGGCCGGCCTGGAACGACAGGTCGGCCACGGTGTCGAGCCGGGTCGTGCCGCCGCTGGCCGTGGGGATGCGCAGGGCGCCCAGGGCGTCGAGGTCGGCGCGGGTCTCGGCCGGCAGGCGCACGCGGATCGGGATCCGCCGCTCGCCCTGGGTCATCTTGGCGACATTGGCGTCGATGTCGCCGACCGTGGCCACCCGGGCGATGGCGGCGATGTCGGCGGCATTGACGCCCAGGCGCGCGGCCTCGTCGGGCTTGGGCCGGATGACGATCTCCGGACCGCTGGGCGGCGAGGACGGCCGCGGATCGGCCACCGTCGAGAGCTTCTGCATCTCGCGTTCGATCCGGGCGGCGGTGCGCTCCAGCAGCGGGCCGTCGTCGGAGATCAGGATGGTCTGGACCTCGGATGTGCCCCAGTCGCCCAGCAGGTTGACGCGGGCGTCGGGGATGTCGTGCAGGCCGTTGCGCACCGCCTGCTTGATCTGCGTCACCGTCAGGTCGCGCTTGCCGTTCAGCACGATGGTGATGGTGGCGTCGCGCAGGTCGGCGCCGCTCTGGCCGCCCCAGCCGCTGCCGATGTTCGACCCGACCTGGGCGAAGACGTGGGCGGTCTCGGGGCGCTTGCGGAACATGGCGGTCACCGACTGGACGGTGCGCTCCATGTCGGCCGTGGTCGCGCCCGGCGGCCCCTGGACCTTCAGGTAATAGTAGTTGGCGTTGCCGGCCGGCTGGAAGGCCGTGGGAATGAAGGCGGCCAGGGCGAACGAGCCGATTAGGATCAGGGTGCCGATGACGATGCTGAGGAAGCGGTGGTCCAGCGACCAGTCCAGCACGCCGCGATAGAAGCCCTCGAACTCGCGCCGCGGGTGCGGGTCCTTGGACGGCTTGAGGAAATAGGCGGCCAGCAGGGGCGTCAGCAGGCGGGCGACGACCAGCGAGAACAGCACGGCCACGGCGACGGTCAGGCCGAATTCCTTGAAGAACTGGCCGGGCGTGCCGGGCATGTAGGACACCGGCACGAACACCGCCACGATGGTGAAGGTGGTGGCCACCACCGCCAGGCCGATGGAGTCCGCGCCTTCCATGGCCGCCTGGAACGGCCTCTGTCCCCGTGAGACGCGTTTCTCGATATTCTCGATCTCGACCACGGCGTCGTCGACCAGGATGCCGATGACCAGGGTCAGGGCCAGCAGGGTCACGACATTCAGCGAGAAGCCCATGATCGCCATGAAGGCGAAGGTGGGGATCAGCGACACCGGCATGGCGATGGCGGTGATCAGGGTGGCGCGCCACTCGCGCAGGAACAGGAACACCACCAGCGAGGCCAGCAGCATGCCTTCCAGCAGGGTGTGCTCGGTGGCCGCGAAGCTGGCGCGGGTCTCGTCGACGGTCGAGAAGATCTTCACGAACGTCACGCCCGGCTGCTTGGCCTGCAGGACCTCGACCGCCTTCTTGACGTTGTCCTCGACGGCGACGTCGCTGGAGTCGCGGGTCTTCATCACCTGGAAGGCGACGACGGGCTTGCCGTCGAGCCGGGCGAAGCCGCGCTCTTCCTCGGCGCCCTGGCCGACCTGGGCCACGTCGGTCAGCTTGACGTAGCGGCCGCCGGACACCGGGATGGTGATGGCGCGCAGTTGCTCGACCGTGGTGGCCGCGCCCAGGACGCGCAGGGTCTGCTCGCGGCCGCCGATCTTGGCGCGGCCGCCGGGGGCGTCGACGCTGAAGCTGGCCAGGGCCTGGTTCAGCTGCGGGGCGGTAACGCCGAAGCTGGCCATGCGGTCGGGGTCGATGATGACGTTGATCTCGCGATCGACGCCGCCGACCCGGGCCACCTGGGCCACGCCCTTTTCGCCCTGCAGGGCGCGGGTGACGCTGTCGTCGATGAACCACGACAGCTCGGTGGCGCTCATGTTCGGGGCCGAGACGGCGTAGGTGATGATCGGGGCGCTGGTGATCTCCAGGCGCTGGACGATCGGCTCGTCCACCTCCCGGGGCAGGACGGCGCGGGTCTGGTCGACCTTGGAGCGCACCTCGTCGGTGACCTTCTGCAGGTCCTCGCCGAGGTTGAACTCGATGGTGGTGGTCGAGGCGCCCTGGACCACCGACGAGCGGATGGTCTTGACGTTGGAGATGCTGGCCACCGCGTCCTCGATGGGGCGGGTGACCTGGGTCTCCATCTCGCCGGGCGCGGCGCCGCTCTGGGTGACCGTCACGGTCACGGCGGGGAACTCGACATTGGGGAACTGCTTGATGGGCAGGCCCAGGTAGCAGCCGATCCCGGCGATGATCAGGGCGATGAACAGGACCGCGACGGGAATCGGGTTCTTGATCGCCCAGGCGGAAATGCGGAGTTCGCCCGTCTTGTGTTCGCCAGTCTTGTGTTCGGTAGCCATCAGCGGGCCGCCTGCTGGGTGGCGGAGGGGCGGATCACGTCGCCGTCGGTGACGAACGAGGCGCCGCCGAGCACGATGCGGGTTCCGGCCGGCGGGCCCTGGACGATCTGGGCCCAGCCGCCGCCCTTCTGGCCGATCTTCACCGGTGTCTGGTGGGCGCGGTTGGCGCCGTCGACGGTCATCACATAGAGGCCGTCGGCCTCGTAGCGGATCGCGGCCTCCGGAATGGCGGTGACCGGTGCGCCCGAGGCGCCGAAGGTGGCGCGACCGAAGCCGCCGGGGCGCAGGTCGGGGCGGACGGGCAGGCGCACCCGCACCTTGCCCAGGCGGCTGTTGCTGTCGACCCGCGGGCTGACCAGGCGCACGACGGCCGGCGCCGACTGGCCGCCGGGCAGGCTGACCTGGACCGGCTGGCCGGGGCGGATGCCGGCGAGGTCGGCCTCGTTGACCTCGGCGTCCAGCTCGACCAGGCCGTCGCGGGCGATGGTGAACCACGGCGTGGTCCCGCCGCCGGCGATCTGGCCCGGCTGGACGCCGCGCTGCAGGACCCGGCCGCTGACCGGGGCGGTGATGGTCATCCGCGAGACCCGGGTGCGCAGCTCGTTCAGCGCCGCCTCCTGGGCCTTGGCGGTATAGCGGCGGGTCTCGATCTGCTCCTGGCTGAGCACGCCCTGGCCGTCGAGGCCAGCCACGCGCTTGGCCTCGGCCTGGGCCTGGGCGGTCAGGGCCGCCTGCTGGTCGACCTGGGCGCGCAGCAGGGTGGCGTCCAGCTGGGCCAGGGGCTGGCCGGCCCGGACCCAGTCGCCCTCGTCGGCATAGAGACGGGCCACGCGGTAGCCGCTGAGCTCGGAGCCGACGGCGGCTTCCTCGCGCGAGACCAGTTGGCCCGAGGCCTCGACCCCGCCGCCCAGCGGCCGGGTCTCGACGGAGCCGACGCTGACGGTGCGGGCCTGGGCGGCGGCCGGCTGGGAGGCGGGTTTGTCCTTCTTGTCGCCGCAGGCGGTCAGGCCTGTCGCGGTGATCAGGATCATGGCGGCGAGCGCGGTGCGGGTCGTCATGGGAGAGGGTCTCATTTCGAGGAAACTTGGGTGGCGGCCGGCGACCAGCCGCCGCCCAGCGCCTTGTAGGTCTGGACGGCGTGCAGCAGGGCGTCGGTGCGCGCGCCGGTCAGGGCCGAGCGCGAGGCGCGCCAGGACTGTTCGGCCTGCAGGGTGGTGGTCAGGTCGATCAGGCCCAGGCCATAGCCCTTGCGGTTGGCCTCGTAGGCCCGCTGGGCGCGGGCCTCGCCGGCGGTCAGCAGGTCGACCCGGCGCTGGTCGGCCGCCAGTTGCAGCATGGCGTTTTCGGCCTCGCCATAGGCGGTCTGCACGGCCTTCTCGAAGGCGATGGCGGCCTGGCGGGTGCGGGCGTCCTGGGCGTCGATGTCGGCCAGCAAGGCCGGGATGTTCAGCACCGGGATCGAGACATCGGCCCCGATGGTCCAGGCCGCGCTGGTGGTCGAGGTCTTGCCGCCGCCGCCGCCGGCGAACGGGAACGACGGCTGGACGCTCTTGGTCAGGCCGACGCCGGGGGTGATGTTGAAGGTCGGCAGCAGGGCCAGCTCGTTGACCTTCAGCGTCCCGGAGGCCGAGGCCAGGCGGGCCTGGGCCTCGCGCACGTCCGGACGCCGGCCCAGCAGGTCGCCGGGGATGGCGGCGGGCACGGGCGGGGCCAGGTCCAGCCTGGCGTCGACCGGCAGGCTGGCCAGCGGGTCGATCCCGCGCCCGACCAGGATCAGCAGGCTGCGGCGCGCCGCGCCCAGCTGGGCCTCCAGGTTGGCGGCGCGGGCCTGGGTGTCGGCCAGGTCGGCCTCGGCGCGGTCGGCTTCCGAGGTGGCGATCAGGCCGGCCTTGGCCTTCTTGACCGCGAAGTCGCGCAGCGAGGTGTTGATGCGCTCGGTCTGGCGGGCGTCGTCCAGTTGCACCGCCAGGCCGCGGGCCTCGAAATAGGACTGGGCGACATTGGCGGCCAGCGAGGCGCGGGCGCCCTCGTAGGCGAAGCGGGCGGCGGCGAAGTCGTTGTTGACCACGCCCAGGCCCGCGCGCTTGCGGCCGAACAGGTCCAGCTCCCACGACACGTCGAAATTGGCGGCGTAGCTCTCGCTGTTTCCGCCCTGGGTGAAGCCGGCGGCGCCGCTGTTGTCGAGGATGTCGGTGTGGGTCTTGCTGGCGCTGCCGGTCAGGGGCGTGCCGGGGATCCAGATCTGGCGCACCTGGCCCTTGCGGACGGCGCGGGCCTCGTCCAGCACCGCGGCGGCGGTTCGGGCGTCGGGGGCCTTCTCCAGCGCCGTCTCGATCAGGCTGGTCAGCTGCGGATCGTTGAAGCTGGTCCACCAGTGGTCCAGGTCCGCCTGGGCCGCGCCGGCGGGCGCCTCGTAGGCGGCCGGCAGGCGGGTGTCGGGCGTCGGGCGCGGGGTGTTCACGCAGCCGGCCACGGCCAGGCTCGCCAGGCCCAGGCCCAGGCCCAGGCCCAGGGCCAGGAGGGAGGCCCCGGATCGGGATGGCCGTGGGCGCTGGCGCTCTCCGGTCATGACTTCACTCATCAACATTCACCTGCAGGCGTGGCCGAAGGGAAGGCGGCCGAATCTATTTCAATGGGGAGGCGGGACGACCGGCGACGGTCGCGTAGATGTCGACGACCTGGTCCAGGAAGCGCTCTATGACCTGGCGCTCGGCCGGCGACAGGCCGGCGATGACCCCGTCCAGCCCGTCGATCATCGGCGCCAGCCGTTCGAAGGCCCGATCCAGGGAGGCCGGCACGGGCATGACGCAGATCTTGCGCCGGTCGGTGGTCCGCCGCTCGCGGGCGACGTGGCCGGCTCGCTCCAGGCGATCGACGATCTGGGTGGCGGCGGCCGTGGTCACCTTCAGGTGCGCGGCCAGCTGGCCGGGGGTCATCGCGCCGTTGTTCAGCAGATGCTCCAGGGCGGCCATGTCGGTGACGTTGACGCCCAGGCTCTCGCCGATCTTGCGACCGATCTGGCGCGTCAGCATCGAGATGGTCTTCAGGCGCTGGGCGATCGGGTCGCTGGGCGTGGGCGGCCCGCGCCACGCTCCGGGTCCGCAAGGGGGATCGCTTCCTGACATGGCGGTGATCCATATTGTTAAGTGATTTAATAGTCAAATCGCTTAGCGATATGGCCAAGGCCCTCGAAGCGCCCGCCGTGCGCTCGACCACCAGAAGGCTCATGGCCGATCCCCAAAGACCAACGGCCGCCCGACCCCGGTGACCGATCAACGTTCGTTCAATTGGGTATGGAGGCGCCGAGATGAAAGGGCAGGGCGTCATCGCAATTTTCCCACCGGCGGTTGATGGCGGGTCCTTGCGAACGTCCGCGCTTTGGCCTGCCTGGGAATGACGAACCAGAGGCGCGCCTTGCGACATGGCGCGACGATTATTTTTGGCGAGCCGTTAGAGCCTTTTTAGAGCGTGGCACGCGCCGAAACCGCTCACACTTTCGGCTGCCACGCTCTACCGCGAAAACAGGCCCGTCAGCAGCGGCCGGGCGAACAGCCTGGCGGCTTCGTCGCGCTCCAGGCCAGGGACCCAGACCCCCAAGGAGGCGGCGGCGTTGAGCATCGAGTTGATCATGTGGGCCGCGATCATCGGATCGACCGCCCGGATCGAGCCCTCGGCCACGCCGTCGGAGATGATCGCCGCGAAACGCTCGGAGCCGCGGTTGTAGCCCTGGGCCATCTCGTGGCGGATCTCGATCGGCAGGGCCCCCATCGACGAGGCGCGCAGCAGCGGGCCGTGGTCCGACAGCTGGTAGGCGACCAGCGCCGCCGTCGCCGACGACAGCTGCTCCCAGCTGTCCCCGGCCAGGGCGCGGGCGTCGGCCTGGGCCTTGCGGGTGACGGCGAAGGTGCGCTCGAAGCACTCGACCACCAGGGCGTCCTTGTCCTCGTGGTGGTGGTAGAACGAGCCCTTGGTGACGTTCAGCTGGGCCGAGATGTCCTCGACCGAGGCCCCGCGATAGCCGCGCTGGTTGATCAGCCGGGTGGCGGCGACCAGGAAGGTCTCGCGCCATTCCTGGCCGTCGGGCGACCGCGGCGTCGGGTCGGGCAGGGCCAGCGGGGCCCAGGACGCGCCGGCGTCGGCGCCCTTCGGGGCCAGGCCATGGACCAGGATGTCGTACATCTTGTCGCGCACGCGGCCATAGTCCTCGACGTCGTAGCGGCGCAGCCACGAGCCCGACCAGAACACCTGCTCCAGCAGCAGGTGCGTGCGGGCGTTGCGGTCGCGCTTGTCGAGGTGGTCGAACTCCGGGCCCTCGAAGAAGCCGCGCACCCGGCGGAACAGGTCGTTGAACGCGCCCTGCACCGAACCGCGCAGCGGCTCCTTCAGGGCCCGCATCTCGGTGAAGCTGGTCAGGGGCGCGGCCTCGCCCAGGCGCACCTGGCGGTTCAGGTCGAGATACAGGTCCAGGAAGGCCAGCAGGCGGCTGGGCGCGTCCGGCGCCTTGGCGGCCTCGCCGACCAGGGCGTCGAAGCGCTCCAGGCCGCGCATGAAGCAGGCGGCCGCCAGATCGTCCTTCTTGCGGTAGTAATAGGTGACGCTGGTGGTGATCAGCCCGACCTTGGCGGCGACGTCGGCCAGGGTCATGCCCTTGACGCCCTGCCGGTTCAGGATCGCCGTGGCCGCGGCGAGGATCGCCTCTTTCTTCTTGGCGTACCGCTCGGTGGCGGGGCTTGCGATCCGGCCGTCGTCCATCTGTCGCCCCCTTGTCCGCGGTCTCGCGCAGCGCCCTTGGACCCGCGAGTCCAGATTTAGGAAGCCCGGTCTTCGCGACAAGGCGCGCGACCCGCTTCGGCGCCGCTTTCGTGCGCCCGGAATCTTGCAGCTGTGTTGCGGGATTGAGGCGGCGACGTGGTTCGAAGGCCTAGAACGCCCGGGCCGCCGGCTCGGAACCCGTATCCGCCGACGGGCCCAGCACGGCGGCGATCGCCTGGACCAGGGCGGCGGGCGACAGGGGCTTGGCCACCGCGCCGTTCATGCCGGCGGCGACATAGGACGCCCGCTGGTGCGCCAGAGCGTTGGCGGTCATGGCGATGATCGGGGTCGCGCCCGCCTCGCCGCCCAGGCCGCGGATGCGTCGGGCGGCCTCGACGCCGTCCATGCCCGGCATCTGGATGTCCATGAAGATCAGGTCGAAGCCGGGCGCGGCGCGCTCGACGGCCTCGACGCCCTGGGCGCCGTCGTCGGCGGTCTCGACCCGCGCGCCCATCGCCTGCAGCAGCCGGCCGGCGATCAGGCGATTGGTGGGGTTGTCCTCGACGATCAGCACGCGCACGCCGGCCAGCAGCGCGGTGTCGGCCTCTTCGGCGGGCGCGGCCGCCTCCGAGGCGGGCGGGGCCGCGATCTCCAGCCAGAACAGCGAACCGCCCTCCGGCGGGCTGGAAAAGCCGATGTCGCCGCCCATCAGGATCGCCAGGCGCCGGGTGATGGCCAGCCCCAGGCCGGCCCCGCCGAAGCGGCGCGTGGTCGAGCCGTCGGCCTGGCTGAAGCGCTGGAACAGGCCGTCGGCCGTGGCCTGGTCGATGCCGACGCCGGTGTCCTGGATCTCGAAGCGCAGGCGCCGCTCGCCCGGCCGGTCCGCGCGGGTCAGGCGCGCCTGGACGCCGCCTTCCAGGGTGAACTTCACGGCGTTGCCCAGCAGGTTGAACAGTCCCTGGCGCAGCCGCAGAGGGTCCGCGCCGACCCAGCCGATCCCGGGATCGACCGAGACCGTCAGGGTCAGGCCCTTCTGCGTGGCCTGGGGCCGCAGCAGGTCGGCGACGCTGCGCAGCACGGCGGCCGGATCGATCGGCTCGGCATGCATCTCCAGCTTGCCGGCCTCGATCTTCGAGAAGTCGACGATGTCGTTGAGCAGTTCCGACAGCATGGCCCCGCAGGCCAGCGCCTCGGTCAGCAGCTGGCGGCCGTCGGCCGAGAGCGTCTCGCGCTTGAGCAGGTGCATGACCCCCAGCACCCCGTTCATCGGGGTGCGGATCTCGTGGCTCATATTGGCCAGGAACTGGGACTTGGCCTCGGCCGCCTCGAGCGCGGCGTCGCGGGTGGCGACCAGTTCGGTGACGTCCTGGCTGATGCCGATCACGTCCCAGGCCCTGGCGTTGGCCCCTCGCACCCCACGCCAGGCGGAGCGCATCCACACCCAGGTCCGGTTGGCCGGGTCGAAATAGCGATAGGTCAGCAGGTGATGGTCGCCGGTGGCCAGGGTCTGGCTGAACGCCTCCCACACCATCTGCCGGTCGTCGACATGGACCGAGGCGGTCATCTCGCCCATGGTCATGGTCCGCACGCCGCCCTGGGGCGAGGACAGGGTGGGGACGTCCTGCTCGAAGACATAGACCCCCTTGCGCGGGTCGAACCGCCAGACATAGACGCCGGCGGCGTTGCGCAGCAGCTCGTTGGCGCGCTCGGACTGCTGGCGCTCGATCCGTCGGGCGCGGTCCTCGGTGAAGTCCTGGAACACGATGACCAGGGCGTCGCGTCCGAACGCCTCGGGCAGCAGCTTGGATTGCGAGCGGACCCACAGCCAGCCCCCGCCCTTGCGGGCCAGGCGATGCTCGGAGCGGGCCTCGCCCTGCTCGCGCAGGGTCGCGCCGACGCCGCGAAGGGTGTCGGTGTCGTGCAGGTGGAAGAAGTCGCGGATGGGCCGGCCCAGGGTGTCCTCGGGCGCCCAGCCGGTCAGCCGGGTCCAGGCCGGATTGACGCGGAGGATCGCGTCGTCCTCCAGCACCACGAACATGTCGAGGCTGCTTTCGAAGAACCAGTCGGCGGCCGCCTGTTCTATGCTGGACGCCATGGGGTCCCCGAACGGCTTGTCGCGCAAGTGCTTGCCCATCGCCGTTCCCTAGTTTTCAATCGATATGCGCATGATCAGGTAAAGGACGCGTTGCAACGTACCGCCTCTTCGATCCGCGCCAAGAACACGACGCCGACTCCTCCCGAGCGGCCGCAGGAGGACTAACCTTGAGCACGCCCGAAGCCGTGGGTCTGTCGTCGGACAGACTGAAGCGCATCGACGCCTTCATCCAGGAGCGCTATGTCGCACCCGGAAAACTGCCCTGCGCCCTGGTCCAGGTGTGGCGTCGCGGCCAATTGGCCCACACGACGATCCTGGGCGCGGCGGACAGGGAGCGCGGGCTGCCGCTGAAGGCCGACAGCCTGTTCCGCATCTATTCGATGACCAAGCCGATCACCTCGATCGCCTTCATGATGCTGGTCGAGGAGGGCAAGGTCGCGCTGGACGATCCGGTGCACCGGTTCATCCCGTCGTGGAAGACGCTGGGCGTGTTCCAGGCCGGCGTGGCGGGCGCCTTTCTGACCCGGCCGGTCGACCAGCCGATGCGGGTCCTGGACCTGCTGCGCCACACCGCCGGCCTGACCTACGGCTTCCAGCAGCGTTCCAACGTCGACGCGGCCTATCGCAAGCTGAAGCTGGACGGGGTCGACAGCGAAGGCGGGCTGGAGGCCTTCGTCGAAGCCTTGGGAACCGTGCCGCTGGAGTTCTCGCCGGGCGAGGCCTGGAACTATTCGGTGGCCACCGACGTGCTCGGCTACCTGGTCCAGGTGATCTCCGGCCAGCCGTTCGACCAGTTCCTGAAGGAGCGCGTCTTCGACCCGTTGAAGATGGTCGACACCGGCTTCTTCGTGCCCGACGACCAGCGCCATCGCTTCACGGCCTGCTATACGCTCAATCCGAAGGGCCAGGTGGTGCTGCAGGACGACCCGGTCACCAGTCGCTACCTGTCCGACCCGCCGGTGAAGTCCGGCGGCGGCGGGCTGGTCTCGACCGCCGACGACTATATGCGCTTCTGCCGCATGCTGCTGAACGGCGGCGAGCTGGACGGGGCGCGGATCGTCAGCCCCAAGACCCTCAGGCTGATGACCATGAATCACCTGCCGGGCGGGCGGGAGCTGACGGAGATGTCCAGGTCGCTGTTCAGCGAAACGGTGTTCGAGGGCCTGGGCTTCGGCCTGGGCTTCGCCGTGACGGTGGACCAGGCGCGGACCCGGAACCTGGGTTCACTGGGCGAATATTCCTGGGGCGGCATGGCCTCGACCGCCTTCTGGATCGACCCCGTCGAGGACCTGGCGGTGGTGTTCATGACCCAGCTGATCCCGTCCAGCACCTATCCGATCCGGCGCGAGTTGCGGACGCTGGTCTATGCGGCTCTGACGGAGAGCAACGCCTAGGATCTGTGGACAGTTGACGGTCTTGGGCCGAATTCCTCGTCCTTCGACAAGCTCAGGATGAGGAATTCTACTCAACCGCCTTACCAGTAGCCCTCATCCTGAGCCTGTCGAAGGACGAGGGCGCGGCCGCGACGCCTAACGCCTAATGGTCCACAGAACCTAGAGCATTCGCGCGTCTTTCGAGGCTCGCCATGCTGGCGCTTCGAAGCCGCTTGGCGAGGCCGCGGCCACGCCCAGATGTCCGGCGACGCGACGGACCCCTGGACTTCGGCGACGGGTCGTGCAGGGTTGCTTCAAACAACCGTTCAAACTCAAGAACGCCAATCTCAGGGGTGAAGCAAGCCATGGCCGCGATCAACAACGTCACGGATCTGACCGTCGAAGGCGACATCGGGGTCGTCACGCTCAACTCGCCCCCGGTCAACGCCCTGTCGGCGGCTGTGCGCGAAGGGCTGAAGGGCGCGTTCGAGCAGGCGATCGCCGATCCGGCGGTCAAGGCGATCGTGCTGATCTGCGAGGGCAAGACCTTCATCGCCGGCGCCGACATCACCGAGTTCGGCAAGGCCATGACCGGTCCCTCGCTGCAGGAGGTGCAGGAGGTCATCGAGAACGCGCCCAAGCCCGTCGTCGCCGCGATCCACGGCACGGTGCTGGGCGGCGGGCTGGAGGTGGCGCTGGTGGCGCACTACCGCGTCGCCGTCCCGTCGGCCAAGGCGGGCCTGCCGGAGGTGAACATCGGCCTCCTGCCCGGGGCCGGCGGCACCCAGCGCCTGCCGCGCGTCGTCGGCGTCGAGAAGGCGCTGGAGATGGTGACCACCGGCCAGCACGTGCCGGCCAAGGCCGCCCTGGCCATGGGCCTGTTCGACAGCCTGGTCGAGGAGGGCGCGCTGCGCGACGGGGCCATCGCCTTCGCCCGCATGGTGCTGGCCGAGGACAAGCCCCTGACCCGCATCCGCGACCAGAACGCCAAGGTCGAGGCGGCGCGCGGCCAGCCCGAGATCTTCAGTGAATTCCGCAAGGCCAACGCCCGCAAGTTCCGTGGCTTCAAGGCCCCCGAGTACAACATCCAGTGCATCGAAGCGGCGGTGAACCTGCCGTTCGACGAGGGGCTGAAGGAAGAGCGGCGGCTGTTCATGGAGCTGATGACCGGCAGCCAGTCGGCCGCCCAGCGCCATGTGTTCTTCGCCGAACGCCAGGCCGCCAAGATTCCCGACGTGCCGGACGACACCCCGATCCTCCCGGTCAGGAAGGTGGGCGTCATCGGGGCCGGCACCATGGGCGGCGGCATCTCGATGAACTTCCTCAACGCCGGCGTCCCGGTGACGATCATCGAGGCCAAGGCGGAGAACCTGGATCGCGGGGTCGGGGTGATTCGCAAGAACTACGAGAACACCGCCAAGAAGGGCCGGCTGACCCAGGACGACGTCGAAAAGCGCATGGCGCTGCTGACCCCCTCGATGAACCTCGAGGACCTGGCCGACTGCGACCTGATCATCGAGGCGGTCTTCGAGCTGATGGAGATCAAGCAGGAGGTGTTCGGCAAGCTGGACAAGATCGCCAAGCCCGGCGCGATCCTGGCCTCCAACACCTCCTACCTCGACATCGACGTGATCGCGGCCGCGACCTCCCGGCCCGAAAGCGTGATCGGGCTGCACTTCTTCTCGCCGGCCAACGTCATGCGGCTGCTGGAGATCGTGCGCGGCGAGAAGACCGGCAAGTCGGTGATCGCCACGTCGATGCAGATCGGCAAGAAGATCGGCAAGGTCGCGGTGCTGGTCGGCAGCTGCCACGGCTTCGTGGGCAACCGCATGCTGGCCCAGCGCCAGCGCGAGGCCACCAGCCTGATCCTGGAAGGGGCCATGCCCTGGGACGTTGACCGCGTGCTCTACGACTTCGGCCTGCCGATGGGGCCATTCGCGATGAGCGACCTGGCCGGCCTCGACATCGGCTGGGACCCGGCCAAGACCAGTTCGTCCACCGTCCGCGAGGTGCTGTGCGAGATGGATCGCCGCGGCCAGAAGAACGGCAAGGGCTTCTACGACTACGACGAGAACCGCGTCGCCAAGCCCTCGCCGGTGGTCGAGCAGGTGATCCTGGACTTCGCCGAGAAGCATCAGATCCAGCGGCGCGAGATCAGCGACCAGGAGATCCTGGAGCGGTGCCTCTATCCGATGGTCAACGAGGGCGCCAGGATCCTGGAGGAGGGCAAGGCCATCCGGGCCTCCGACATCGATACGGTCTGGATCAACGGCTACGGCTGGCCGGTCTATACCGGCGGCCCGATGTTCTGGGGCGAGCTGGTGGGCCTGGACAAGGTGCTGGCCGGAATGAAGGCGTTCCAGGAAAAGCACGGCGACGACTTCAAGCCGTCGGCCCTGCTGGAACGGCTGGTCGCCGAGGGCAAGGGGTTCAGGGACGCTTGAGGCGGCGCCCCCTCAGTCGCTCCGCGACAGCTCCCCCAGAGGGGGAGCATCTGCTCGGCGCGGGCCTGGACCCTCCCCCTCTGGGGGAGGTGGCCCGGAGGGCCGGAGGGGGCCTGCCGCACTTCAGTTGCTTTGGGGTGAGACGACCATGACCACCATCGCCGACATGATGACCGCCGACTATGGCGTGATGGGCGACATCCTGCGGCGGCGGACGATGGAGGCTCCCGATCATCCGGCCGTGATCCTGGAAACCGGCGAGGCGGTGACCTACGCCCAGTTCGACGCTCTGGCCGACCGCGTCGCCGCCGCCCTGCAGCGCGACGGGGTCAGGCAAGGCGAGGCCGTCGCCGTCTGCGCCCTGTCGTCGATCCCCTACGCGGCCCTGTTCCTGGGCGCCCTGCGGGCCGGCGTCGCGGTCGCGCCCCTGGCCCCGTCCTCGACGCCCGAGGCCATCGCCGGCATGGTCGCCGACTGCGGCGCGCGGCTGGTCTTCCTGGACGCCGGCGTGGCGGAGGCGCAAGGGCCCGCGCCGATCGCGGCCCGCCACGTCGCCCTGGACGGCGCCGACTTCGCCGAGGCCTTCGACGCCTGGCTGGCCCCGGCCGGCGCCGTCCCGGCCCCCGTGACGATCGAGCCCGACGACCCGTTCAACATCATCTATTCCAGCGGCACAACCGGCGCGCCCAAGGGCATCGTCCAGTCGCACGGCATGCGCTGGAAGCACGTGTTCCGCGGCGACGCGGTGGGCTATGGGCCCGAGGCGGTGACCCTGCTGTCGACGCCGCTCTATTCCAACACCACCCTGGTCTGCTTCTTCCCCACCCTGGCGGGCGGCGGGACGGTGGTGCTGATGAAGAAGTTCGACGCCGGCCGCTATCTCGAACTGGCCCAGCGACATCGCATGACCCACACCATGCTGGTGCCGGTGCAGTACCGCCGGCTGATGGACCGGCCCGACTTCGGCGACTTCGACCTGTCGTCGACGGAGCTGAAGTTCTGCACCAGCGCCCCGTTCGCGGCCGAGCTGAAGGCGCAGGTCCTGGCCCGCTGGCCGGGCGGCCTGGTCGAATACTTCGGCATGACCGAGGGCGGGGGAACCTGCATCCTGATGGCCCACGAGCATCCGGACAAGCTGCACACGGTGGGCCGCCCCGCGCCCGGCCACGACATCCGGCTGATCGACGAGGACGGCGTCGAGGTGGGGCCGGGCGTGGTCGGCGAGATCGTCGGCCGCTCGGCGGGCATGATGAACGGCTATCACGGCCAGCCCGGCAAGACCGCCGAGGCGACCTGGATCTCGCCCGAGGGGCTGAGCTTCATCCGCACCGGCGATGTCGGCCGGTTCGACGAGGACGGCTTCCTCACCCTGATGGATCGCAAGAAGGACATGATCATCAGCGGCGGCTTCAACATCTATCCCAGCGACATCGAGGCGCAGATCGTCCAGCACCCCGAGGTGATCGAGGCGGCGGTGGTCGGCGTGCCGTCCGACGCCTGGGGCGAATCGCCGGTGGCCTTCGTGGCGCTCAAGCCCGATGCGCGAATTGACGCGGACGGGTTGAGGTCATGGGTCAATGCTCGCCTGGGTAAGACCCAGCGGCTGGTCGACCTGAAACTGGTGGAATCCCTGCCCCGCAGCCATATCGGCAAGGTCCTGAAGCGCGACCTGCGCGATGGATGGACGGCTTCTGCCTAGGTCGAAGATTCCCGCCACATTTTTGCCGCGACGGCGCGCCGCATCCGGGGGCGGCGAGTCACTCGATACGTTCTCTTAACCATAACGGCGCCGTGGTGTGACGGAGCCGGATTGTTCGGAAGCGACGTGTGATGCAAGCTCTCCCCAAGGTGTCGACGGAAGCCCGCAAGCAGGCCAAGGCCGAGGCGGCCCTCGCCGCCGCTGGCGTCCCGCTGGACTTCGCGGCCGTGGAGAAGGTGCTTCGACAGGGCCTGACGCAAGGCCTCGACGCTCGGCTGGCCGACCGCTTCGACCGTCCCACCGCCGTCCGCGCCGTCTCCACCCGGGTCGCCGCCCTGATCGCCGCCCTGGTCGCCTCGGGCGTGCGGCGCGGCGGCGTCTGCATCGTTCCGGCCCTGGCCTCGGCCGCCACCCTGGAGGCCATCGCCGGCGCCGGCCTGCGGCCCTGGCTGGTCGACGTGGATCCCTGCAGCTGGATGTTCGATCCGGCCCACCTGCGCGAGCGCCTGGGCGAGGCCCCGCCGCCGATCGAGGCCATCGTCCCCACCTGCGCCTTCGGCCGCGCCCCGGACATGACCGCCTGGGCCGCCTTCCAGCGCGAGACCGGCTTGCCGATCGTGGTCGACGCCACCGACGGCTTCGACGTGGTCATGGACGCCCCGGTCCCCGTCATCGTCGGCCTGCCCGGCGGGCGGGGCGTGTTCGTGGCCAGCCAGGACGCCGACTTCATCGCCAGGCTCGACGCCCCGGCCTTCGTCGGCGACGCCGGGCTCGAGGGTTGGTCGGGCCAGCGCCTGCGCCTGGCCACCGCCGCCCAGCGCCTGCGCATGCTGCTGCTGGGCGCCCGGGTTGGTTTCCAGCCGGGCTGGGGGATGAGCTGGGTGTCGGACGCCTGGGTCGTCAGCCTGGCGGAAGGAACCGCCCCGATCGTGGCCGCCAGGCTGGCGGAAATGGGCTACGCCACCAATCCCGTCGGTCCGGGCGTCGCCATCCGCGACCAGACCCCCGTCGCCGACCGCCTGGCCAAGTCGGTGCTGAGCCTGCCGTTCCACGCCGACCTGGGCATCGCCGAGCTGGACGAGCTGGCCGAAGCGGTAAGGAAGGCGCTTTAGTCCCTACATGGCTCCGCTCATCCCGGCGAATGCCGGGACCCAGATCCCATAGCGGTGTGGCGGGTCGGAAAGGCTCAGCGCGATTGGCGTCAGCCTCAAAGCCATTTCATCTGGGTCCCGGCATTCGCCGGGATGAGCGGATTTTAGTTAGGCCGCGGCCGCCACATAGGCGTCGACCGCCGCCACCCGTTCGGCCTTCTCGGCCTCGCCCAGGAACGACCCCGTGAAGCTGTTCCGGGCCAGGGTCGCCAACTCGTCCCGCGTCAAGCCCACCGCTTCCGCCGTCTGGAGGTAGTTCTCCAGCAGGTAGCCGCCGAAATAGGCCGGGTCGTCGGAATTGACCGTGGCCTTCAGGCCCAGCTTCAGCATGCGCTTGAGCGGATGGTCCTTCAGGTCGGACACGCCGCAAAGCTTCAGGTTCGACAGCGGGCACACGGTCAGGGTCGTGCCGTCCTGCACCAGGCGGGCGGTCAGGCAGTCGTCCTCCAGGGCGCGGTTGCCATGGTCGATGCGGTCGACATCGAGGATGTCCACCGCCTCCCAGACATAGGCCGGGGGGCCTTCCTCGCCGGCATGGGCCACGACCTTCAGCCCCAGGTCACGGGCCGCCTGCATCACGCGGGCGAACTTGGCGGGGGGGTGGCCGACCTCGGAGGAATCCAGCCCGACCCCGGCGATCTTGTCGAGATAGGGCTTGGCCTGCTCCAGGGTGGCGAAGGCGGCGGCCTCGTCCAGGTGGCGCAGGAAGCAGAGGATCAGCTTGGAGGTGACGCCCAGCGTGGCCCGCGCCTCCTCCATGCCCGCCGTCAGGCCGGCGATCACCGTGCCGAACGCCACGCCGCGGTCGGTGTGGGTCTGGGGGTCGAAGAAGATCTCGGCGTGGGTCCCGCCGTCGGCCTTCAGACGGCGGAAATAGGCCAGGGCCAGGTCCTTGAAGTCGGCCTCCGTCAGCAGCACGCCCGCGCCCTGGTAATAGATGTCCAGGAAGTCCTGCAGGTTGGAGAAGGCGTAGGCGGCGCGGATCTCGTCCACGGACTTGTAGGGCAGGGTCACCCCGTTGCGCGCGGCCAGGGCGAACATCAGCTCGGGCTCGAGGCTGCCCTCGATGTGCATGTGCAGCTCGGCCTTGGGCAGGCCGCGGACGAAGGTTTCGAGGGCGGTGTCGGTCATGACCACGTTATGAGCGCTTGGGGCGGGGGTGTTCAAGTAGATGCTCCCCTCTGAGACGCTGTCGCGAAGCGACTGAGGGGGAGCGGTACGCATGCCGAGGCACCCTTCCGGCCTTTTCGGGCCCCCAGAGGAGGAGATCTTTCACCCCGGCCCAATGTGCTAGAAGCCCCGCGTGACCACCGACCAACGTCCCGCCCCCATCGAAGACCTCGGCCCCGACATCGGGTTCGCCGAGGCCCAGGCCGCCGCCCTGTACGGCCGCGACTATCGCAAGGCCCTGGCCAGCGACGACGGCTTCCAGCGGCTGGACGCGGTGGAGCGGCTGGCGCGGGCCCGCGCGGCGCTGTCGACCCAGGAGGTGGCGGTGATGGACATGGCCGCCGGGCGCGGTCACGCCCTGGCTGAGATCGTCCGCCTGACCGGCCGCGAGGCGGCGTTCGTCGAGACCCTGTTCCTGGGCGCCTGCGCCAAGCTGGTGATCCACTACCAGGCCGTGGGTGAGGCCGATGACGAGGTCGGGCCGGGACCGCTCAGGCTGCCGGGGCCGTTCCTCTAGGCCTCACGACATCGGCGGGGGCGGGGGCGGCGGCTCGGGCAGGGGGGGGAATTCCTGGTCGTCCAGGTCGGGCAGCTTCATGCGCTGGGCCTTCCAGTCGGCCTTGGCCTGCTCGATCCGCTCCTTGGACGAGTGGACGAAGTTCCACTCGATGAAGCGCGGCCCGACCGGCTCGCCGCCCAGCAGCATGACGGTGGAGGGCTCCAGGGCCTCGAAGGTGATCGTCTCGCCGGGCTTGAACACCGCCATCTGGCCCGCGTGCAGCACCTGGCCGGCGGCTTCGACCTTGCCGATCGCGACATAGGCGGCGCGCTCGGGATATTCGGCCGGCAGGCCGGCCTTGGCGCCGGCGGCCAGTTCCCAGTGCACGTAGAACAGCGGCGAGAACACCGGCACCTTGGCCTCGGCGCCGAACGCCTTGCCCGCCACCAGGGCGGCCTTCAGGCCGTTGGCCTCGTAGACCGGCATCTCGTCGCGCGGATGGTGCGAGAAGGCCGGGGCGACCTCCTCCTGGCCGTCGGGCAGGGCCACCCAGGCCTGGATGCCGTGCATGGCGCCGCCATGCTCGCGCAGGTGCTCGAAGCGCTCGGAGTGGGTGATGCCGCTGCCGGCGGTCATCCAGTTGACCTCGCCCGGCCGGATGTCGACCTGCGAGCCGACGCTGTCGCGGTGGGTGATCTCGCCCTCGAACAGGTAGGTCAGGGTCGACAGGCCGATATGCGGGTGCGGGCGCACGTCGACGCTGCGCGGGAAGCCGGGCTGGAAGGCCACCGGGCCCATATGGTCGAAGAAGGTGAAGGGGCCCACCATCCGCCGGCTGTGGAACGGCAGCACCCGCCCCACCTCGAAGCCGCCGAGATCCTTGCGGCGCTGGTCGATGACGAGGTCGATCATGGGGGGGCTCCGGGACGCTGGAGCCTTGAGTGTGAAGGGCGCGGGGAGGGGATTCTAGAAGAAATCGATGGTCGCGGTCCTTCTCCCCTTGCGGGAGAAGGTGTCAGCCGAAGGCTGACGGATGAGGGGTCTCTCAAACGAAAGACGCCGCGACCGGCCTTTCGGCTTGTCGCGGCGTTGGATGTTTATCGACCCCTCATCCGACCGCTTCGCGGCCACCTTCTCCCGCAAGGGGAGAAGGAAGAAGGCCTACCCCAGCGGGCTCACATACGGGCTGACCAGCCCCAGCGGCACGGCTGTTGAGTTCTTGACCCCGCGGATGACGATCCGGCTCTCGATATTGCTGACCAGGCCCAGCGACAGCAGCTTGTCGCGCAGGAACTCGTCGAAGGCGCGCATGTCGCGGGTGACGATTCGCAGCTCGTAGTCGGCCGCGCCGGTCACCGTGGCGCATTGCACCACCTCGGCCCACTTGGCCACCGCCTGTTCGAAGACCTCGAGGTTTTCCTTGGTCGGCAGCGACAGCTTGGCCGTGCAATAGACCTCGAAGCCCAGACCCAGCTTCTCGCGATCCAGGATGGTCACGCGGCGCTGGATGACCCCCGCGTCCTCCAGCCGCTTGATCCGCCGCCAGCACGGGCTGGACGACAGGCCGACTCGCTCGGCGATCTCGGCGACGGACAGTCCGGCGTCGTGTTGGATGAGATCCAGGATCTTGGCATCCACGGCGTCGAGTTGTTCGGACAAGAATTCCTCCCCCCAGAGGGTGATTGGCGCGTTGATCTTGCGCAAAGCGGCCTTGGGACGGGCACACCTTGGGCAAACAATTTCCCCGTTTCTATAAGATATTGCTGAGCGGGCGAGAAGACCCGGGAGGAATTTTTTTGCTATGCGGCACTCGGAAGTCACGCTCGACGACAAATATCTGCTCGAAGATGGTCGCGCGTTCATCACCGGCGTGCAGGCGCTGATCCGAGTCCTCCTCGACCGAAAGCGCCTGGACACCCGGGCCGGGCTCAATACGGCGGGCTTCCTTTCCGGCTATCGCGGCTCGCCCCTGGGCGGGCTGGACCAGCAGGCGGCCCGCATGTCCAAGCTGCTCACCGCCCATGACGTGGTCTTCAAGGAAGGCCTGAACGAGGACCTGGCCGCCACCGCCGTCTGGGGCAGCCAGCAGGCCAACCTGTTCCCGGGCGCGACTCACGACGGCGTCTTCGGCATGTGGTACGGCAAGGCGCCGGGCGTGGATCGCACTGGCGATGTCTTCAAGCACGCCAATTTCGCCGGCAGCTTCCCGACCGGCGGCGTGCTGGCCGTGGCCGGCGACGACCACGCCTGCAAGAGCTCGACCCTGCCGTCGCAGTCGGAATTCGCTTTCCAGGACTTCGAAATGCCGGTGCTGTCGCCGGCCGACGTGCAGGAGGTGCTCGACTACGGCCTGCTGGGCATCTCGATGTCGCGGTTCAGCGGCCTGTGGACCGGCATGATCGCCCTGGCCGACACCATGGATTCGGGCGTGACCATCGACGTCTCGCTGGACCGCCACGGGCTGGTGATCCCCGAGTTTCCGATGCCGCCCGGCGGGCTGGGCATCCGGCTGAAGGATCAGCCGATGGAGAAGGAGCGGCGCCTGCGCCTGCACAAGATCCCCGCCGCCCTGGCCTTCGCCCGCGCCAACCATATCGACCGCGTGGTGCTGGGCGCCTCGCACGTGCGGGTGGGCAAGGCGCGCCTGGGCATCGTCTGCCAGGGCCAGGCCTACAAGGACGTGCTGGAGGCCTTCACCGCCATGGGCATGAGCCTGGAGGAGGCCGCCGATCTGGGCGTGTCGATCTACAAGGTCGGCATGCCCTGGCCGCTGGAGCCCCTGGGCCTCCGCGGCTTCGCGGCCGGCCTCGAGACCCTGATGGTGATCGAGCACAAGCGCGGCCTGATCGAGCCGCAGGCGCGAGCCGCGCTCTACGACCTGCCGGCCCATGCCCGCCCTCGGATCATCGGCAAGCTGGACGAGCACGGCCATCCGCTGCTGTCGGAGCTGGGCTCGCTGTCGGTGGCCGAGATCGCCCTGGCCATCTATGACCGCCTGCCGCCGGGCCCGCACATGGACCGGGCCCAGGCCTATCTGAACCGCGTCTCGGCCGCCGGCGTCGCCGCCGTCAGCCTGGCCGCCGACCAGGCCCGCAAGCCGTTCTTCTGCTCGGGCTGCCCGCACAACACCTCGACCAAGCTGCCCGAGGGCAGCCGCGCCCTGGCCGGCATCGGCTGCCACTACATGGCCGGCTTCAACGATCCGATGACCGACCTGAACACCCACATGGGCGGCGAAGGCCTGACCTGGGTGGGCGCCGCGCCGTTCACCACCGAAAAGCACGTGTTCCAGAACCTGGGCGACGGCACCTACAACCACTCCGGCTCGCTGGCGATCCGGGCCGCCATCGCGGCGGGCGCCAACATCACCTACAAGCTGCTGTTCAACGACGCCGTGGCCATGACGGGGGGGCAACGCGCGGAAAGCGGCTTCACCCCCGCCCAGATCACCCGCCAGCTGGCCAGCGAAGGCGTGGCCCGCACGGTGATCGTGGTCGACGAACTGGAACGCTACCAGGGCGTCACCGATCTCGCCCCCGGCGTCGACGTCTTCCCGCGGTCAGAGCTGATGAGCGTGCAGAAGATGCTGCGCGACACCCCCGGTACGACGGTGCTGCTCTACGACCAGACCTGCGCCACCGAAAAGCGCCGCCGCCGCAAGCGCGGGACCCTGGCCAAGGCCACCAAGCGCGTGTTCATCAACCCGCTGGTCTGCGAGGGCTGCGGCGACTGTTCGATCAAGTCCAACTGCGTGTCGGTGGAGCCGCTGAACACCGAGTTCGGCCGCAAGCGCAAGATCAACCAATCGACCTGCAACCAGGACTACAGCTGCGTCGACGGCTTCTGCCCCTCGTTCATCACCCTGGAGGGGGCCGAGGGCGCCAAGGCCAAGAAGGCCCCGGCCCTGACCGCCGACTCCACGCCCCTGCCGGCGTTCGACGACTTCCATGGCGTGCGCAGGATCATCTTCACCGGAGTTGGCGGCACCGGGGTGACCACCGTGGCCTCGATCCTGGCCATGGCCGCCCATGTCGACGGACGGGCCGGCAGCGTGGTCGACATGACCGGCCTGGCCCAGAAGGGCGGGGCGGTGTTCAGCCACGTCAAGATCGGCGAGACCGAGGAGACCGTGGTCGGTGGCCGCGTGCCGGCCGCCAGCGCCGACGTGCTGATCGCCTGCGACATGCTGGTGGCCGCCTCGCCCGAGGGCCTGTCGCTGTACGCCAAGGACCGCACCGCCGCCTTCGGCAACAGCGACTTCGCCCCGACCGCCGACTTCGTCACCAGCCGCGACATCCGCTTCGACAGCGGGGCCATGGCCCGGCGGATCAAGGGCGCGGTGAAGAGCTTCGACTCCTGCCCGGCCCAGCACCTGGCCGAGACCCAGTTTGGCGACGCCATCTTCGCCAACATGATCATGGTCGGTTTCGCCTGGCAGCGCGGGGTGATCCCGCTGTCCAGCCGCGCGGTCTACCGCGCCATCAAGCTGAACGGCGTCGATTATGAGTCCAACTTGGCCGCGTTCGAGCTGGGCCGTCGCGTGGCGCACGATCCGGCCGCGATGGGCCCCTCAAGCAAGCAGGGGGGCGACGCTGACGTGCCGACGCCGGAGACGATGCCGCTGGACGACCTGATCGCCCGGCGCGCCGCCGACCTGGTCGCCTACCAGAACCAGGCCTATGCCGACCGCTACGCCGCCAAGGTGGCCAAGGTCCGTGCGGCGGAGGTCGCGGCCGGCGGCGAGGAGAAGGGCCTGCCCCTGACCCGGGCCGCGGCGGTGAACCTCTACAAGCTGATGGCCTACAAGGACGAGTACGAGGTCGCCCGGCTCTATACCGACGGCCGTTTCGCGGCCGAGCTGGCCGGGACCTTCAAGGGCGGCAAGGCCAAGGTCTGGCTGGCCCCGCCGATCCTCGCCCCCAAGGACAAGGACGGCCGGCCGCGCAAGATGGCCTTCGGCGGCTGGATGCTCGACGTCGCCTTCCCGATGATGGCGAGGATGAAGGGCCTGCGCGGTGGTCCGCTGGACGTGTTCGGCAGGACCGAGGAGCGCCGCATGGAGCGCGGTCTGATCGCCGACTACGAGACCACCCTGGACCGCCTGGCCGGCGGCCTGACGCCCGAGCGCCTGCCCCTGGCCGCCCGCATCGCCTCGGTCCCGCAGGACATCCGCGGCTACGGCCACGTCAAGGACGCGTCGGTGGCCAAGGCCAGGGCCGAGGCGGCGACCTTGTGGAGCCAGTGGGCGGGGTAGCGTCCTTTCCTACCGCTGCGCCGTCCCGTCAGAGCGATCCGGCTTGACGCCCGTGGCCCGGATGTTGGTCACCGACTGCAGGATGCCGAACCAGAACGGCGAGCCCAGCGACACCGCCAGGCCGGTGATCGCCAGGCCCAGCAGGGTCAGGAAGATCTTCGCCGTCGCGCTCCAGCCGCTGCGGTAGGGCGTCTTGCAGGCGGAGGACGGCCGCTTGCTGGGCGGCTGGGACGACAGCGGTTCATGAACCAGGGCGCAGAGGCCCTCCTGGCTCCAGCCGATCGGCAGGGGCAGGTCCTGGGCGAGATCCGCCGCGCTCTGGCCGCCGTCGCAGGCGCAGTCCGGCGCTGCGGCCTCGTCGCCCTCGGCCGGGGCCGCCGCCGGCGCGGGCGGGGGCGCGGGCGCGGCCAGGTTGGCCTCGACGTCGCGCGCCTCGCTGGCGCCTTGAGCCGACTGCGAGGCCTGAGCGACCAGGCCGGCCCGCGCCACCGGGTCGCGCCACAGGTTGTCGATCAGCTGCAGGGAATTGACGTTGAAGGCCACGGCCACGGCGAAGCCGGCCCAGAAGGTCAGCCGATGGATCCAGCGCTTGTAGGTGCCGCTGGTGCGGTCCATCGCCCGGTCGAACCAGGTGGCGACGTTCTGCTGGAACACGTCGAGCTTGCCCTCGGCGTCGTCGAGCATCGGCAGCAGGGCGGCCTTCAGGGGCTCGTTGTTCTCGATGCCGGCGACGGCGGCCTTCAGCTGGGCGAAGCTGAGATGGGTCGTTTCGGACGGTTTCAGCGTCTCGGTCAGGGCGACGGCGAAGGTCTTGCCCGGGATGTACGAGGGGGCGTTCTTCAGCAGCGCCCCGCGCTTGGTGCCGTGGTCCTCGGCCAGGTTGTGCGACTTCAGGGCGTTGATCAGCGGGTGGTTCCAGACCGCGCACATCTGCGGCGACCAGTCGCCGGACTTGGCCTCCGCCCCGTCGCCGCCCAGCAGGCTCTGCACCCGCCTCAGCAGGAATTCGCTGCGCTTGTTGAGGAAGCTGGAGATGTATTCGTTCAGCGCGGTGACGAACAGGCTGACCAGCAGGTAGACGAAGATCAGCCCGATCGCGACATCGAGCGCGGCGCCGAAGTTCATGATGCCCTTCCCTGAGACGCCGGCCCCGGGACCCTGTCCTGACGGCCGCCGCGCCCTCAACCTTGTCGGGTAAGGTTTCACAGCTCTCGAAAAAGGGCAACGAAGCTTGGTGGCGGGGTCGACGGCGGGCGTGGTAGGCTGGAGGCATGAACAAGCCGGTTCAGCCCAAGCCCGTGACGGTGACGCTCAGGCCCGAGGACGCCTTCGACCTCGGCGAGCGCGTGGCGCGGGGCGAGTTCTCGTCGATCGACGAAGCGCTGGCGGCCGAGCTGGCCGAACTGAATTATCGCCGAGCCGCCGAACTCATGGGCGGCGGCGACAGGCTGGAGCGCTTTCTCAACGAGCTCGAGGCCGAGACGGTCGATCCCAAGGATTATCTGGACGTCAACGTGGTCTTCGAGGACCTGCTGGCGGATCTCGAGGCGCGCGCCGAGGCCGCGGGAGAGTGAGCCGCAGGCTTGTGGTGACGCCGCGCGCGTTGCGCGACCTGAAGCAGATCGGCGACTATATCGCGGCTGACAGCCCCCGCGCGGCCGTGCGGCTCGTTTCGGCGCTGCGAGCGGACTTGGGCAAGCTGGCTTCCTTTCCTTTCATGGCCCAGGCGGTTGGTGGTCACTCTCGCTTTCGCCGGCTTCCCCATGGAGCCTATGTCGTCTTCTACGAAGTGACGGACGACGCGGTTCTGGTCCGCTCCATCGTGCATTCGGCGACCCTAAAATGACTCAAGAGTTCGATTTCGACGCCGTCGTAGTGGGCGCCGGCGCCGTCGGTTTGGCCTGCGGCTACGCCCTGTCCCAGCGGGGCCTGGCGGTGGCCGTGCTGGAGCGCGAGGGCCACATCGGCCAGGGCGTGTCGTCGCGCAATTCCGAGGTGATCCACGGAGGGCTCTACTATCCGACCGGCTCGCTGAAGGCGCGGTTCTGCGTCCAGGGCCGGCGGCGGCTCTATGCGTTCCTCGACCAGCATCACGTCGACTACAAGAAATGCGGCAAGCTGGTCGTGGCCACAAGCGAGGGCGAGATCCCGCGGCTGGAAGCGATCTACGACCAGGCCCTGGCCAACGAGGTCGAGGGCATGGAGCGCCTGACCGGCGCCCAGGCCCGCGCCCTGGAACCAGGGCTGAACGCCCACGCGGCCCTGCTGTCGCCGGAAAGCGGGGTGTTCGCCAGCCACGACTACATGCTGGCCCTGCAGGGCGAGATCGAGGCGGCCGGCGGGGCGGTGGTGGTCAACACGCCGTTCGAGGGGGCGACGCCCCTGGGGGGCGGCGGCTTCACCGTGCGGATTGGCGGGGCCGAGCCCGCCAGCCTCGCGTGCCGCCTGCTGGTCACCGCGCCCGGCCTGTCCGCCCAGGCCGTGGCCGCGACCATCGAGGGCTTCCCCGCCGACCAGATCCCCGCGGGCCACTACGGCAAGGGCGTCTATTTCCGGCTGGCCGCCAAGGCGCCGTTCCAGCGGCTGATCTATCCGCCGCCGATCCACGGGGCGCTGGGCACCCACTACCGCAACGACCTGGGCGGCCAGGCGGTGTTCGGGCCCGACCTGGAATATGTCGCGGTCCCCGACTATTCGGTCGATCCGGCCAAGGCCGCGGCCTTCGCCGACTATATCCGCAAGTTCTGGCCGGACCTGCCGGCCGACCGGCTGGTTCCCGACTATGCCGGGGTGCGGCCCAAGATCCACGGACCGGACGAGCCGCAGCCCGACTTCCAGCTGCGCGGCGCCGACAGCCACGGCCTGCCGGGTCTGATGGCGCTGTTTGGCGTCGAGAGCCCGGGCCTGACCAGCTCGCTGGCGATCGGCGAGGAGGTCGCGCGGCGGCTGGCGGGGTAGCGGGACGCACGGCGTCTGCCACCAACTCCCGCTTCGCGCGTTGCAATTTCGGGTTTTCAGGAGGGCGCGATGCTCGATGACTTCATCGACAGGCTGATTTCGCGGTTGATGGCCGGAGCGGGGCTGATCATGGCCGCCGCGATCGCCGCCGTGGCCGGGGCGATGGCGGTGTTTGCCTTTCTCAGCCAGTGGGTGGGCCCCGCCTGGGCCTACGCCATCGTCGCCATGCTGGCGGCCGTGGTGGTCGCGGTCTGGGCGCTGTTGCAGCAGCAGGAGAAGGCGCGCAAGCGCCAGCCGCCGCTGGACCAGCGGGTGCTGGGCCTGATGCAGGCCCATCCCACCGCCTCGTTCCTGGCCGGCATGGCCGCGGCGACCTTGCTGAAAGGCAAGCCGTCCCTGGCGGCCAGCCTGTGGGAGGCGCGCAAGGGCAAGCCGAGATAGGCGCCTTGCTCACTCTTTGCCGCCGAGCATGCTCTTGAGGTCGTTGGCGGTCCTGGCCAGCATGGCGTCCGCCTGGGCCGCCGCTTCGAGGAACATCGCCTGGGAGGCTGGCGCGTAGTTGCAGCCGGCGAACAGGGCGGCGGCCGGCGCGCGCGGCGCCGTGCTGGGCGGGGCGAACAGGGCGGCCAGGGCGTCCCTGTTCAGTTCGAACACGGACAGCATCGGCCCGCTCTCGGCGTCGATGAAGCGGTAATACTGTTCGGCCGAGCGGATCGGCGCACGGGTCAGGGACTCGCGGCCGACCAGGGCCAGGGCCTGGTCGCGCGGCAGCTCGATCAGCACCCATTCCTGGAGGAAGCCGACGCGCCTGACCTGCATTCCCAGGGCGGTGATCGGCTGGGCCAGTTCAAACTCGTGGTAGCCGAGCGGGGCGTGCTTGCGCTCGACCGCCTTCAGCCAGGCCGGCGGCTTGGCGTTCAGGAACAGGTCCTCGCCGATGGCCCGATAGGCGCCGGCGTCGCGGCATTCCAGGGCGGCGGCGAGGTCGGCGGGCGTACGCGGCGCGTCCTGCGCCTGGGCGGATGAGGCGAGGGCGGATGCAGACAGGGCGAGCGCGGCCAGGGCGGTCGTCAGGGAACGGATCATGCAGGCTCCAGGTCGAGGTAGATCGGGCGCGATCAGCGCTTGGGCGAGATCCGCAGCACCCGGCCGTCGTCCTCGTCGGTGACCACATAGACCGCCCCGTCCGGCCCGACCCGCACGTCGCGGATGCGGAAGTTCAGCTCCGACAGCAGGCGCTCCTCGCCGACCACCTGGTGGTCCTTGACCGTCAGCCGCACCAGGTAGCCCTTCAGCCCGCCGACCAGCAGGCTGCCCTTCCAGGCCGGGAACAGGCTTCCGTCGTAGAAGGCCAGGCCCGAGGGGGCGATCACCGGATCCCAGTAGTAGATCGGCTGCTCCATGCCCGCGTGCTGGGTGATCCCCTCGCCGATCGGCTTGCCCGAATAGTCCTCGCCATAGGTGATGGTCGGCCAGCCGTAGTCCTTGCCGGCCTTGGGCGTGTTGATCTCGTCGCCGCCCTTGGCCCCGTGCTCGACGGTCCACAGCTCGCCGGTCCACGGGTTGATCGTCGCCCCCTGGACGTTGCGGTGGCCCTTGGACCAGATTTCCGGCTTGGCCTGCGGATTGCCGACATAGGGATTGTCGGCCGGGATCGAACCGTCTGGTCGTATACGGATGAGTTTGCCCAGGGCCGCGTCCAGGTTCTGGGCCTGCATCCGGCCGGGCGGGATCGCGCGCTCGCCGGTGGTGACGAACAGCGACCCGTCGCGGGCGAAGGCCAGGCGGCCGCCGAAGTGCAGGGCCGAGTCCATCGTCGGCGTCTGCCGCCAGATCACCTGGACGTTTTCCAGCCGGGGCGCGGCGCCCAGCACCAGCTTGCCGCGCGCCGCCGTCGTGCCGTTGCCGCCGTCGCGCGGCTCGGCATAGGTCCAGTAGACCAGGCCGTTCTTGGCGTAGTCGGGGTCCAGGGCCACGTCCAGCAGGCCGCCCTGGCCCTCGGCATAGACCGCCGGCAGGCCGGCGACGGCGGGCGACAGCTTGCCGTCGGCGCCAAGGATCCGCAGGCGGCCGGCCCGCTCGGTGACCAGCTTTCCGCCGTCCGGCAGGAAGGCCAGGCTCCAGGGGTGCTCCAGGCCGGTCGCCAGGGTCTCGACCTGGTAGGCCACGCCCAGCGTCTCCTCCGGCGCGCGGGTCTGCTGGGGGAAGGCCGGCTTCTGGTCGGGGGCGTTGGGCGGGCCGGTCTCGACCGGCGGATGGGGCAGGGCCTGCACCGTGTTGGCGGGGCCGCACGCCGACAGGGCCAGCGCGGCGAGGGCGAGGTGGCGAAGACGCATGGGAACTGTCCGGTTGGGGAGGGGCGGCGCCGACGTTGTCATTCCAGGGCCGGGTTGTCATCCCGGACAAGCGCGCGCCGTCCCGTTGACTTCGACCCGGCCCCCCACCAAGGTCCGGCCTCGCCAGAGACGGAGCCCGCCTTGACCGCCATCCTGCACGCCATGCTGGGCAAGGGCCTGGGCGGCCTGGAGCAGGTGTTCCTCGACTACCAGCCGATCCTGGAAGCCTATGCCGCCGCGCACGGCGGCGCGGCCACGGGGGTGGTGCGGGCCGGCGGCAGGGTGGCCGTCCAGCAGGCCGGCCGCGTCCCGCCGCTGGCGACCATGCCGGCCCATACCGACTGGGACCCGCTGACCCTGGGCGCGGCCCGCCGGATCGTCCGGGCCTCGGCGCCCGACCTGATCCTCAGCCACGGCCAGCGGCCCGCCCGGCTGATGGCCCGGGTCGCTCCGCCCGAGGCGATGCTGGCGATCTGCGTGCACAAGCCGGCCTTCGACGTCGAGACGTCCAGCCCTCACTTCGGCCGCACCCACTATGTCTGCGTCGGCCGGCACCTGGCCGAGCTGGCGATCGAACGCGGCGTCCCGGCCCAGCGCGTGCATTTCGTGCCCAACGCGGTGACGCCGCCGACCGTCCAGGCGACGCCGTTCGAGCAGGCCGGCCGCCCGCCGCGCATCGTCGCCGCGGGCCGCCTGCATCCCAAGAAGGGCTTCGACGTCCTGGTCGCCGCCCTGGCCCTGCTGCGTGACCAGGATCTGGCCTTCGACTGCGAGATCGCCGGCGAGGGCGACGAGCGCGCCCGGCTGGAGGGGCTGATCGCCCAGCACGGCCTGGGCGACCGCGTGCGCCTGGTCGGCTGGCGCGCCGACGTCCCGGCCTTCCTGGCGACCGGCGACGTCTTCGCGTTCCCGTCCTACCAGGAGGGCTTTCCGCTGGTGCTGCTGGAGGCCATGGCCGTCGGCCTGCCGGCCGTGGCCAGCGCGATCCCTGGGCCGGTGGAGATGATCGCGGACGGCGTCGACGGCGTCCTGGTCCCGCCCGGCGACCCCGCCGCCCTGGCCCGGGCCCTGGCCGGCCTGGTCGCGACGCCGGAAAGGGCCGCCGCCCTGGGCCTCGCCGCCCGCGCCAAGGTGCTGGAAGATTACGGCCCGGCCAGCCTGAAGCGGCGTCTGGACGCGGTGCTCGATCTGATGCTCGGACGGGCTTGAAGCCGCCCCCGCTTTGCGCTTATAAGCCCGCCTCCGCTTCGTGCGGCTGGGTAGCTCAGATGGTTAGAGCGGTGGATTCATAACCCACAGGTCGGCGGTTCGATCCCGCCCCCAGCCACCACGGGGTTTTTCCGGACAAGTCATCGACAAGGTCGCTTCCTGCGAAAGTGACCGGGGAATCGTGGCCGAACGAGCATCACGGCGTGGCCGGCTCGCGCCAAGCCGAAGCTCGCCGATTTTTCCGCCACCCTGTCGGATCACCCCGCCCCCGATCGTCCTCGGTACGATCAAGGCGCCCATCCCATGCTCTACGCCATTCTCTGCTACAATTCCGAGGACGTGGTCGGCGCCTGGACGCCGGCGGAGGACGCCCTGGTCATGGCGCGGCTGGGGACGGTCGAGGCCGGCCTGGACGCCGCCGAGCGGCTGGGGGCGACGGCGCGGCTGCTGCCGACCACGGCGGCCGTCACGCTCCGAAAGGGCCGCGAGCCCCTGGTGATCGACGGGCCGTTCGCCGAGACCAAGGAGCAGCTGCTGGGCTTCTATGTCGTCGATTGCGCCGACCTGGAGGCGGCCATCGCCGTGGCCCGCGACCTGGCGGCGGCCAATCCCGACCGGGGGGCCTATGAAATCCGGCCGCTGGCCGTCTATCGTCCCGGCCGCCTGGCCGAGCCGCGCGCCAGGCGGGCCGACAGGAGAGGGGTGGGGGCATGACCATCGCCAATATCGACGCGGCCTGGATCGACGCCGCCCTGACCGCGGCGCGGCCCCAGGCGGTGGCGGCCCTGCTGCGCTATTTCCGCGACCTGGACACCGCCGAGGAGGCGTTCCAGGACGCCTGCCTGCGGGCCCTGAAGGCCTGGCCGAAGAACGGCCCGCCGCGCGACCCGACCGCCTGGCTGATCCTGGTCGGCCGCAACGCCGCCCTGGACGGGGTGCGCAAGTCCAGCAAGTCGACGCCCCTGCCGCCGGAGGCGCTGATCTCCGACCTGGAGGACGCCGAGGCCAGCCTGGTCGACCGGCTGGACGGCGAGCACTATCGCGACGACGTGCTGCGGCTGCTGTTCATCTGCTGCCATCCGGACCTGCCGGCCACCCAGCAGGTGGCCGTGGCCCTGCGCATCGTCTCGGGCCTGTCGGTCCGGCAGATCGCCCGGGCCTTCCTGGTCGGCGAGTCGGCGATGGAGCAGAGGATCACCCGCGCCAAGGCCCGGATCGGCGCCGCCGACGTGCCGTTCGGCGCGCCCGGCGTGGAGGAGCGGGCCCAGCGGCTGAACGCGGTGGCGGCCATGGTCTACCTGGTGTTCAACGAGGGCTATTCGGCCGGCGGCAAGGAACTGCTGACCCGCGGCGCGCTGTGCGACGAGGCCATCCGCCTGGCGCGCCTGCTGTTGCGGCTGTTCCCGGGCGAGCCGGAGATCATGGGCCTGACCGCCCTGCTGCTGCTGCAGCACGCCCGCGCCTCGGCCCGGTTCGACGCCGAGGGGGCGGTGGTGCTGCTGGAGGACCAGGACCGCGGTCTGTGGAACGGCCGGATGATCGCCGAGGGCCTGGCCCTGATCGACAAGGCCGTGCGCCACCGCCGGCCCGGGCCCTATCTGGTCCAGGCCGCCATCGCCGCCGAGCACGACCGCGCCGAGCGTCCGGAAGACACCAACTGGGCGCGGATCGACCTGCTGTACGGCGACCTGGAGCAACTGGCGCCGTCGCCCGTCGTGACCCTGAACCGCGCCGTGGCGGTGTCTAAGGTGGCGGGACCGGAGGCGGCCCTGGCGATGATCGAGCCCCTGGCCCCCAAGCTGTCGGGCTATTTCCACTTCTTCGGCCTGAGGGGCGGGCTGCTGCTGCAGCTGGGGCGGAAGGACGAGGCGCGCGTCGCCTTCGACCAGGCCATCGCCCTGGCCAGCACCGCCGCCGAGGCCGCCCATATCCGCCTGCACCTGGACCGGCTGATGAAGGAAGGCGCGGGCGGCTAGGGTCCGTGAAAAAGTTCGCGGCCGATGTCGGGAAGGCGACGCGACGTCCGTCCTCTGGGCCGAAGAGGAGAGAACGACCATGACCGACGCCCAACCCCAGACGCCCCCGCTGCCCGCCGTGTCCGGCGGCATCGTGCCCTACCTGTCGCCCAGCAACGCGACCGAGGCGGCCGACTTCTACATCAAGGCCTTCGGCGCCCAGGACCTCTACCGCATCCCGCCCGACGAGCAGGGCCGGACCATGCACATTCACCTGCTGATCAACGGCAATTCGCTGATGCTCAGCGACTTCTATCCCGAGCACGGCTATCCGCCGGAAAAGCCCGGGGCCTTCACCCTGCACCTGCAGGTCGACGACGTGGACCAATGGTTCGAGCGGGCCGTGGCGGCCGGCTGCGCGGTGGTGTTGCCGGTGCAGCTGATGTTCTGGGGCGACCGCTACGGCCAGGTCCGCGACCCGTACGGCTTCCTGTGGTCGATCGCCACCACGCCCAAGGCCTGAGGCCCGCTGGCGGGGCCGGCCCGGCCGGCCCCGTCGTCACCGGAGGAGGGGACAACCATGCTCAAGATCATCGCCGTCATCGCCATCGTCGTCGGCGTCGCGATCGTCGCCCTGCTGGGCTACGCCGCGACCCGGCCGGACCATTTCCGCGTCGCGCGCTCCACCGTGATCAAGGCGCCGCCGGAAAGGATCTACGCCCTGCTCGACGACTTCCGCAAATGGGGCGCCTGGTCGCCCTACGAGAAGCTGGACCCGGCCATGAGCCGCACCTATGGCGGCCCGGCCAGCGGCCTGGGCTCGACCTACGCCTGGTCGGGAAACGGCAAGGCCGGGGCCGGGCGCATGGAGATCGTCGAGGCCGCCGTCCCGTCGAAGCTGCTGATCAATCTGGACTTCACCAAGCCGTTCCAGTCCCGCAACAAGGCGATCTTCACCCTGGTTCCCGAAGGCGAGGCCACGCGCGTCACCTGGGCCATGGAAGGACCCTCGCCCTTGCTGTTCAGGGTGATGGACGTGATCTTCAACATGGACAAGATGGCCGGCAAGGACTTCGAGGCGGGCCTGGCCAGCCTGAAGGCGCAGTCCGAGAAATAGGCGGGCCTGGCGGGGGCTCAGGCTTCGGCCAGGACCAGCACGATCACCATCACCCCGTCGGCGGTCCCGTCGTGCAGGATGGGAGCCATGGACAGCTCGACCGGGCGTTCGTCGCCGGCCCGGACCAGCAGGGCCGTCTCGACGCGGGCGGCCGGGCCGCCTTGCAGCACCTTCTCCAGCGCCTGGGCCAGGGCGCGGCGGTCGGACGGGCGGACGATGTCGGTCAGCCGGCAGTCCAGCAGTTCGGCGCTGGAGAACCCCGCCAGGCGCAGAAAGTCCTCGTCCATTTCCGCCAGCACCCCGCGGATGTTCAGCCGCGCCACCGCCAGGCGGGGCAGGGCGCTCGTCGCCGCCTGCATGGCCCGGGCGTGGCGCAGGCGTCCGCGCAGGCTGTGCTCCTCGGTGCGGTTGGCGAACAGCGCCGCGACGCCGCCCGGATAGGGGAAGACGCGGACCCCGTAGCAGCGGCCCGGCTGGACGGTGGAATCGGCCTCGAACTCGACGGCCTCGCCCGTGCGCAGCACGCGCCGCATCTGCTCGGCGATCACCGCCTGGGTGGGCAGGGGGAACAGGTCGCTCCAACTGGCGCCGACCAGCTGGCCCGCGCTGCGCCCCGCCAGGGCCTCGAACACCGGATTGACCTTGGTGACCCGCAGCGTCGGGTCCAGGGCGATGAAGCCCTCGACCATCTGCTCGAGCAGGGCTTCGCGGCTGGTCTCGGCGACGTGGGCGTCCGTGTTGACGCCGGCGGCGGGAAGGTTGTTCCAGCTGGCGTAGCGATCGGCCGACAGAAGCACCACGCGGGGGCGGCCGTGATGGGTGATGATCACGGGTCCGGTCAGGGCGACGTCCTGCCACTGGCCGAAATTCCGGCTGACTTCACCGGCCGTGGCGTGCGTGGCGGGAGAGTCGTTGGTCATGGCCACCCCAGAAAATACGGAGAATCGGTCATCTCCGTCTTGCCCGTGAATTTACCCGGCCGAGATGCTTTAAAGTCCTTGTGAAGCTACCATCGTGGCGGTTGAGCGACAATCGACGGCGACAGCCTTCGGGCGAGACAGGCTGTCGCCGTAAAATCCGTATTTTACGCATTATCTGGAGAAACTTGGCTGCATCCATGCCGGGGCAATCCTGCTTGCACGATCTTCGCAAGAAGGACCCGAGCGATGAGGAAAACCCGCGGAACCAGGGCGATGGGCCGGCGCTTCCCGCGCGATCAGTCCGGCGCGACGGCGGTGGAGTTCGCCTTCCTGGCCCCCGTGCTGATCTTCATGCTGATGGGGATCACCGGCTATGGCGGCTATTTCTGGATGTCGCACTCGGTTCAGCAACTGGCCAACGACGCCGCGCGGGCGGCGATCGCTGGAACCACCGCCGCCGAGCGGGCCAGCCTGGCCAAGGCCGCCGTCGCCGCCAGCGCCAGCGACGCCCAGCTGATCCCGGCCAAGGTGTCGACCGAGGTGATCGATCGCGACGGGCGGCTGACCGTGGCGGTGTCCTATGACGCGGCCCAGTCCTTCGCCTTCGCCGTGCGCGGGGTGACCCCCATGCCGTCGGACCAGATCCGTCGCCGGGCCTCGGTGCAGCTGGGAGGCTATTGAGACCCGATGACCGCCTTACGACGAACGAGCTTCCGCCAGGACCGGCGGGGCGGTGTCGCGGTGATCACCGCCATGTCCCTGACCCTGGTGCTGGCCCTGGCCGCCCTGGCGGTCGATATGGGGTGGGTCTATCTGCAGAGCCGCCGGTTGCAGGGCGTCGCCGATCTGGCGGCGATCACGGCGGCCAACGACATCGGCCGGGCCCAGATCGCCGCCGAGGCGACCGTGACGGCCAATGGCGAGGGCTGGCGAACGCCGCCGCTGACGACGGTGACCCTGGGACGCTACGCCGCCGACGCCGCGGTCCCGGTGAAGGCGCGCTTCCAGCCGACCGCCCTGGATCCCGACGCGGTCAAGGTCTCGGTCGCCAGCGAAGCCGAGCTGTTCTTCGGCGCGGCGCTGCTGGGCCGCCCGTCCGTGCCGATCCGCCGCGAGGCTACGGCCGCCCGGGCCGACCTGGCCAGTTTCTCGATCGGCTCGCGCCTGGCCAGCCTGAAGGGCGGCCTGGCCAACGCCCTCCTGGGCGACCTGACCGGCAGCCAGGTCAACCTTTCGGTGATGGACTACGACGCCCTGGCCGACGCCGACGTCAGCCTGTTCAGCTATCTCGACGCGGTCTCCACCCGCCTGGACCTCAAGGGACCGACCTACGACCAGGTGCTGCAGGCCGACCTGACGACCGGCCAGGCGCTGCAGGCCCTGGCCGACGCCCTGTCGGCCGACGGCGAGAGCCAGGCCGCCTCGGCGACGCGGACGCTGGCCCTGTCGGCCGGCGACCGCACGCCCGCCCATCTGGACGCCGTGGCGTCGCTGGGTCCCTACGGCGACCAGGACCACGTGGCCGGCGGCTCCGCGGCCACCGTGGCCCTCAGCGCCATGGACCTGGCCCAGGCGGTCCTGCAGGCCGGCGCCGGCGATCGCCAGGTCCATCTGGACCTCGGCGCCAGCGTGCCGGGCCTGGCGGACACCGACGTCTGGCTGGCGATCGGCGAGCCGATGAACAACGCGCCCTACATGACCGTCACCCAGGACAAGACGGTGGTCGTACGCACCAGCCAGGCGCGGCTCTATGTCGACGCCAAGCTGGCGGGATCGGGCCTGCTGGGCGGCCTGGCCCAGGTGCGCCTGCCGGTGCTGGTCGAGCTGGCGTCCGGCGAGGCGCGGCTCAAGGAGATCGACTGCGGGCGCAAGGCCGCCTCGCTCGAGGTCAAGCCCAGCATCGGGTCGCTGAAGATCGGCGACATCGACCTGGCCGCGCTGGACGACTTCAAGCGGCCGCTGGCCGTGAACCGTGCCAGCCTGGTCAAGGCGCCCCTGTTCGGGGTGAGCGGCAAGTCCGACGTCGCGCTGGGCGGCGCGTCCTGGCAGACGGTGTCGTTCACCAGCGCCGAGGTGAAGGCCGGCGCGGTCAAGACCGTGAAGACCAACGACACCCTGGCCGCGGCGACCGCCTCGCTGCTGGCCAATCTGGACCTTGAGGTCGACTTCGCCAGCCTGATCCACGTCGGCCTGGGCGAGACGGCGATCCTGGCGGCGCTGAAACCGCTGCTGGCGGCGGCGACGCCGCCCCTGGACGGGGTGATCACCGCCCTGACCGACCTTCTCGGGCTCGGCGTCGGCGAGGCCGACGTCCGGGTCAACGGCCTGAGATGCGGCGTCGCCGCCCTGGTCGCCTGATGGACCCCGTACCGACGACTGGAGTGGAAAAAAGATGAGCGCCCTCGACTGGCCCGGTCTGGAATCGCTGGAGTTCGACGCCCCCCAGCGCGCCTTCGGCCGCAAGGGCGACGCGCCGGCCCAGCTGCCGGAAAACCCGCTTCTGCACGCGCCCGCGCCGCCGCTGGACATTCGCGCCCGGCTGCATGCGATCTGCGCCCTCTACGCCCACGCCCGCACGCCGGCCCAGCGCCTGGCCCTGCTGGAGCAACTGGAGGACATGGCGCTGGAGACCGCCCACCTGCTGGCCGTCGACCTGCTGCGCAACGGCTGGCGGCCGGACTGAGGGCTCAGCAGTCGAGGAACTTCACGTCCGAGGCGGCGTGGCGCATGTCGCTGGGCGTGAAGAGGCTGGACAGGCCCAGCAGGGCGGGGCGGCCCGGCATGCTGAACACCGGCAGGTCGGCCAGGTAGTAGCTCATCCGTCCCTTGGCCCGATAGCGACGCGCGAAGGCCTCGCGGTCCAGCAGCTCGCCGATGGCCTCGAGCAGGGGGCTGTTGAGGAACACCCCGCCGCGGGCCGCGAACAGCAGGGCCATGTCGCCGGCGAAGCCGCCCAGCAGGCCGCTGAAGATCGAGATCGCCTCGCGGGCCTGGGCGTCGCCCGCCCGCGCCAGCTCGATGATAACGTTGTCATTTTCGGGCGCGACAAGAGGATCCCCGTCCCCGACCAGGGCGCAGTGGATGTCGCTGAGGCCTTCCTTGGACAGCAGGCGCTCGGCCGAGACCTCGCCGTGGCGGGCGCGGACGGCCGAGAAGATCGGGGCTTCGCGAGCCTCGACCGGGCAGAAATCCATGTGGCCGCCCTCGCTGGGCACGGCCAGCCAGCCCTCGCCCCGCAGCGGAGCCAGGCCCGCCACCCCCAGGCCGATGTCGGGGCCGAGCACGGCGATGGCGCTGTTGCGGGCGGCCTTGCCGGGATGGATCACGCCGAGCCGCGCCTCCGCGACCTTGGGCGCGCCCATGGCGCAGGCGGTGAAGTCGTTGACCAGATAGACCCTGGGCGTGCGCAGGACATGGCGCAGCCAGGTCAGGGACACGGCCATGCCGGTGCTGGTCAGGGTCACCACGCCGTCGATCTCGGGGCCGGCGGCGCTGACCGCCGCTCCCACCAGTTCGTCCGGGCCCAGTTCGGTCAGCACCGACTTGAGGCCGGCCTCCAGCTCCAGAAGGGTGGCGGCGGGCAGGAGGTGGTGCTCGCCGGGCGCGTCGCCCGGGCGGGCCAGGGCGACGATCAGCTCGCGACCGGTCACGTCGGCCAACAGCGCTACGCCATGGGTCATAGGGCAGTCCCCTTCGTTTCCTCGATCGGCCGGTCTTCGCCGGCTGCGCGGATCCTTAGCCTCGAGCGGTTACCGGCTAAATAACCGTGTCCGTCCAAGGTTCCCGTCGTTCCGGGGGATAACCTGGGCCGAGGATGTGGTCAGCGGCAAATAAACCCTTCCGCTGCACTGACGATTAATGTCGCCGCGCGTTGTTACGGTCATGTCCAAGTTTGGTTCTGGCGGGGCCCTGGACCGGCGCGCCGGTCCCCGCATCGCGATGCAACATCCCGGGAAGGTGCTCTGCGGCGCCTTCGCGTGGGACTGCATCGTGCGTGACCAGTCCGACACGGGCCTGCGCATCCAGATGCTGTCCGGCGTGATCCCGCCGAGCAGTGTCCAGCTGGTCGATCTCGCCAGCGGTTTCGCCCATGATGTGCGGGTGATCTGGCAGAAGGACCGCGAGTTCGGCCTGAAGATCGTCAAGAGCCACGACCTGCGCGGCCTGGCTCCGGCCGCCCTGCAGACGGCCAAGCGCATCTGGCAGGCCGGCCAGGGCCGGGTCTCGGCCAGCTAGGGCTTGGTGTGGAATTTTACCTATAATTGTATTATTAAATTATCCCTCATGAGTTGACTAACCCTTCCGGGCGGGGCGATCATTCGAGACGACCGTTTCTGGTTGCGCCGCCCTCGCGTTGCGCGTCGCGGTCGGTTTCGAAGCGCGCCGGGAGGACAAGACATGTCTACGCCGCAGACCGCCCAGATCTACGTCACCAACACCACCGACGGGAACGCGTCGGTCACCCTGTGGCACGAGAACTCCGACTACGGGACCGAGAGCGCCTCGTGGACCGCCGCGCCGGGCCAGACGGTCGGCCCGCTCACCGCGCACTTCAACACCGGCTTCGGATCGTTGACCGTCCTCGACTACTGGGCCTGCGAGATCAACGTCACCAGCGGCTCGACGCCCGGCCTCTACGAGAGCAGCGGCGTCCTGGAATACAGCGACTGGAAGGAATGCCAGCTGCAGGGGCCCGACGCGGGCCAGGACCTGACCTTCACGGTCGACACCCAGACCTTCGTCATCAACCTCGACTCCGGCGGGACCTCCACGTTGATGAACCCGGTCGACCGGGTGAGCGCCCAGGCCTACGTGACCAACAACACCGACGGCAACGCGATCATCACCCTGTGGCACGAGAACAGCACCGACGGCACGCAGTGCAGCCAGCCGCTGGCCGCCGCGCCGGGCCAGACGGTGGGGCCGCTGAGCGTCTATTTCCGGCTGGGCCTCAACGTGGCGATGGTGCTCGACTACTGGGCCCTGAAGCTGGTCGTCCAGGACGGCTCCAGCCCCGGCGTCTATCAGAGCCAGGGCTCGACGCTGTATCCGCTCTGGAAGGAGTGCCAGCTGCAGTCGGCCGATTCCGGCCAGAACCTGGGGTTCACGGTCGACACCAGCACCTTCGCGATCAACCTGCCGTCCGGGGGGACCTCGACCGGGATGACCCGGACCGGCCCCTATGCGGTGGTCGACAATGTCTTCGTGCTGGTGCTGGAGAACCACTCGTTCGACAACATGTTCGCGCTGTCGGGCATTCCGGGCATCACGGCGGCCACAACCGCCGACACCAATAGCTACGACGGCGCGCCCTACGCCGTCGGTTCGCCGGCCCCGGCCGCCATGCCGACCGATCCGGGCCACGAGTTCGCCGACGTGGTCGAGCAGCTGTGCGGACAGGGCGTGACCCACACGCCGTGGCAACCCTACAACGCGCCGATCAACAACAGTGGTTTCGTCGCCAACTACGCCACGACGACCAGCGAGATCACCTCGGGCAATCCCAGCCTGCCGACGGCCTCGGAATACGGCGACGTCATGCTGTGCTTCGACACGCCGAGCCAGTTGCCGGTGATCTATCAGCTGGCCACTACCTTCGCGCTCTGCGACCAGTGGCATGCGTCCATTCCCGGCCCGACCTGGCCCAACCGGTTCTTCGTCCACGGGGCCTCGTCGGCGGGCTGGGCGGATTCGCCCGGCGCGGGCCAGATCGGCAAGTGGATCGCGCCGCTGGGCGGCGGCTTCGCCTATCCCAGCGGATTCTCGATCTTCGACAAGGTCGCGGCCAACGGCCAGCAGTGGCGCATCTATGTCGACGAAAACGGCCCGGTGGCCGGCGGCGTGCCCCAGGTCGGGGCGCTGAAGGGCATCGTCTGGAAGGACGACACCACCGCCTTCGGGTCGTTCGCCTCCGACGTCCAGGGGCCCTATCCCTACGCCTACACCTTCATCGAGCCCAACTATGGCGACGTGCTGAGCGGCAATTACGAGGGCGGGTCGTCTCAGCATCCCATGGACTCGGTGGCCGGGGGCGAGGCCCTGATCAAGGCGACCTACGAGGCGATCCGCAATTCGCCGCTGTGGGACCGCAGCCTGCTGATCATCACCTATGACGAGCACGGGGGCTTCTACGATTCCGTCGCGCCCGCCGCCGCCGTCCCGCCGGGCGACGGCAGTCCCCAGGACCCGTCGATCAACGCCGGCGGCTTCCTGTTCGACCTTTACGGCCTGCGGGTGCCCGCGGTGATCGTCTCGCCGCTGATCCCGCAGGGCGGGGTCGACCACACGACCTATGACCACGCTTCGGTCTCGGCCACCCTGCAGGCGCTGTTCGGCACGTCGTGGATGACCCAGCGCGACAAGGCCGCCGCCAACGTCCTGCCGCTGCTGTCGCTGGCCAGCCCGCGCACGAACTGTCCGACGGTGCTGAACGATCCGGCCAGCTCGGCCGCGCCTTGCGCCGCCGTCGCCGCGGTGTCGCCGGACACGCCCTTGCCGCAGACCGGCAACGCCCAGGGCTTCCTGCAGATCCTGGCCAAGACCGACATGCAACTGACGCGGGGCGACCCGGCCGAGAGCGCGGCGATCCAGACCCGGGTCGCGGCCATCAGGACCGTCGGCGAAGCCCAGGCCTATGCCAGCGAGGTGACGGCCAAGGCCAGCGTGGCCGGGGCCAGTCGCAACGCCCCGCCGCCGCGCCCGTCCGCGCAACGCGGCGCGTGACGTCAAGCCGGTCCGGTAAAAACGATCGGGCCCCGGCGACGGATCGCCGGGGCCCGAACGGACTAGCTACTGATGTCGCCGCGATCAGGCGGCGGCGTTTTCCACGCGAGCGGCTTCTTCAGCCATGGCGCGGACCAGGTCGAGAACCTGACGACGGACGCGACCGCGACCGATCTTCGGGAACACCTCGGCCAGTTCCAGGCCCTCGGGGGTGGTCAGGAACTCCTGCACGATGCGCTCGGCCTGCTGGCCGATCTCGTCGCCGTCCGAGCCGTCCATCGGGTCGGCCAGGCCGTCGAAGAAGAACGACACCGGGACTTGCAGGGTCTTGGCGATCTCGTAGAGCTTGGACGCGCTGACGCGATTGGCTCCGCGCTCGTACTTCTGCACCTGCTGAAAGGTCAGGCCCAGCGAGTCGGCCAGCTGTTCCTGGCTGACGCCCAACAGCTTGCGACGCATCCGAACACGGCCACCGACGTGGAGATCGACGGGATTTGGGCGTCGGCCCTCGGTTTCTTCGCTCAAGTTTCGCCTCCAAAGGTTGTCCAGTCACCATGCCACGTCCGAGGCGTTCGTGGAACGCTGCGACGGCGAAGCGCGGCGTTAGGTCGCTGAGGTTCAGCTTGTTAACCTCAGCTTGCACTAACGAAACGGACGTAGGCGCCCAGATCGCGGCGATTTCCGGGCCGAATTATTTCGGCAGCGCTTCAGATTCGTACGCCGAGTCGCTCCGGGAACGGAACAGAATCACCACAAACTACCGTAATGGAAGAGTTAACGATTGTCGCTCTCCATGAGGGAGGTGGTCCGGCGCGTGGCGAGAGCGACGGCCTTGCCACGGCGGCCCGCCGGGCGGAACATCGGCCCATGGCCACGCATGACTGGAACGCCGAAGACAAGGATGGACGCTACCGCACCTTCGCGGCGTTCTATCCGTTCTACCTGACCGAACACGTCAACCGCACCAGCCGGCGGCTGCACGTGATCGGCACGACCCTGGTCATTGCGGCTGTGATCCTTGGTTTCCTGGTCGATTGGCGCTTCTTCGTCGCCGCGCCTGTGGTCGGTTACGGCTTCGCCTGGGTGGGGCACTTCGTGTTCGAGAAGAACCGGCCGGCCACGTTCAAGTATCCGTTCTACAGCCTGGCGGGCGACTTTCGGCTGTGGTTCGAGGTGGTGACGGGCAAGCGGGCGTTCTGAGGTCGGCGGCTTCGTTCGCTCTTGCGATGTTGCGCCGCAACAAGGCCCGGTTCATGATCGTTGGTAATCAAGAACGACAGGACGGGAAGCGCAGGATGACCTCCAAGCCGTTCCAGCACGCGCCCGACGCGCCCTGGATCTTCCGCACCTATGCGGGGCATTCCACGGCCGAGATGTCCAACGCGCTGTACCGGGCCAACCTGGCCAAGGGCCAGACCGGCCTGTCCGTCGCCTTCGACCTGCCCACCCAGACCGGCTACGACGCCGACCACATCCTGGCGCGCGGCGAGGTCGGCAAGGTCGGCGTGCCCATCGCCCACCTGGGCGACATGCGCCAGCTGTTCGACCGGATCCCGCTGGAGCAGTCCAACACCTCCATGACCATCAACGCCCCGGCCGCCTGGCTGCTGGCGATGTACGTGGCGCTGGCCGACGAGCAGGGGGCCGACCGCAAGCTGCTGCAGGGCACCACCCAGAACGACCTGATCAAGGAGTATCTGAGCCGCGGCACCTACATCTTTCCGCCGGGACCCAGCCTGCGGCTGATCGGCGACATGATCGCCTGGTGCTATCGCGAGGTTCCCAGGTGGAACCCGATGAACGTCTGCAGCTATCACCTGCAGGAGGCCGGCGCGACGCCGGAGCAGGAGCTGGCCTTCGCCCTGGCCACGGCGATCAGCGTGCTCGACACCGTCAGGGCCGGCGGCCAGGTCCCCGACCAGGACTTCGAGATCGTCGCCTCGCGGATCAGCTTCTTCGTCAACGCCGGCGTGCGGTTCGTGACCGAGCTGTGCAAGATGCGCAGCTTCACCCGTCTGTGGGACCAGATCCTGCTGGAGCGCTACGGCGTCCAGGACCCGAAGGCCCGTCGCTTCCGCTACGGCGTGCAGGTCAACAGCCTGGGCCTGACCGAGCAGCAGCCCGAGAACAACGTCTACCGCATCCTGATCGAGGCCCTGGCGGTGACGCTCAGCAAGGACGCCCGTTGCCGGGCCCTGCAGCTGCCGGCCTGGAACGAGGCCCTGGGCCTGCCGCGCCCGTTCGACCAGCAGTGGTCGCTGCGCCTGCAGCAGGTGCTGGCCTACGAAACCGACCTCCTGGAATACGAGGACCTGTTCGACGGCAGCCACGTGGTCGAGGCCAAGGTCGCGGAGCTGTCCAGGGGTGCGCTGGAGCAGCTGGCCCTGATCGACGAGATGGGCGGGGCCCAGAACGCCATCGACTACATGAAGGCGAAGTTGGTGGCCTCCAACGCCCAGCGGGTGCGCTCGGTCGAGACCGGCGACCTGACCGTGGTCGGGGTCAACCGCTGGACCGACAGCGAGGCCTCGCCGCTGGCCGCCGGCGGCAAGGCGATCGAGACGGTCGATCCGCTGCTGGAGGCCGACGTCGTCGAGCGGCTGAAGGCCTGGCGCGCGGCCCGCGACCCGGCCGCCGCCGAAGCCGCCCTGGCCGCGCTGAAGGCCGCCGCCGCCGATGGCCGAAATATCATGGAACCCTCGATCGCCGCCGCCAAGGCCGGGATCACCACCGGCGAGTGGGCCGGGACCCTGCGCGAGGTGTTCGGCGAATATCGCGGTCCCACCGGCGTGGCGGTCGTGGTCTCCTCCGGCGAGGCCGAGGACGTCGAGGCGGTCAAGCGGGAGGTCGAACGGGTCTCCCAGGTGCTGGGCCGCACCCTGACCTATCTGGTCGGCAAGCCGGGCCTGGACGGCCATTCCAACGGCGCCGAGCAGATCGCCACCCGGGCTCGGGCCTGCGGCATGGAGGTGATCTACGACGGCATCCGCTCGACCCCCGAAGAGATCGTCCGCCGCGCCAAGGCAGGCCGCGCCCACGTGGTGGGCCTGTCGATCCTGTCGGGCTCGCACCTGGACCTGGTGCAGGAGGTCGTCCGCCTGATGCGCGCCGAGGGGTTGGACCACATCCCCGTGGTGGTCGGCGGCATCATCCCGGAGGCCGACGCCCTGGTCCTCAAGCAGATGGGCGTGGCGCGGATCTACACGCCCAAGGATTTCAGGATCACCGAGATCATGGGCGACGTGGTGCGGCTGGTGGAGGCGGCGGTGGTGGCGGAAGCTTGAGGGGGCGCAGCGTCCGTCAGCCGTGTTCCGGCGGCCATTGGCGCGAGGTGTGGATCAAGGTCAGGATCCAGACCGTGTCGTCTCCGACTTCATAGATCAGCCTGTAATTCTCGTGCGGGAAGATTTCCCGTGTTCCGGTGACTTTTCCGACGCGGCCCATCCGAGGGAAACGGGCCAGGGATTCGGCGGCCTCGGTGAAGAGGGTGTCCATCCTGACGGCGGCTCTGGGGCTGTCGGCGGCGATGTGGTCGGCGATGGCGAGGCGATCAAGCCTGGCGGACGCCGTCCAGTGGACCTTCACGTCTCGGCCTCGTCCGCCTTTCTCAGCAGGTCAGCGCGGCGGGCCGCGAACTCGGCCTCGACGTCTTCGTTGGAGAAGGTCAGGCCAGCCTCGCGCTCCGTCCGGGCGATCTCCACCTTGCGGCGGACAAATCCCTCATAGTCCCTCGCCTCGCGCTGGCGCTGAACGAAGTCGCGCATCAGATCGCGCACGATCTGCGAGGCCGGTCGATGCGCGGCCGCCGCCTCGGCGATGAACGCGTCCCGCAATTGGGGCTCGAGCTTCATGGTGAAGACGGCGTCCTTGGGCATGATCGGTTCCATTGTCGGCACAACGTATATACGTTGTCACTATCAGCAAGCCAAGTGATCGTTGGGCGAGCGGGCGTGTCGCGAATCCGCGTTACGCCGCCCCGATCAGCGTCCGGAACGCCGCCTCGGTCCGGATCCACAACGCCGGATCGCGGCGGGGTTCGAGCGCCTTCTGGCCGAGGCCCCAGGTCATCTGCTCGCGCACGTAGTCGTCGATGGCCGGGATGCGCGCGCCCATGCCAACCATCTCGCCGGCCGCCTGCTTGCGGGCCTGCAGCTCCGCAAGAGCCTCGGCGGTGGCGTCCGGCAGGCGCACGTCCTCCAGCAGGCGCGGCAGGTTCATCGGCGGCGCGCCGGTATTGCCCTCGCGCAGCCAGTGCAGGGTGACCGCCGGGCGGATGACGTAGAAGTACTTCTTCAGGCGAACCTCGGTCCGGCCCTCTATGAAACTGCCCCACTGCCGGCGCGCCAGGCCGTAATAGTGGGCCACGTCGCCGTGAAGGTTCTGCCAGTCGCGGGCCAGGGGCTCGAACAGCGATCGGAACGCCGGATCCTCGGCATAGATGATCGGGGACGACAGCCATTCGGAGACCACGGCGTTGCCGCGCGACACCAGTTTCAGGGCCTTGGAAACATCCCAGCCGCCGACGTCGAGGTCGTCGGCGTCGATCGGCCGCTCGATCACGTCGCGCGGCGGCTGCAGGGCCAGGTAGTCGCTGACCGGGCGCGCATAGAGGAAGCGGACGTCATAGTCGCTGTCGGGCGAGTGGAAGCCCCAGGCGCGACTGCCGGACTCGACGGCTAGCAGGATGCGCACGCCCTCCTCGCGGGCGATCTCGTCCAGCTTGCGGCCGATCTGGACGCGGCGCTCGGATGACACGGCGCCGGCGGCGTCGAAATCGAGGATCGGATCGGCCATGGTCTCAGTCCTGTCCCAACCGCCACGCCGCCAGCAGCCCCGCCGCAGCCAGCGGAATGAACGCCGCGAACAGCCATAGCCCGTGCGAGAGGCCGCTCTCCGGCGTCACCCCGTGCGCGAAGCCCAGGACGTTGGCCAGGGCGCCGGCCGCGGCCGCGCCGGTGGCGCCGCCGATCAGCTGGGTGGTGGGGACGGCGGCCGAGGCCAGGGGCTGTTCCTCGACCGGCGCGCCGCCGATCACCCGCTTGGCCAGGAACGCCCAGCAGATCCCGAAACCGCTGCCCAGCAGCACCATCGACAGGGTGATGCCGATCAGGCCGCCATGGACCATCTCGTAGGCGCCCCAGGCGACGCCGGCCAGGATGGTCACCGCGCCGATGCGGATCGCTCGGCCTTCGTGCCTGGGCTTGAGGCCCGCGACCACGAACGAGAACGCCGTCCAGCCGGCCGCGATGCCGCCGATCACATAGCCGCTGAGCAGGGGATCGGCGCCGTGCAGCACCTGGATAAAGGTGGGGCCATAGACCGAGAAGCCGACCGTCGCGGCCTCGCAGAAGAAGATCACAGCCAGGCCAAGCCCCGTCGCCGTGGCCAGGTCGCCGGCCGCGCGCGGCAGCAGGCGGTCGCCGGTGCGGGCGTTGACCGCCAGCATGGCGGCCATGGCCAGGATTCCGAACGCCGCGCACAGGGCCGCGGCCAGACCGCCCGGCACGACGCCGGCGGCGGCGATCAGGGTCACGCCCAGGGTCAGCAGGGCCAGCTGCCGCCCGGGGATGCGCCCGCCCTCCGGCGCCTTGGGCGCGGAGGGCACCATGACCAGCACCGCGCCCACGAAGATCACGGCCTGGGCCACGAAGAACCAGAAGGCCCCGCGCCAGAAGCCGGCCTGGGCGAACAGTCCGCCGCACAGCGGGCCCAGCAGGGTGGCCGCGCCCCAGACCCCGGCGATCGCGCCATAGACCCGCGGCCACAGGCTTTCGGGGAACATGGCGCTGATCGCCACGTAGCACAGGGAGACGATCGCCCCGGCGCCCAGTCCCTGGACCAGGCGGCCGGCCACGAAGACCAGGAAGTCCGGCGCCGCCGCCCCCATGGCGCAGCCGATCGCGTAGGCCACGCCGGCCAGGGCGGTGGCGCGCCTCAGGCCGAAGCGGATCGACAGCTTGCCGGCGCAGGCGCCCGCCAGGATCGAGCCCAGCAGGAAGGCGGCGATCGACCAGCCGAAGTACTGCCAGCCGCCGATCTCCTGGGCGACGCTGGGCATGATCGTCACCGTCACCAGGGTGTCGGCGGCGTTCAGCCAGATGCCCAGGCACAGCAGGGCGAAGCGCGGGGCCAGTTCGGCGTTCAGCAGGCCGCGCCAGCTGTTCGAGGGGGTCATGAGCGTCTCCAGCGCGGCGGTAATGGCCTTTCGCGGCCGACAAGCCAAGCTTCGCGGCTGAACTTCGTCGCCGCCGCGCCGTTGGATGGGGGTGAAACTGGTCCTGCGCGAACCTTCTCCCGAAGCCCGGTCGCTGGCCGGCCTGGCCGGCTTCCTGCTCGACCTGCTGCTGGCCGGCCTGCTGGTCTTCGCCCTGGTCGACCGCCTGGCGCCGCCGCAGGACCTGCCGTGGAAGCCGTTCTCGCTGGACCAGCCGCTCGGCCTGGCCACGGCCGGCAAGCTGGCGCGGATCAGCGCCGACCCGGCGGCCTGCCGGGCCGCCCTGCGCGAGGGCGGGGTGCGGTTCGTGGAGGGCGAGACGCGCGGGACCGGCTTCTGCTCGACGCGAAACACCGTGCGGGCGGCCGGCCGCCTGGCCCCCGCCGCGCCGGTCATGACCTGTCCGCTGGCCCTGGACTACGCGCTATGGGAGCGCCAGGTGCTGGTCCCGGCGGCGCGCGAGATCCTGCACAGCCGGCTGACTCGGGTGGACCACTACGGAACCTATGCCTGCCGCACGATCTACGGCCGGCCCGGCGAGCGGCCCAGCGCCCATGCCCGCGCCGCCGCCCTGGACGTGGCCGGCTTCCGCTTCGCCGACGGCCGCCGGGCCACGGTGGCCGCCGACTTCCGCGCCGACAGCGACGAGGGCCGTTTTGTCCGGGCGGCGCGGAACGGCGCCTGCCGGGTGTTCGGCGTCGTCCTGGGCCCGGACTACAACGCCGCGCACCGCGACCACTTCCACCTGGAAGGCGGCGGCTGGAACAAGTGCGCGTGAGGTAGGCGAGGGCGGGGACAGGCGCATGCGCCTGTCCCCGATCGCTCAGAACGTCCGGGCCACTTCGGCCAGTTGGTCGGCGACGACGCCCCAGCCTTCGTGGAAGCCCATCTGCTCGTGGGCCTGGCGGTCCTCGACCGTCCAGTGGCGCGCGGTGGCGGTGTAGCGGGTCGTGCCGTCGCCCAGGTCCTCGAACTCGACGATCGCCACCATGAACGGCTTCTCCGACGGGACCCAGGCCGAGGTGAAGGCGTCGGTGAACACCAGGCGCCTGTTCGGGACGACCTCGAGATAGACGCCGGGATTGGGCATCTCCTCGCCGTTGGGGCCGCGCATGACGATCAGGCTGGAGCCGCCGGGCCGGATGTCCATCTCGGCGTGCGAGACCGTCCAGGGCTTGGGGCAGAACCATTCGTGCAGGCGCTCGGGCGTCGTCCAGCACTTGAACAGCTTGTCGGCGGGCACGTCGATGATGCGGGTCAGCACCAGTTCGCGGTCGGCGATGGGGGAGGGGGTGGTCATGGCGTTGTCTCCGGGTTTCGGTTCGTGCCCCGAGGACGGCTCCGCGAGCGCCCATCCGACATCGCCGGAGAAATTTTGTGGCGCAAGGCCTCGCCTCGGCGAAAGCCTCGCCGCGAGGGGTCAGGCCTGGCCCGTTCCTCGCCGGTTGGAACAGGATTCCGCCGACTGCTCGCACTTGGCGCGCTGGAGGGCGGCGTCGACGTGATGGACGAGGACGCCGGGACGCAGCTCGGTGTTCGCACTGGTCGCCACGCCGACCGCCGCCCCGCCGATCCTCAGCGCCAGGTCATCGATCTCGAACGGCGCTTCCAGGGCGCGGACCAGCCGCTGGGCGGGATGCCTGGCGGCCCGGGCGCAATCGAGGCGAGGCAGCACGACGGCGAACTCGTCGCCGCCGAGGCGCGCCACCATCTCGTCCTCCCGCGCGACCGACTGCAGGCGTTCGGCGACCATGCGCAGCAGTCGATCGCCGACCGCGCGGCCATGGGCCTCGTTGATCGGCGTGAACCGCTTCAGGTCGATCAGCAGCAGGCCGGTGACCTCGTCGCCGGTCTTGCGCGTCTGCAGGGCCTGGCCCAGGAATTCGAGCATCCGGTTGCGGTTGGCCAGGCCGGTCAGCGGATCCCGCGTCTCCAACTGGGCGAGGCGCTGCTCGGCCGCCGACCGCCGATCCGACTCGGCGCGCAGTTCGAACGTCTTGAGGGCCGCGAAGCCGGAAAGGGCGACGACGGCCAGCAGCGAAGCCGCGGCGTCGATTCGCCAGCCTGCGGGGCCGTGGCTGAAGGCGCGCTCGACCACCTCGAATTCGATGAAGACCTCGAGGGCAAGAAAGCTCGCGCAGATCAGGACGCCCGCTGTCTGAAGGCGATTAAATAAACTTTCCTTTCCTAAGGTCCTTGGCATGATGATCATTTACCATTGTCGCGAGAATGTGATTGTATGACTAATAGAATGTCGTCTGTATTCAACAGTACATGACATCTCGCTATCGACTAGCGTGGTGCAGCAATAGGTCGCAGAGCGGCTCCGAACCGGTCGGTGGCCGGCGCCGGCTTGACGCACGCTCTCGGCGACACCACTGTGTCGTAAATTCAAACAAGTGTTTTAGGGAGCGCGCGATGACCCTCTTCGACCTCACCGACAAGGTGGCCATCATCACCGGCAGCTCGCGGGGGATCGGCAAGGCCATCGCCCAGCGCCTGGCCGAGCATGGGGCCAAGGTGGTGATCTCCTCGCGCAAGGCCGGGCCCTGCGACGAGGTGGCGGCCGAGATCAACGCCCGCCACGGCGAGGGGACGGCCATCGCCGTCCCCGCCAATATCGCCTCGAAGGAGGATCTGCAGCGCCTGGTCGACGAGACGAAGCGGGCGTTCGGCAAGGTCGACATCTGCGTCTGCAACGCCGCGTCCAATCCCTATTACGGCCCGCTGGCCGGCATCGCCGACGACCAGTTCCGCAAGATCCTGGACAACAACATCATCAGCAATCACTGGCTGATCGGCATGGTCGCGCCGGAGATGCGCGCGCGGCGGGACGGGGCCATCATCATCGTCAGCTCGATCGGCGGCCTGCGCGGCAACGCCGTCATCGGGGCCTACAACATCTCCAAGGCCGCCGACTTCCAGCTGGCCCGCAACCTGGCCCACGAGTTCGGCCCCGACAACGTGCGGGTCAACTGCATCGCGCCGGGCCTGATCAAGACCGACTTCGCCAAGGCGCTGTGGGAGGATCCGGAGATCCTGGAGCGCTCGACCAAGGGCGTGCCGCTGCGCCGGATCGGCGAACCGGACGAGCTGGCCGGGGCCGCGGTCTACCTGGCTTCGAAGGCGGGCAGCTTCATGACCGGACAAGCCCTGGTGGTGGATGGCGGCGCCACCATCTAGGCGACGCTGAAAGGTCGGGTAAGCGACCGAAAAGAGAGAGAATTTTCCCCGCCGCCGCCATCTCGCGGCGGAACGTCGCGCCGGGTCGATCTTAACTTGGAATACAGGCCCTTTCCCGTACCGTACCGATGTTCATCGGGAAACCACGGCTTGCGGCGCTACGTCCTGTTCCTTGCGGCGATCGCAATCCTGTTGGCCGGGGCCGGCCCGGCTTCCGCGCGGTCGTCCCAGTCGGCCAAGCTGGACGCCCTCTATCGCGAGATCCGGCGCGACGAGATCCAGCCCCCCGCGCGCGAGAACGACGACATCGAGCGCGCCGGGCGCCGGGCGCTGAAGCAGCACGGCGACAAGCGCCTCTACGGCCTGTGGTCGGTGCTCTATGCCTACAAGAGCAACCAGGTCCAGCCGCAGTTCGACGATTGGGCCCGCCGCGTGCAGCGGGTGGCCGAGGACGAACACGACACCGAGCTGGCGACGCTGGTGGATCTGCTGCGAATGGCCTACCGCCACGAGTCGGGCGGTTTCCGCACCTTTACCGAGGCCGACTGGACCCGGTTCCTGGACCGTTCGGGGCCGAACATCCGGTTGATGGCCGCGGTCGAACGCGTCCGCAGCCTGGGCCGATCGGGGCAGTGGGCCGACGCCTCGCGCCTGGCCGCCGAGGCCACGGGCCAGCTGGAGCGGCGCGGCGACATCGCTCGGCCCCTGCTGGCCGAGCTCCATCAGGTGCACTCCTACACCCTGTCCTATATCGGCGATAAGGAGGGCGCGCTGGACCACATGAGCCAGGCCGCCCGCCTGGACGAGGGCAACGCCTTCTACATGCGCAAGGTCGAGCGCATCTACGACATCGCCTACACCGCCGCCGAGGTGGGCGAACTGGACGCCGCCGAGCACTTCGCCGGCGTGCACCACAACATGACCCAGGCGGCCGGCGACCCGGACCTGAAGACCTGGGACCGCTATCTGTGCGCCCGCATCGCCAGCGACCGGCACGCCCCGCGGCGAGTGCTGCGGTGCCTGGCCGACGGCGACTTCGAGATCGCCCATCCGACCAACCGCCTGACCGGCCTCAGCCTGCGCCTGCGCGCCCAGGCCCGGGCCGAGCTGGGCGACGCCGCCGCCGCCAGGGGCGACCTGGAAGCGCTGCGCGCCGTGCCGGTCGACAGGCTGGAGCGCGATCCCCAGGCCGAGCTGCTGCTGAGCGCCTATATCGCCCTGGCCGAGCATCGCGGCGAGGAGGCCTTCCGCCTGCTCGACCAGTGGCGCCGGCAGGATCACGAACGGACCCAGGCGGCCCTGTCGCGCAACGGCGCCCAGATGGCGTCGGCGCTGGAGACCGAGCTGAAGTCCAAGCGCGACGAGAGCAAGCGCCTGACCGCCGAGGTCGAGCTGAACCGCCGCCTGGCCCACGCCTCGATCATCATCGCCATGCTGCTGGGCGTGCTGGTGCTGGGCGGGGTGGCCTGGGGCGTCTATCTGCGTCGGGCCTCTGAACGGCTGAAGGAGGCCCGCGGCCGCGCCGAGACGGCCAACGAGGCCAAGTCCGCCTTCCTGGCGGTGATGAGCCACGAGCTGCGCACGCCGCTGAACGGCATGCTGGGCATGGCCCAGGCCCTGCGCACCGAGAGCCTCGACGTCCGCCAGCGCGAACAGGTCGAGCTGATGATCGACAGCGGCGACACCCTGCTGGTGCTGCTCAACGACATCCTGGACCTGTCGAAGATCGAGGCCGGCAAGCTGGAGATCGCGCCCACGGCCGGCGACCTGGTCGGGGTCTGCGCCCGCCTGGTGGGCGGCTACCAGCCCACCGCCCGCGAGAAGGGGGTCGAACTGACCTTCACCCTGGCCGGCGAGCCGCCGCCGATGCTGCTGTTCGACGCCGTGCGCGTGCGCCAGTGCCTGGCCAACCTGCTGTCCAACGCCCTGAAGTTCACGGTGGTCGGCCGGGTCGACGTGACCCTGGCCTGGCTGCCGGACCCGCAGACCGGGCGCACGGCGGTGAGCCTGACGGTGCGCGACACCGGCATCGGCATGAGTCCGGCCACCCTGGCCAAGCTGTTCGGCGCCTTCACCCAGGCCGACGCCTCGACCACCCGCACCTTCGGCGGCACCGGCCTTGGCCTGAACATCACCCGCCGCCTGGCCGAACTGATGGACGGCGAGATCCTGGTCGAGAGCCGCGAAGGCCAGGGCTCGGTCTTCACGCTCGGCTTCCAGGTCGATGTCGCCGCCGCCTCGGCGACGGACGGGGCGACGCCCGCCTTCGGCGCCGCCAACGAGGACGAGCCGGCGCGCTCGCCCCTGCAGGGCCGCCGCGTGCTGGTCGTCGACGACCATCCGGTCAACCGCCGGGTCATCAAGCTGTTCCTGGCCCCGTTCGACTGCGACCTGGTGGAGGTCGAGAACGGCCGCGAGGCCCTGGGCGCACTGGAGGCCGAGGCCTTCGACCTGGTGCTGATGGACGTCAACATGCCGGTGATGGACGGGCTGGAGGCCACGCGCCGCCTGCGCCGCGATCCGCGCTGGGCCGGCCTGCCGGTCATCGCCCTGACCGCCGATGTCATGCGCACCCAGATCGACACCTGCCTCGAGGCCGGCATGGACGCCCACATCGCCAAGCCGATCGACCTGCGCGACCTGCTGTCGGTGCTGGTCCAGGTGCTGGACAAGCGGGGCGCGGCGGCCGGCGCCGACAGGGTCGATGTTGGGGCCTTCTGACAGATCCTCTCCCGCAAGGGGAAGGACGGATCAAGCCGGCTCCGCGATCCCGAACAGCGACCGCATCTGGTGGCGCCGGTCCAGCAGGTCTTCCAGCGTGTACTTGTCCAGAACGGCGATGAACGCCGCCGTCGCCTCGTTCAGCACGCGGGGCAGGGTGCAGGCCGGGGCGATCACGCAGCCTCCGCAGTCGACCAGCTGGAAGCCCTCCTCGGTCTGGCGCACCACCTGGCCGACGACGATCTGACCGGCGGGGCGGGCCAGGGCGACGCCGCCGCCCCGGCCGCGCACCGTGCGCACGAAGCCCGCCTTGCCCAGATCCTGCACCACCTTCATCAGATGGTTCTGCGAGATCCCGTAGAGCGCCGCGATCTCGCCGATCGACGACAGGCCGTCGTCGCCGCGCGCCGCCAGGTGCAGCAGCACCCGCATGGCGTAGTCGGTGTAGCGCGTCAGGCGCATCGGTGCTCCGGGCGTCGATCCCCAGGCCTCGAAGAGGGCGACCTAAGGGCGAATACGTAAAACAAGTATTCTGATTGCATGTTTTGGCGCGGGCTTATAGATGCATTTTATACGCATCATTCAGGCCTTTCTCATGGACTCCAGCCAAGCCGCCGAGATCGAAGCCGTCCTGCCGGCCTTGCTGGACCGCTTCTATGCTCGCGTGCGGGTCGACGAAGAACTGGGGCCGGTGTTCAACGACGCCGTCGAGGACTGGGACCGACATCTGGCCGCCCTGATCGATTTCTGGTCGTCGGTGATGCTGACCACCGGTCGCTACAAGGGCGATCCGATGCGGGCCCACATGCGGCACGGCCATCGTATCCCCTCGGAGATGTTCGGCCGCTGGCTGGCGCTCTGGAACCAGACGACCAACGAAATGGTCTCGCCCGAGGTCGCCGCGTCCATGCAGGCCAAGGCCGCCCGCATCGCCCGGAGCCTGGACCTGACCCACCATTTCCGCCTGCCCAAGGCGGAGCTTTCACGACCCGCGGCGTCCTAGCGGCGTCCGAACCAGACCATCCAGACAAGGAGAGAGACAATGGCGGCTGCGCTGAGCGCGGACACGATCGCGCGCGTCAAGGCCACGGTTCCGGCCCTGGCCGAACATGGCGAGGCGATCACCCTGGCGATGTACGCCCGGCTGTTCCAGGACGCCCATATCAAGGCGCTGTTCAACCACGCCAACCAGAGCACCGGCGCCCAGCCCAAGGCCCTGGCCGGGGCGGTGCTGGCCTACGCCCAGAACATCGACAACCTGGGCGCCGTGCTGCCGGTGGTCGAGCGCATCGCCCAGAAGCATGTCGGCTACCACATCCTGGCCGAGCACTATCCGTTCGTCGCCAAGGCCCTGCTGGGCGCGATCAAGGACGTGCTGGGCGAGGCGGCCACCGACGAGATCCTGGGAGCCTGGGGTGAGGCCTACTGGTTCCTGGCCGACATCCTGATCGATCGCGAAGCCGGGATCCGGGCCGAGATCGAGGCGGTCGACGGCGGCTGGACCGGCTGGCGCGACTTCGTCGTCGCCGAGAAGATCCGCGAGAGCGCGGTGATCACCTCGTTCGTGCTACGTCCCAAGGACGGCGGGCCGGTGATCGCTCACAAGCCGGGCCAGTACCTGACCTTCCGCCTCGACTTGCCGGGCGCTCCGGGCGAAAAGCGCAACTATTCGATCTCGGGCGGGCCAAAAGGCGAGGGCTACCGCATCTCGGTCAAGCGCGAGGATCTGGGCGCGGCTTCGCGGTTCCTGCACGATCAGGTCCAGGTCGGCGACGTGCTCTCGGCCACTCCGCCGGCCGGCGACTTCTTCCTGGCCGACCAGCCGGTTCGGCCGGTGGTGCTGCTCAGCGGCGGTGTCGGCCTGACGCCGATGGTCAGCATGGTCGAACACATCGCCCAGGCCCATCCGGCGCTGGAAGCCCACTTCGTGCACGGCGCGCTCAACAGCGACGTCCACGCGCTGGACAGCCATGTCCGGGCCCTGGCCAAGGACCATGGCGGCGTGACGGTCACCACCTTCTACAGCGAACCGCTGGCGGGGGACCGGGCGGGCGAGACGCATGATGTCGACGGCCTCATCACGATCGACTGGCTGAAGGCCAACACGCCGTTCGCCGAGGCTGACTTCTACCTCTGCGGCCCCGCGCCGTTCCTGAAGGCCTTCGTCAACGGCCTGGTGGGCGCCGGCGTGCCGGCCGACCGCATCCACTACGAGGTGTTCGGTCCGTCCGCCGAGGCGATCGCGGCGTAGGCCCTGGGACTGGGGCGTCGCCGTGCTATCCAGACGGCATGAGCGACGCCTCTTCTTCCGACGATCCGGCCAAGAACGGCTGGGCCGACTCCGCGGCGGCCTGGATCGCCGACATGGGCGAGCATGGCGACTACGGCCGTCAGTACGTGCTCGACCCGGTGGTTCGCGAACGCCTGGGCGGACGTGGCTTCCGCAAGGCGCTGGACGTGGGCTGCGGCGAAGGCCGGCTCTGTCGCATGCTGTCGGGCTTCGGCGTCGAGACGGTGGGGCTGGACCCGACCCAGGCCCTGCTGAACGAGGCCCGACGCCGGCATCCGGACGGCAGGTAAGTGGACGGCCTCGCGGGCGCGCTGCCGTTCGAGGACGGCGGCTTCGATCTGGTCGTCAGCTGCCTGAGCCTGATCGACATCCCCGATTTCGAGCCCGCGATCGCCGAGATGGCCCGCGTCCTGGCGCCGGGCGGGACCCTGTTCGTCGCCAACCTGACCAGCTTCTCGACCGCGCGCATCGACGCCCCGATCACGGAGCGCTGGATCAACGCCCCCGGCGTGCGGATCGACCGCTACCTGGAGCAGCGATCCCGCTGGGAGGCCTGGCGCGGCATCCGGATCGTCAACTGGCACCGGCCCCTGTCGGCCTATATGAGCGCCTTCCTGGGCGCGGGCCTGCATCTGACCCATTTCGACGAGCCGGCGCCGGTGGGCGGCGATCCGGCCAAGGCCGAACGCTATCGCGGCGTGCCCTGGTACGTGGTGATGGAGTGGGAGAAGCCGGCCTAGCCCCGCGCCGCCGCCAGCCGCTTCACCGCCTCGTCCAAAGTCTCGTCCGCCTTGGCGAAGCAGAGGCGCAGGACGTGGCGCACGGGATCCTCCGCGTAGAAGGCCGAGACCGGGATGCTGGCCACGCCGTGGTCACGCACGGCCCGCAGGGCGAAGGTCCGGTCATCCTCGTCGATCCCCGAGGCCGCGAGGTCGATATTGAGGAAATAGGTGCCGCCGCTGTCGAGCACCACGAAGCCCGCCGCGCGCAGGCCCGCCGCCAGCCGGTCGCGTGAGCGCTGCAGGCCGGCCGGCATGGCCTCGAACCAGTCGCCGGGCTGCTGGAGCCCGAACGCCACCGCCTCCTGCAGGTTGGGCGGGGTGGTGAAGGTCAGGAACTGGTGGGCGCCGGCCAGGGCCCGGGTCAGGGCGGGGGCGGCGCACAGGAAGCCGACCTTCCAGCCAGTCATGCCGAACATCTTGCCGGCCGAGCCGATCTTCACGGTGCGCGCGCGCATGCCCGGATAGCCGATCAGCGGCCGGTGCTCGCGACCGTCGAACACCACGGCCTCCCAGACCTCGTCGCAGACCGCCACGGCGTCGTGCCGGACGCAGAATTCGGCCAGCAGGGCCAGGTCCTCGTCGGGCGTGACGACGCCGGCTGGATTGAGCGGGGTGTTCAGCACCACCATCCGCGTCTTGTCGGTGAACGCCGCTTCCAGCATCGCCCGGTCGAATCGCCAGTGCGGCGGCGCCAGGCGCACCAGTTTCGGCACGCCGCCGGCCCGCTTCACCATTGGCAGGTAGGCGTCGTACAGCGGCTGGAACAGCACCACCTCGTCGCCGGGCGAGATCAGGCTGAGGAACGCCGCCGCCAGGGCCTCGGTCGCGCCCGAGGTGACGACGATCTCGCTCTCCCAGTCCAGGTCCAGCCCCTGGGTCCGGCCGTAGTGCGCCGCCACCGCCTGGCGCAGGGCGGGCAGGCCGCGCATGGGCGGATACTGGTTCGTGCCGTCGATCAGCGCCTCGCCGGCCTTGCGGCGCAGGGCCATCGGCCCGGCGTCGTCGGGAAAGCCCTGGCCCAGATTGATCGCGCCCGTCGCGCGGGCCAGGCCGCTCATCTCCTCGAAGATGGTGGTGGGCAGGTCGGCATAGACGGGGTGGACCATGGCGCGGGGCTCCTCAAGGCCTTGCCTAGCACGGGTTGCGCGATCGCGGGTTTGTTCAAGTCCCATCGGCGGCGTTAGCCTAGGTTCGGTGAACGGATGGAGCGAAAGCCTAGCTGGACCGTTGGAGCCAAAGCCCCCGCGCCTTCCGGCAGGCTGCGTGGTGGAAGGGCATGGATCGTGGAGGTGAACGCTCTTTGACCGACAGCGCCGTCCCAGCCTCGCCCCCTTCGCCGCCCCCATCCGCGAGTTGGACCTGGGCGCACGGGCTGGCCTACGGGGCGGTGTCGATGCTGCTGGGCCTGACCCAGGGGCTGGGCGCCAACCTGATCAACAACAACCTGCCCTGGATCCAGGGCTCGCTGGGCGCCTACACCAACGAGTCGGCCTGGCTGTCGATCGCCTACACCGCCGCCAACGCCACGATCGGCCTGCTGGCCGTGAAGTTCCGCTTCCAGTACGGGCTGCGATTGTTCGCCGACATCGGCCTGGGGCTGTTTATCGTCATCGGCCTGGCTCACCTGTTGAGCAACGACCTGCGCTCGGCGATCGCCGTGCGGGCGGCGGCGGGCATGGCGGCCTCGGCCCTGTCGACCCTGACCCTGCTCTACATGGTCGAGGCCGCGCCGCCGGAGCGGCGGATCGTCGGCCTGGCCCTGGGAATCGGCTGGGCCCAGCTGGCCGTACCGCTGTCGCGGCTGGTGTCTTCCGACCTGCTCGACACCGGCCAATGGCATGGACTGTACCTGGCCGAGATCGGGCTCAGCGTCGTCTGCCTGTCGGCGGTCAACCTGCTGCGCCTGCCGCCCGTGCCCCGCGTGCAGATGTTCGAGTGGCGCGACTTTCTCACCTTCGCCCTCTTCGCCCCCGGGATCGCCTTGCTGTGCGTCGTGCTGGGGCAGGGGCGCTATGTCTGGTGGTTCGACACCGCCTGGATCGGCTGGTGCCTCGTGGCGGCCATCGTGCTGCTGGTCGCTTCCGCCCTGGTCGAGCTGCATCGCAAAAAGCCGCTGATCCACCTGCGCTGGCTGACCAGCGCCGACCTGCTGCGCCTGCTGGTGATCATCCTGCTGTTCCGCATCGTGCTGTCCGAGCAGGGCGTGGGCGCGTTCGGCCTGCTGCAGGTCCTGGGCATGAACAACGACCAGATGGCCGGGCTGTCGTGGGTGATGTTCTTCGCCACCCTGGCCGGCATGGTCATCGTCGCCTTTACGATCAATCCCGAGCACGTCAGCACCCCGGCCCTGGTCGCCCTGCTGATGGTCGCCGCGGCGGCGTGGATGGACAGCCGGTCGACCAGCCTGACCCGGCCCGAGCAGATGTATCTGAGCCAGGGCATGATGGCCTTCGCCGGGGCGTTGTTCCTGCCCGCCGCCCTGCTGGCCGGTTTCCCGCGCGCCATCCGGATGGGCCAGGAGTACATCGTCAGCTTCATCGTGCTGTTCTCGACCGGCCAGGTGATCGGCGCCCTGGGCGGCTCGGCCTTCCTGGGCACGCTGATGACCATCCGCGAGCGGGTGCATTCCGACGCCATCGTCAGCCGGCTGAGCCTGACCGACCCGCAGGTGGCCCTGCGCGTCAGGCAGCTGTCGGGGTCCTACGCCGGGGTGCTGACCGATCCCAGCCTGCGGAGCGGCGAAGGCGCGGCCCTGCTGGCCCAGCAGGCGACGCGCGAGGCCACGGTGCTGGCCTATGACGACGTGTTCGCCACCGTGGCGGTGATGGCGCTGATGGTCTTCGCCTATCTGTTGTTCCTGCGCGTCCGGACCGACCTGCGCCAGCGGCGCGCGGCCCGGCTGACGCCCGTGGAGGTCGCCTGATGTCCGATCCGCAAGCCCCGCCGGTTCCGCCTCAAGCCCCCTTGGCGCCGCCGAAGCGCCTGTGGTCGCGCGCCGCCATTCCGGTGATCGTCGCCGGGGTCGGCGGGGTGCTGCTGGTGCTGTACGCCTGGAGGCTGCCGCCGTTCACCGGCACGGTCCAGAGCACCGAAAACGCCTATGTCCGCGGCTATGTCACCCTGCTGGCGCCCAAGGTCGACGGCTATGTGACGGCGGTGGCCGTCAGGGACTTCCAGGCCGTGAAGGCGGGCCAGGTCCTGGTCCAGATCGACGACCGCATCTATCGCCAGAAGCTGGCCCAGGCGGAGGCCGGCGTGCAGTCCGCCCAGGCGGCGCTGGACGCCAACCTGCAGGCCCAGACCGCCAACGCCGCCCAGATCCGCCTCGCCGAGGCCCAGACCAGCAGCAGCCAGGCCGCCTTGGCCAAGGCCGAGGTCGACATGCGCCGGGCCGAGCCGCTGCTGGCTCAGGGCTGGCTGGCCCCCAGCCAGCGCGACGTGCTGCGGGTCGCCCAGCGCCAGGCCACGGCCGGCGTCGCCCAGGCCCACGCCAACACCGACATCGCCCGTCAGGCCCTGGCCACCACCCGGGTCAATCGCGAGGGGCTGGAGGCGACCCTGGCCAACGCCCGCGCCGCCGTCGAACTGGCCCGCATCGACCTGGCCAACACCACCATCCGCGCGCCCGAGGACGGGGCGGTGGGCGAGGTCGGGGTCAAGCTGGGCCAGTACGTCGCCGTCGGGACCCAGCTGATGGGCATCGTGCCGCGCCAGACCTGGGTGACCGCCAACTTCAAGGAAACCCAGACCGCCCGCATTCGCGTGGGCCAGCCGGCGGTGGTCCAGATCGACGCCCTGGGCGGGCTGAAGCTGCGCGGCCATGTCGAGCGGCTGGGGCCGGCCACCGGCTCGGAGTTCGCGGTGATCAAGCCCGACAACGCCACGGGCAACTTCACCAAGGTGGTCCAGCGCCTGCCGACCCGCATCGTGCTGGACCCGAACCAGGACGGGGTCGCCCGCCTGCGGCCGGGCATGAGCGTGGTGGCCCGGGTCGACACCGCGCGTTAGGGTCCGTCCCCAATTGCGCGTCGGTGATACCCAAGCGAAATCAGGGCTCTAATTTGTTGTCATCCCGGAAAGCGCGTAGCGCTTGTCCGGGACCCAGGAGCCGGCGCAGTGCGGTGGCCCCTGGGTCCCGGCCCTACGGTCCGCCAGGCGGACCTTCGGCCGGGATGACAACTGAAAATCAACGATCCAATGGAGTCCGGACCCTGGGGCGGTAGCAACCAAGCGCGTTCTCGGGCATTTTCCCCGACAACCTTGGCTGTCAGGAATCAACGACATGAACGGTGTGGGCTTCATCGGCGCGATCATCATCGGCATCTTCGCCGGCTGGATCGCCGAGCAGATCATGGGCCGCAGTCACGGCCTGATCACCAACCTGATCGTCGGCCTGGTCGGCGCGCTGATCGGCGCGTTCCTGGCCAGCATGCTGGGCATTCACTTCATGGGCTGGATCGGCAGCCTGATCATCTCGACGATCGGCGCGATCGTGCTGCTGTTCCTCCTGGGCCTGTTCAAGGGCCGCAACCGGGTCTGAGGCCGGGTCTGAGGAAGGCCGTCTCCAATAGTCTGTCATCCCGGGCGTAGCGAAGCGAAGACCCGGGACCGCCGGAAGCTCGGAGTTCCCGCGTCGGTCCCGGATCGGCGCGCTGCGCGCTTGTCCGGGATGACAGCCGCTTAGGGGGCTTGGCGTCAGCTCGCCGTCGCGGAACTTTGCGTCACGTCGCCCGCCGGTCCGCGCCGCAACCGCTGCGCGGTGTTGTCCAGCAGGTAGCCGGGGATGTCGGCGATCGGCATGGGCCGGCCGAACAGATAGCCCTGGAAGTGGTCGCAGCGCATGTCCTCGAGGATCGAGGCCTGCTCGGCGGTCTCCACCCCCTCGGCCGTGACCTCCAGGTTCAGGGTGCGGCCCAGGAGGGTGATGGTGCGCAGGATGTCGGCGATGGCGGGGTTGCCCGACATCTCGGCCACGAAGGTGCGGTCGATCTTGATCTTGTCGAACGGGAACCGCCACAGATAGGCCAGGCTGGAATAGCCGGTGCCGAAGTCGTCCATGGCGATGCGCACGCCCAGGTCCTTCAGGGCCTGGAGCTGCTCCAGCGTGCCGGCCGTGTCGCGCAGCAGCAGGCCCTCGGTGATCTCCAGCTCCAGCCGGGAAGGGGCCAGGCCCGACTCGCGCAGGGCGGCGCGCACCTGGTCGACCAGGTCGCCGGTGGCGAACTGGTTGGGCGACAGGTTCACCGCCACCTTTAGCGGCGCGGGCCAGGCGGCGGCCTGGCGGCAGGCCTCGTTCAGCACCCACTCGCCGATCTTGCAGATCAGGCCCCACTGCTCGGCGCATTCGATGAAGTCGTCGGGCCCGACCACGCCGCGGCGCGGATGCTGCCAGCGCAGCAGGGCCTCGAAGCCGGTGGTCTCGTGGCCCTTGGCGCCGATCAGCGGCTGGAAGAACAGCTTCAGCTCGTCGTTCGGCAGGGCCGAGCGCAGGTCGATCTCCAGGGCCCGGCGCTCCTGGGCCCAGACGTCCATGGTCGCCTCGAAGAACCGGTAGGCCCCGCGCCCGTCGCCCTTGGCGCGGTAGAGGGCCAGGTCGGCGTTCTTCAGCAGGGTGTCGGCGTCGGCGGCGTCGGCGGGGGCGACGGCGATGCCGACGCTGGCGCCGATCGACACGTGGTGGTCGTTCAGGGCGTAGGGCAGGGAAAGGGCGTCGACGATGGCCTGGGCCAGGGCGCCCAGGCTCGACGCGTCCAGGGCGGACGCTTCGAGGTCGCCCCGGACGACCACGGCGAACTCGTCGCCGCCCAGGCGGGTGATGATCCCGGCCTCGCCGACGCAGGCGCGCAGGCGGCGGGCCGCCTCGACCAGCAGGGCGTCGCCGATCGGGTGGCCCAGGCTGTCATTGACGCCCTTGAAGTGGTCCAGATCCAGGCACAGGACCGCGCATCCCGACGTCCCGCCCTTGGCGTCCCAGGCGCCGCTCAGGGCCTGCAGGAACGACAGGCGGTTGGGCAGGCCGGTCAGCACGTCGTAGTGCGCCAGGCGGGTGATGCGCTCCTGGTCCCGGCGCGCCTGGGTGACGTCGGCGCCGACGCCGCGGAAGCCGGCGAACACGCCATCCAGGTCGTGGATCGGCTTGGCGGTCAGCGTCCACCAGTGGGGCTCGCCCCCGACCGTCACGGACACCACCACATCGCGGAAGGCCTTCTGGTCGGCCAGCAGGCCCGAGAGGGTGGCGGCCAGGCCTTCGGGAGCCTCGGCCATCCTGGCGTCCAGCCCGCCGACCACCCGGCCGATCAACTCTTCGCGCGGAATGCCCGCCGCCTCGGCCATGCGTTCGGAAACATAGGTCAGGGCGCCGGTGGCGTCGACTTCCCACAGCCAGTCGCTGGAGCCCTCCTCGAAGTCGCTGAGCAGCAGGCTGACGACCTGCTTCTGGCGCTCCAGCTCGTCGCCGGCCACCAGGCGGTCGACGAACACCTTGGCGTGCGACAGGCACGACAGGCCCACGACCAGGTAGCAGAAGATCAGAAGCCCGGCCAAGGCCAGCAGGATCGGCTGCTGGCTGGTCAGCAGGACGTAGAGCGAGCCGATCACCAGCGGCGTGGTGTAGGCCAGGGCCGCCATCGGCAGGGTCAGCAGGGCGAAGCTGCCGGTGCCGATCATGCCCGCGATCAGCGCGACCACCAGCATGTTCATGTAGACGCTGTGGTCATCGAGAACGAAGATCGGCAACACGCCCCACAGGCAGCCCAGCAGGCCCGCCTGCAGCGCCACGCGCCGCGCGCCGCGGGCCGAGACGGTGTTCTTGGCGCTCTTGCGGTGGCGGGCCGACAGCCAGCCGCGCAGGCCCAGCAGGGCGTAGCAGACGACCACGCCGGCCCAGACCAGCAGGGCGAGCCGATGAGGGCCGCCCAGGCCGGCCAGGAAGACCAGCAGGGCGTTGACGATGTTGGCGACCATCATCACCGGCGTCAGGCGCTGGATGCTGACCAGCTGCTCGAAGCGGACCCGGCCGGCCATGGCCTCGGGCACGGCGGGCAGGTGGCGCGCCAGCAACGCGGCGGCTCGCGACGAGGTCCCCGAAGGAGCGGAAGTCTGGCGCACGGCGCGATCCTGCAATCCCAGGACGCCCCGCATCCCGCGCCGGCAACATATCAGCGGTTCCTGAAACGCCGGTTAACCGTAGGATCGCGAACCTGAAAAAGCCCGCCATCCCAAGGAGATGGCGGGCTCTTGATCGTCTGTCCCCGGATGCTCCGGGAACCGACTATTCTTCCTTGACGCGACGCTTGCGGAACGACGGGTTCAGGGTCTGCTTGCGCAGGCGGATGTTCTTGGGCGTCACCTCGACCAGCTCGTCTTCCTCGATATAGGCGATGGCCTGTTCGAGGGTCATGCGGCGCGGCGGGGTCAGGCGGATCGACTCGTCCTTGCCCGAGGCGCGGACGTTGGTCAGCTGCTTGGCCTTCATCGGGTTGACGTCGAGGTCGTCCTGGCGGGCGTTCTCGCCGATGATCATGCCCTGGTAGGTCTTCTCGCCGGCGCCGACGAACATGGTGCCGCGCTCTTCCAGGTTCCACAGCGCGTAGGCCGCCGTCTCACCGTCCGAGTTGCTGATCAGCACGCCCTTGCGCTGCTGGTCGATGGCGCCCTTGTAGGGCTCGTAGTGGCTGAACACGCGGTTCAGCACGCCCGAACCGCGGGTGTCGGTCAGGAACTCGCCCTGGTAGCCGATCAGCGAACGCGACGGGGCGACCAGCTGGATGCGGGTCTTGCCCGCGCCCGACGGGCCCATGTCCTTCAGCTCGGCCTTGCGGGCCGACAGCTTCTCGATGACGATGCCCGAGAACTCGTCGTCGACGTCGATCATGACGTCTTCCATCGGCTCCAGGCGCTTGCCGGTTTCCGGGTCGGTCTGGAACACCACGCGCGGACGGCTGATCGACACCTCGAAGCCTTCGCGGCGCATGTTCTCGATCAGGACGCCCAGCTGCAGTTCGCCGCGGCCGGCCACTTCGTAGGCGTCACGCTCGCTGGTCTCGGTGACCTTGATGGCGACGTTCGATTCGGCTTCCTTCAGCAGGCGATCGCGGATCACGCGGCTCTGGACCTTGTCGCCTTCCTTGCCGGCCAGCGGCGAGTCGTTGACCGACACGGTCATCGAGATGGTCGGCGGGTCGATCGGCTGGGCCGGCAGGGCCTCGGTCACGTCAAGGGCGCACAGGGTGTCGGCCACGGTCGCCTTGGACATGCCGGCGATGGCGACGATGTCGCCCGCTTCCGCGCCCTCTTCGACGGGCTGGCGGCGCAGGCCGCGGAAGGCCAGCACCTTGGTGATGCGGCCGCGCTCGATTTCCTTGCCGTCGCGGTCCAGCGCCTTGATGGCCATGCCGGGGACGGCCTTGCCGCTCTCGATGCGGCCGGTCAGCAGGCGACCCAGGAACGGGTCGGATTCGATCAGCACGTTCAGGATCTGGAACGGCTTGTCCACCTTCGCGATCTGCTTGGGTTCCGGGACGTGGCGGACGATCAGGTCGAACAGCGGGGCCAGGTTGTCGTTGGGGACGTTCATGTCCAGCGTCGCCCAGCCGGCGCGGCCCGAGGCGTAGATGTGCGGGAAGTCCAGCTGCTCGTCCGTGGCGCCGATGGCGGCGAACAGGTCGAAGGCGGCGTTGTGGACCTTGTCCGGATCGGCGTGGGCGCGGTCGACCTTGTTGATGCAGAGGATCGGGCGCAGGCCCATCTTCAGCGCCTTGGTCAGCACGAACTTGGTCTGCGGCATGACGCCTTCCTCGGCGTCGACCAGCAGGACGCAGCCGTCCACCATGCCCAGGATCCGCTCGACTTCGCCGCCGAAGTCGGCGTGGCCGGGGGTGTCGATGATGTTGATGCGGGTCTCGCCCGCCTCACCGTTCCACAGCACGCTGGTGCACTTGGCCAGGATCGTGATGCCGCGCTCGCGCTCCTGGTCGTTGGAGTCCATGGCGCGCTCGGTCGTCGCCTCGTTGGCGCGGAACACGCCCGACTGGGCCAGCAGCTGATCGACGAGGGTGGTCTTGCCATGATCGACGTGCGCGATGATGGCGATGTTTCGCATGGACATGGAGAAGGCGAACTTTCGGGAGGAACAGATGGGTTTTGACGCTGCGCGCGTCAGGCGCGCGGCTTTTACGCGACTGCGCGGCGTTTATCCACCCCACCCCTGCGCGGGAGATTGACCGGGAAACCGGTGTCAGCACCAAACCCCTTAAATTCATAGGGTTTGCGAAAGTTGCGGGCGGATGTCGTTTCTTCGGCAACTAATTGTGCAGTGCAGCATCGCTTTCAAAAACGGCCAAGCTTGAAGAGCGTTGTTCTCTGAGCCTTGTCTTACAAAGGGTTTCGGTCGGCGGGCGCGATAAAAAAGACAGGAGTGTCTGTCGATTTTGCTTGATGCATTTCGCAGCGCACCCTATAAGCAACCTGTGAGGTGGCGCTGCCGCCTCTGCCCTTCCTGGGCGTTTCCTCCCTAATGAACTGCCCGGCTTTCGAGCCGGGCTTTTTTTTGGCCCGAGCCAGGGCGCGGCTTTCGGCCGCCGTTCTAAACGTCCGCCATCCTCGAACTTGTTCCGAGGGCCCCGGTTTCAGGGGCGAAGAAGGCCGATCCGCGGCGCGACGAGATTCCAGCTTGTCCCTTGTCGGCAGCTCGGCGCCGCGGGGGGCTCCGCAAGCAAGTCCAGGATGACGGAGCAGGGGCTAGAGCAGCTCGACCCAGTCGGTCTGGACCAGGCGCGCGGTCGCCGCCTCGATGTCCGCCTTCAGCCGCGACAGGCCCTCGGTCGGCTCGCGGGTCGTCTCGTTCATATAGAGCGCGCGGTTGATCTCGACCTGGATGGCGTGGGTGCGCCGCGTCGGGCGGCCGTAGTGCTCGGTGGTGTAGCCGCCGGCGTAGGGCGCGTTGCGGGCCACGCGATAGCCCAGTCCCTCCAGGGTCTTTTCCATCAGGGCGGTCAGCCCGGGCCCGCAGGCCGCGCCGAAGCGGTCGCCCAGCACGATGTCGCAGGGGCCGCCGCCGCGGGCCCGGTGGCCGCGCGCCGCCGCCGCCGGCATCGAGTGCCAGTCGACCAGGATCGCCAGGCCGTGGGTGTTGCGGGCTTGGGCCAGCAGGCGGTCCAGCGCATCGTGATAGGGCCGGTGGGCGGTCTCGATGCGAGCCTTGGCCTCGGCGAAGGTCAGCTTGCGGGCGTAGATCGGACGGCCCTCGCCGGCCACCCGGGCGATGGCCCCCAGCCCCGCCGCCACCCGCGCCGTGCGGGCTTGGGCGAAGTCGGGCAGGGCGTCCTCGAACATCGCCGGATCCAGCTCCCAGGCGTCGCGGTTGAGGTCGATATAGGCCCGGGCCAGCCGAGCGCGGATCACGCAGACCCCCTGGCCGGGCGCGTCGGCGATCAGGTCGTCGACGAAGGCGTCTTCCGAGCCGCGCAGGTCCTGGGCGGTCAGCCGGGCGGCAGCCATCATGTCGGGCGGATAGAGGCGTCCGGAATGGGGCGAGGCGAACACCAGCGGCGTGGGGGGCGGCGCGCCTTCCGCCTGGGCGCGCGCGACCTCGAAAGCCGGCGAGAAGCCGTGCTCCGCCGTCGCCGGCGTTCTCGAAGCGATCGGCTCCCAGGCGGTCATGGGCTTATTGTCGCGGTCCGGCGGTTCCGGGTCAAACGCTGACGGTCCACGTTATAAGGAGGTGTCCGGGTCTCCGGGCTTTAGCTGTGGACAGCGCGGGCCCGGTTCATTCGTGATTTACCGTCCTTGGCTAGATTCTCCCTTTCCAATTTCGCCTGTCGCCTGGAAACTGACCGCATGGCCCGCATCCTCCTCGCCGAAGACGACGACTCCCTTCGAGGGTTCCTCGCCCGCGCTCTCGAGCGCGCCGGCTTCGAGGTCACGGCCTGCGCCGACGGCGAGGAGGCGGTCCAGCACCTGGATACGCCCTGGGACCTGCTGCTGACCGACATCGTCATGCCCGGCATGGACGGCATCGAGGTGGCGCGCCAGGCCGCCGCCCGCGACCCGTCCCTGCGCATCATGTTCATCACCGGCTTCGCCGCCGTGGCCCTGTCGGCCCAGGACCGCGCCCCGGCCGGCGCCAAGGTCCTGTCCAAGCCCGTGCACCTGCGCGACCTCGTCTCCGAGGTCGAGAAGATGATGGCCGCCTAATTTTTTCGAAGGCCCCCGAAAGGCGGGTTGCGCGACGGCCAAGCCGCCGCTATACCCCCACACCTTCCCGCCCGGGACGCTTTTCAAAAGCGCTTCCAGGCCGCCTTGGCGGACGCGTAGCTCAGCGGGAGAGCACTACGTTGACATCGTAGGGGTCACAGGTTCAATCCCTGTCGCGTCCACCATTCCCTTTCTTCCAGACACCTGCCTCGTCCCGGCGTCGTCGCGCCCGCCGCCTTGCGCGACGCCAAGTCCTCAAGCATCGCCCCGACCGCGTCAGCGACCAGTATCTTGAAGGTTGTGGCGGCCGCCTTGCGCGGGTCGCCGGGCCGGATTCGTGGTGTCCCGGCGCCTCAGGCCGTGCGCCTTCGTCGACACGACGCGACAGAGGCCGCGATCGCGACGGATGATTCGTCCACGGATCGACTTTCCCCAGCGTCGTAACGGTTTTCGGACGACGCCGAGCCGCCGGCTGGCCGATGACGTGGGAAAACGGTGTCGTTCTTCGCGGAGCCGTTCCCAGGGTTCCCGGGCGCTGCGTTGTCTTTCCGACGAAATGGTCGGAATGTGGCGCCTTAGCCACACCTGATTTTGCTACTGGCGCGTTTGTCGTCCTGAGGCAGCTCCCCAAGTCGGCCTCAAGACATTCACGTAGAGGGTTACATCATGAAAATCCGGTTGCTGGCTGGTGTCGCGACGCTTGCGCTATGCGCCGCGTCAGGCGCCTCCGCCCAAAGCGCATTGAGCGGATGGTACGTCGCCGGCGACGTCGGGTACCATACGACCGACGGCGTCAAGGCTTCGTCGTCTACCGGCGCGTCCGATTGGACGTTCTCGGCCAAGGACGACTGGGCCGCATTTGGCCGTATCGGCTACAAGCTGACCCCGAACTGGCGCGTCGAGGGTGAATACGGCTATCGCTCGGGCGACATCGAGAGCGTTCGCGGTTCCGCCGCGGATCCTCAGCCGATCGGCCTTTGCACCGCCGGTGTCGAGCGCACCGCGGCGGCCCCGACCTGCGGCAAGCCGAATGGCGACCTGAAGGCCACGACCCTGATGGCCAACGTCATCTATGACTTCATGCCCGATTCCAGCTGGCGTCCGTTCATCGGCGCCGGTGTCGGTACGGCCTGGGTCCACAACAAGGTCTACGGCCAGCTGTCCGGCGTCCCGGCCGGCGCCGCGCGGTTCCAGAACACCAGCTTCGACGACGTCGACCAGGCCCTGGCCTATCAGGGCATCCTGGGCATCGCCTGGGACTTCGCGCCGAACTGGTCGCTGGACCTGACCGGCCGTTACCTCCAGACGGACGATCTGCAATGGGGTTCGGTGACGACGAATGTCGGCGGCCCGGGCCAATTCGGCGCGGTGACCGACGTCGGCACCTATGAAGGCAAGTACAAGGACACCTCGCTGACCTTGGGCGTCCGCTACACCTTCGGCTCGCCGCCTCCGCCCCCGCCGCCCCCGCCGCCCCCGCCGCCTCCGCCCCCGCCGCCGGAACCCCCGCCCCCGCCGCCTCCGCCGCCGGCGGCCCCGGCCTACGAGGCGCGTGAGTTCGTGGTCTACTTCCCGTTCGATCAGTACGTGCTGACGCCGGAAGCCCAGGCCGTGGTCTCGCAAGCGGCCGACTACGCCAAGGGCGGTAATGCGACGAAGATCACCGTGGTCGGCCACACCGACACCTCGGGTTCTCCGAAGTATAACGCCAAGCTCTCCGAGCGCCGCGCCAAGGCCGTGGCTGACGCCCTGGTCGGCGCCGGCGTCGCCGCCACCACCCTGGCGGTGGACTGGAAGGGCGAAAGCGAACCGGCCGTCGCCACCGGCGACGGTGTGAAGGAACCGCTGAACCGCCGTTCCACGATCTCGATCAACTTCTAAGGATCGCGATCACGACGAAGATGGAGGGCCCGGCGGCGACGCCGGGCCCTTTTTCTTTCGCATCGGGGCTCTTTCGCATCCGACGCGGCCGGCGGGAGAGGTGCGCCGTCGTCCAAAAGAAAGACGCCCCCGACGGTGTCGAGAGCGCCATCATCCGGAGGCCCGAGAGGGCGTCGGGCCCCGGTCAGGCCGACATTCTGCGGCGTCGGCTCCAGTGGCGAAACGTTCGCGGCGAGCCCTGGGTCTGCGGCGGGGGCCTCGCGCGCCAGCCGCGTTCCCGTCCGGCCGATTATACCGCCCCGGGGGCGTTGGGGCGCGACGAAAATCGCGAGGGCGCGATCAGGTCCGACAAGGGTCTGGGCAAGGGCGAAGGGATGTCGAGGATCCGCGCCGCCAGGTGCTCGGCCAGCAGGGGCGCCAGGCAGAAGCCGCGCCCGCCCAGGCCGCCCAGGACGAACAGGCCGTCGGGCGAGCCGGGGACCGCGCCGGCCAGCGGCAGGTGGTCGGCCGTCGTGGCGCGCACGGCGGCGCGGCCCCGCAGCGGGGCGTCGGCCAGCCGGGCGGCCAGGCCGGGCAGTCCCTTGGCCAGGGCCAGCAGGTTGCGGCGGTCGTCGGCCTCGCGGGCGTCCGTCTCGATGACGCCGCGATCGTGGGTGGCGCCGAACAGCACGCCGTCGCGGGTGGGGATCGCATAGGCGCCGAAGGCGGCGGGGGCGGGGGCGGGGCGTTCGGTCCAGGTCGCCTGGCCGCGCACGGGCCGGATCGGCGCGGCGGGCCACAGCCTGGCCTGGCCGGCCCCGCCGGCCAGCACCACGACGTCGGCCTCGGCCAGCGGGCGGTCGTCGGGGGCGTACAACCGCCAGATGCCGTCCTCGCGGGCCAGCCGGGCGACCCGCGCCAGGGTGGCCGGACCGCGCCAGGTCTCGAGCACGCGGGCGGGCTCCACCACCAGGGCGTCGACCATGTCCAGAACGCCGGCCGCGACCGGTTCGCGCAGGCGTGCGGCGGCGTCGTCCGCGTGCGGCAGGACCATCGCGCCGGGCTCGAACAGGTCTTGGGCCGCGACGGCGGCGTGGCGCTCGCCGTCGCGCGGGGCGACCGGCAGCTTCAGCACCCCGCGCGCGATCACCGCCTCGGGCGACTGGGCGTAGAGAGCGACCGCGCGGGCGAAGGCCTGGGCGGGCAGGGCGGCGCGCGGGCCGCCGCCGGCGTCGAGGGCGGGGGTGACCAGGGCGGCGGGGTTGCCCGAGGCCGGCGTCTCGCCGTCGTCGAAGACCGTCACGTCCAGGCCCTCGGCCCGAGCGGCCCGGGCCATGGCGGCGCCGGCGATCCCGCCGCCGATCACCGCCAGGCGGCGCGGGCGCGAGGGCGCGGGCGGGATCCCGGGCGCCGCGGCCTCCAGCCGCTCCTTCTTGCGACCAAAGCCGGGGCGCTTGTCGACCTGGAAGCCGGCGGCGGCCAGGCCGCGCCGCACCGCGCCGGCGACGGTGAAGGTGGCGGCGCGGGCGCCCGGGGCGCTGCGGGCGGCCACGGCGGCCAGGATCTCCTCGCGCCACATGGCCGGGTTCAGGGCCGGCGAGAAGCCGTCCAGGAACCAGGCGTCGGCCGCGCCGTCCCAGGCGGCCAGGGCGTCCTCGACGTCCATCACCGCCAGGTCGAACGTCGCGTCGAAGCCTGGCAGGTCGACGCGGTGAAAGCCGCGCGCCCGGCCGGGCCAATGGTCGAGCAGCACGCTCGCCGCCTCGCCCAGCTCCGGCCAGACGGCCAGGGCCCGGGCCGCCTCGTCGCGGGTGATCGGGTGGGCCTCGATCGAGAAGACGTGCAGGCGCTGGCCCGGAACCTTTTCCCGTCGCCACAGGTCCAGCAGGGCGGCGATGTTCAGGCCCGTGCCGAAGCCCAGCTCGCCGACGACGAAGCGGTCGCGGCCCCGCCAGGCGGCCGGCAGGCCGCAGCCGGCCAGGAACACGGCGCGGGTCTCGGCCAGGCCGTCGGCGCTGGAGAAATAGACGTCGCCGTAAAGCGCCGATTGCGGCAGGCCGTCGTCGCGCCAGACGAGGGGCGAGACGGGGGGCGAGACGGGGGGCGAGGCGAGCGGGGAGTCGGAAGGGGAGGCGGCGGGGTCGCTCATGCGTCGCTTATAGGGCGGCGACCCCTCATGAAAGAAGGGCCGCCCTCGCGGACGGCCCTTCCGATCGCTTCGAAGCGAGCAGCCTTAGTGGGCGGCCGGCTCGGTCTTCTTTTCGGTCGTGGTGGTCGTGGTGGTGGCCGTGCCGGGCGCTTCGGCGGCGGTCGTCGCGTCCTGGGCGGCCGGGGCCGCGGCGGCGTCGGCGGCGGCCTTGTTGGCGTCGGCGGCGGCGGTGGCGGCGTTCGAAGCCGCGTCCGTGGCCGTGCTGGCCGAGGCGGCGGCGTCCTGGGCGGCCTTCGAGGAGGCGTCGGCCGACTCTTCGGCCTTCTTGCCGCAGGCGGCCAGCGACAGGGCGGAGACGGCCATGCCGGCGATCAGGATCGAGCGGAGAATCTTGGTGGTCATAGGGACTTCCCTTGCGACTGCTTGTCTGGCGATCGCGACCGAGGGGGTCGCGTCACAGCGTCACAGAACATCAGTTCTGTAGCAGGGGCAAGACAATTGTTCACGGATCCGTGATCGGTCCGTGATCAGCGGGATCAGGGCTCGGCGGGGATGGCCTGCAGGGCCTCTTCCAGCTCCAGGAAGCTGGGCTGGGCCTCGCTCGGCACGTTGCCGCGGCCGATCTCGACGCTGATCTGGGCGGCGTTGCCGTGCAGGTGGGCGACCAGGACCGACTGGATGATCTTGTAGAACGCGCCTTCCTCGTCGACCACGGCGGTCAGGCGGGTGGCGAAGGGGGCGACCAGGCCATAGGCCAGGAATACGCCGAGGAAGGTGCCGACCAGGGCGCCGCCGATCATCCCGCCCAGCACGGCCGGCGGCTCGGTGATCGAGCCCATGGTCTTGATGACGCCCAGCACGGCGGCCACGATGCCCAGGGCGGGCAGGGCGTCGGCCAGGCTCTGCAGGGCGTGGGCCGGGGCCAGGCCCTCGTGGTGGTGCTTTTCGAGCTGCTTTTCCATCGCGTCCTCGACCTGGTGGGGATCCTCCAGGTTCATGGTCATCATCCGCAGGGTGTCGCAGATGAAGTCGACGGCGAAGTGGTCCTTGGTGATCTTCGGATAGCGCTGGAAGATCGAGCTGTCGTTGGGCTTTTCGATATGGCTTTCCAGCGCGATCACGCCCTTGGACTTCATCGTCTTGGTCAGCAGGAACAGCAGGCTGAGCAGGTCGCGATAGTCGGTGGTCTTCCACTTGGGGCCGGCGAAAATCTTGCCGAAGCCGCCGCCGGTGGCCTTGATCACGGTCATCGAGTTCGAGATCAGGAACGAGGCGATGCCCGCGCCCAGGATGCACATCAGCTCGTGCGGCGCGGCGTGGATGATCACGTCCATCTTGCCACCGGAGATGATGAAGCTGCCGAACACGAGTCCGAACAGCAGGACGATGCCGATGATCTGGAACATGACGTGGAGGGCCCCGGGGTAACTTGCGTCGCGATCATCGCGGTTAATGCTTAATCCAAGGTGAGCGGGGGTTTGCGGCCCTGTTGCGCCTTTCGCCGCACCCGCCTAACAGGTGTTTGACGCCACAAGCCGGGCCAACCGGCGACGCGTCGGAGGGGAAGCATGAGCGCCGCCAGCCCGGATGTCCGCCTGGACGACAAGGCCAAGGGCCGGGCCTTCGCCATCCTGTTCGCCGTCCTGCTGTCCAGCGCCGCCGGCAACACCGCCCTGCAGACGGTGTTGCCGGCCATCGGCCGTCAGGTCGGCATCCCCGACGTGCTGATCAGCTCGATCTTCTCGCTGTCGGCTCTGCTGTGGGGCGTGATGTCCCCCGTCTGGGCGCGGATGTCCGACAAGCGCGGCCGCAAGCCGATGGTGGTGCTGGGCATGGCGGGTTTCGCGGTGTCGATGCTGGGCTTCGGCTTCTTCATCCTGATGGGGCTGAAGGGCCTGATGGTTCCGATGGCCGTCTTCGCCGGGGCGGCCCTGTCGCGGGCCATCTTCGGCCTGGTCGGCAGCGCCTCGAACCCGGCCGCCCAGGCCTATGTCGCCGACCGCACGGCGCCGGCCGACCGCACCAACGCCCTGGCCACCATGGCCTCGGCCAGCGGCCTGGGCACGATCCTGGGTCCGGCCGTCGCCCCGTTCCTGGTTTTCCCGCTGCTGACCCTGTCGGGGCCGATGTTCGCGTTCGCGCTGATCGCCGGCGTCGTGCTGGTCCTGGTGACGCGGGGCCTGCCCGAGCGTCCCGACGAGATCCCCGACCGCGAGGCCGGCGCCTCGACCACGCCCCGGGCCCGCGTGCGCTGGAACGACCGGCGGATCATGCCCTTCGTCCTCTACGGCTTCCTGCTGGCCAGCGCCCAGACCGTGAACCAGCAGACCCTGGGCTTCATGGTCATCGACCAGCTGAACATCTCGCCGGCCAAGGCGGCGGCCTTCGCCGGGGTGGCGATGATGGCCGGGGCCGTGGCCAGCCTGCTGGCGCAATGGGGGCTGATCCGCATGCTGCGGCTGGCGCCGCGCCAGCTGCTGTGGCTGGGCGCGGGATGCGCCGCCCTGGGCAACCTGATCGTGGCCTTCTCGCCCGACTATCACACCCTGGTGGTGGGCTTCGCCCTGTGCAGCCTTGGCTACGGCTTCGCCCGGCCCGGCTTCACGGCCGGCGCTTCGCTGTCGGTGGGCCACGAGGAGCAGGGGGCGGTGGCCGGGGCGATCAGCGCCATCAACGGCGCTTCGGTGATCATCGCCCCGGTGCTGGGCGTGGCGCTCTACAAGTGGGCCCACCCGTCGCCCTACCTGATGAACGTCGCGGTGCTGGCCGGCCTGGTGGCCTACGCCCTGATCGATCCGGTCATGCGCCGGGTCGGCGACGCCTCGGCTCCCCGCGAGGCCCGCGACGAGGCCCAGGTGGTGGACGCCAGCTCGATCGACGCGACGGGGCCGCACTGAAGGCGCGCGAAGCGCCGCCGGCCTGCAATAATCGCGAAAAGAACCGGGCGCAGCCTTCCGAAGGTGTCGCTTCAGGGAGATCGACCGTGGGTTCCAAGCTGTTCATCCTGGCCTGCGCGGCGGGCCTGGCCGTCGCCGCTGGCGCATCCGCCCAGCCGCATCTGGCGGCTTCGGGCTATCAGAGGCTGCATGTGGCCAAGGCCGTGGTCGGCAGCACGCCGATCCGGGTCTGGGCCAACACGGCCATCGATCCCGACTGCTCGGCCCAGACGCCGGGCGCCACCCTGACCATCCTCGAGCCGCCGGCCCATGGCGCGGCGGTGGTCAAGGACGACCCCTATTTCGCGGCCTTCCCGCCGGGCAATCCGCGGTCGGCCTGCAACAGCCGCAAGGTGCCCGGTCACCAGGCCTTCTATACGGCCGCCGCGGGCTATACCGGCCACGACCGGATGGTGCTGCAGGGCTCCAGCCCGGACGGCGCGGTCCGGCGGATCGCGGTGGACATCACCGTCCGCTAGCTGATCCCGGCCTGGGCCTTCAGCCGCGCCACCATGTCGGACGACAGGTAGCCGTCGGCGGGCAGCCTGCGGTCGGCCTGCCAGGCGCGCAGGGCCTTGCGGGTGCCCGCGCCGACCACGCCGTCCGCCGGGCCGGGATCGAAGCCCAGCCGGCCCAGGGCGATCTGGGCGGCCATGCGGTCGGCCAGGCTGAGCGGGGTCTCGACCGGCCAGGCGGCGACGAGGGGGCCGCCGCCGGCGAAGCGGTCGGCCAGCAGGCCGATCCCCAGGGCGTAGGACGTGGAGTTGTTGTAGGTGCGGATCGCGAAGTGGTTGGGCAGGACCAGGAAGGCCGGGCCCGACCAGCCGGCGGGCAGGATCAGGCCGGCCGGCGAAGCGGCGTCGGCCGCCGTCCAGGGCAGGCCGTCGGCCCGCTTGACGCCCTTGGCCTCCCACCAGGACGGAACCTCGCGCGGCCCTTCGGCCAGACCGTAGTCGAAGCCGGCCGGCAGGATCACTTCCTTGGCCCAGCCGACGCCCGGCTTCCAGCCGCCCTTCTTCAGCAGGTTGGCGGCCGAGGCCAGGCTGTCGCTGTCGCTGCCCCAGATGTCGCGGCGGCCGTCGCCGTCTAAGTCGACGGCGGTCGACAGATAGTTGGAGGGCAGGAACTGGGTCTGGCCCATGGCCCCGGCCCACGAGCCCTTGAGCTGGGCGCGGGTGTCCTCGCCCGAGGCGATGATCTTCAGGGCGGCGATCAGTTCGCCCTCGGCCCAGTTCCGTCGGCGGCCGTCGGCGGCCAGGCTGGCCATCGAGCGCACGACGTCGAAATTGCCCTGGATCTTGCCGAACGCCGATTCCATGGCCCAGACGGCCAGCAGGATGTCGCGCGGCACGCCGTAGCGCTGCTCGATGGCCGGCAGGAAGGTCAGGCTGTCGCGCTTGCCGCGGCCCACGGCCACGCGGTCGTCGCTGATCACGCCCTTGATATAGTCGCCGACCGGCTTGGAGAATTCCGGCTGGCGGCCGTCCAGCGAGATCACCCTGGGGTCGGGCGTCACGCCGTCCAGCTCGCGGTCCAGCAACTGCTGGGTGAGGCCGGCGGCCAGGGCCTTCTGCTTGAAGGCGGCCAGCCAGGCGTCGAAGCCGACGGCCTGGCCCGAGGCGGCCGGATCGGCGCTGGGCGCGGCGGGGGCGGGCGGCGGCACGCGCGGCGGGGCCGGCGGGGCGATCGACGGCGCCAGGGGCGCGTTGGTCGAGGTGTCGGCGCAGCCGGCCAGCAGCAGAACGAGGAAAACGCGTCTATCCATGGGGGCAGGCTACCGGGGTTCGTGACAGGGCTGCAATCACAAGGGCGGCAGAGCGGTTAAGTTCCCGCCGGTCGAACTCAGCCTGTGGAGCGTTCGCCGCCGCATCCCGTCTCCAGATGCGCTTCGAGGCCAAGCCGCGCATTGACTCCGGCGGTTGTCCTGCTTATACGCACGCCCTCCGAAACATCCCGGATGTTCCTTTCGCCCTCATGGCGGCCGCGAACCTCTCCGCTGAGTATAGAGACGGTCATGAAGGTTCGTAGCTCGCTGAAGTCGCTGAAGTCGCGTCACCGCGACTGCAAGATGGTTCGCCGCAAGGGCGTCATCTACATCATCAACAAGACCGACCCGCGCTTCAAAGCCAAGCAAGGCTAATGACGTCCGCACGGCCTCCCAGGGCGCTGCTCTGGGACGTCGGCAACGTCATCGTGCGCTGGAATCCGCGCACGCTCTACGCGAAGATCTTCAAGGAACCGGCCGATCTCGACCGGTTCCTTTCGCATGTCGGGACCCTGGATTGGCACGCGGCGACCGATCGCGGCGTGACCTTCGCCGACAATATCGCCGCCCGCAGCGCCGAATATCCTCACCACGCCGAGCATCTGGCCGCCTGGTGGGACCGCTGGGACGAGATGTTCTCCGGGACGATTCGCGAGACCGAGTCGGTCATCGAGGACCTGGCCGCGCGCGGCGTTCCGCAGTTCGGCCTGACCAACATGTCCCACGAGACCTGGGACGGCGTGCGGGCCATGAGCCCGGCCTTCCGCCACTTCCGTGGCACGGTCGTCTCGGGCCATGAGCGGGTGATCAAGCCCGAGGCGCGGATCTACCAGATCGTCCTGGAGCGCGCCGGCCTGGAGCCCGCCGACCTGCTGTTCGTCGACGACAGCCTGGCCAATGTCGAGGCCGCCGAGGCCCTCGGCTTTCACACTCACCACTTCACGGATCCGACGGCCCTGCGGCCGACGGTGGAGAAGCACGGCCTGCTCTGAATCCCTTCTCCCCTCGTGGGAGAAGGTGGCGCGCAGCGCCGGATGAGGGGTTGAAGAACAGGGCCACCGCGACCAGTTGAGCGGTCAAGCCGGGCGCTGGACGCCTCGCGACCCCTCATCCGTCGGCTGCGCCGACACCTTCTCCCGCAAGGGGAGAAGGAAACAGGAGCACCTTCCCATGCACATCGGTTTCATCGGCCTGGGGGCCATGGGCAAGGCCATGGTCGAGAACCTGCTGGAGAAGGGTCACGCCGTGACGGTGTGGAACCGCTCGCCGGGTCCGGTGGCGGAACTGGTCGCCCTGGGTGCGACGGCCGCCGACGGGGTGGAGGACGTTCTGCAGGCCGATATCGTCCTGTCGATCCTGGCCCACGACCAGGCCATCCGCGACGTTCTGCTGGAGGCCCTGCCGCGCGCCCGGCCCGGCCTGGTCCACGCCAACCTCGCCACCATCTCGACGGCCTTCGCGCGCGAACTGGCCGACCGGCACGCCGCGCTGGGCCTGGGCTACGTGGCCGCGCCGGTGTTCGGCCGTCCGCCGGTGGCGCGGGCCGGCGGGCTGAACGTGCTGGCGGCCGGCGCGCCCGAGGCCGTCGCGACGGCCCTGCCGGTGCTGGAGGCCCTGGCCGCCAAGGTCTGGCCGATGGGCGAGGACCCCGTCCGCGCCAACGCCGTCAAGATCGCCGGCAACCTGATGATCGTCTCGGCCGTCGAGGCCATGGGCGAGGCCACGGCCCTGGGCGCGGCCCATGGCGTGCCGGCCGCCGATCTCCTGGATGTGCTGACCAGCACCATCTTCGCCGCCCCGATCTACAAGATCTATGGCGGCATGATCGCCGAGGGCCGCTACCATCCGCCAGGCTTCGCCGCCGACCTGGCGCTGAAGGATGTCCGCCTGGCCCAGGCGGCCGGCGACGAGAAAGGCCTGGCCTTGCCGCTGGCCGACCTAGTCGAGAGCGGCCTGGAGGCGCTGCTGGCGGGCGAGGGCGAGACCCCCGACCTGGCCGCCCTGGCCGAAGTCTCGCGCGGACGGGTGGAAGGGCGCTGAAGAAAAAAGAGCGGGGAATCGGCCTTCCACTGGCGGCCCGTTGCCACTAGGTTCCGCGCCTCCCGTTTCCCGCCTTTTCGCGAGACCCCTGCCATGGCCGACGACGCCGCCCCGCACGCCGACGTGCTGAACTCCACCGCCCAAGGCCAGCTCAAGAGCATCATCGACCGGGTCGAGCGCCTGGAGGTCGAGAAGACCGAGATCGCCGAACAGATCAAGGAGGTCTACGCCGAGGCCAAGGGCAACGGCTTCGACGTCAAGATCCTTCGCAAGGTGGTGCGCCTGCGCAAGACCGACCGCGCCAAGCGCCAGGAAGAGGACGCCATCCTGGACCTGTACCTGTCGGCCATCGGCGAAATCTAGGACGACCCGGATCGGGGGCGCCCGCCTGCCGGCGCCCCCGGCCGTATCGCGGCTGCAATCGCGCTTTTTCCGCGTGCGTCCCGCCGCCGACGCCCGCTAGTCTGTCGCCATGCGCGCCAAAAAGCCGCCTGATCCGAGAGCTCAAGCCCGCAAGGCCGCCCTGAACGCCCTCAAGCGCGCCCGGCGCACGGCCGACAAGGCCGGGGTCCAGTTGTCGGACTGGGAGGGCGAGTTCCTGGGCTCGGTCGCCCAGCGCATCGAGACCTACGGCCGGGCGTTCGGCGATCCCGAAAAGGGCGGCGCCGGCCAGGCCATGTCGGTCAACCAGACGATCAAGCTCAAGGAAATCGCCGCCAAGGCGAAAGGCGAGCGCAAGCCGATGTCGCGCGGCAAGGGCTTCGGGCGCAAGGCCAGGGCGCCGGAGGCGGCCGCCGAGGAAGACGACTAGACCGTTGTCGTCCCGGACGGGGCCCACCGGGCCGCTTCGCGCTCGTCCGGGATGACGGATCGCGGGACGGAGCCCTACGACGCTTCCTTGAGATCCACGTCGATGCCCTGCTCTCGGACCTTGCGGTACAGGGTCGAGCGGCCGATGCCCAGGCGGCGGGCCACTTCCGACATGTGGCCGGCATAGACCTCGATGGCGTGCTGGATCAGGTCGCGCTCGATCTCCTCCAGGGTCCGCAGATGGCCGCGGTCGTCGAGGATGCGCACGGGCGCGTCCTGGGCCTGGGGGCGGGCCATGGCCGCGTGGGCGGCCTGCAGCACGGCCGGCAGGTCGGGCTGAGCGGCGGCGACCGGCGCGACGACTTCCGGCGGCGGCGCCACGATCCCCGAGATGGCCGGGAAGTCGTAGGGCTGCAGATAGGGCGCGTCGGCCAGGATGATGGCGCGATAGACCGCGTTCTCCAGCTGGCGGACATTGCCGGGCCAGTCGAAGGCGTTGAGGCACTTCAGGGTCTCCGGCGCGGCGCCCACCACCCGCTTGCCTTCCTCGACGTTGAAGCGGCGGATGAAGGCCTCGACCAGGGCCGGGATGTCCTCGCGGCGCTCGCGCAGGGACGGGGCCTCGATCGGGAAGACGTTCAGGCGGTAGTAGAGGTCCTCGCGGAACCGGCCCTGCGACACGGCGTGGGCGACGTCGCGGTTGGTGGCCGAGACGATGCGCACGTCCACCTTCTGCGAGCGCTTGGAGCCGATCGGGTCGATCTCGCCTTCCTGCAGGGCGCGCAGCAGCTTGACCTGCATGTCCAGCGGCAGTTCGCCGACCTCGTCGAGGAACAGGGTGCCGCCGTCGGCCTCCTTGAACTTGCCCAGGTGCTTGTCGGTGGCGCCGGTGAAGGATCCCTTCTCGTGGCCGAACAGGATCGACTCGACCAGGTTCTCCGGAATGGCCCCGCAGTTGACGGCCACGAACGGCTTGCCGGCCCGCTCGGACCCGCCGTGCACGGCGCGGGCGATCAGCTCCTTGCCGACCCCGCTCTCGCCGGTGATCAGGATGGGGATGGAACTCTTGGCCGCGCGCTCGCCCATCCGCTTGACCAGGGTCATGGCCGGCGAGGTTCCGATCAGGTCGGCGAAGGTGGTGCGGTTGCTGGCGCGCTTGGTCAGGCGCTCGACCTCGCCCTTCAGGTCGCCCATCGACAGGGCGTTGCGGATCGAGACGGTGATCCGCTCGGGGCTGGCCGGCTTGATGAAGAAGTCGGTGGCGCCGGCCTGCATGGCCTTGACCACGGTGTCGACGCCGCCCGAGGCGGTGAGCACGATCACCGGCTGCGAATAGCCGCGCGCGCGCATCTCCTTCAGCGTGTCCTGGCCCGACAGGCCCGGCATTACCAGGTCCAGCAGCACGACGTCCACGGGCGCGCCGCTGGCCAGGTGGGCCATGGCCGCGTCACCGTTCTCGGCGTGCGACACCGAAAAGCCCTCGCGCTCGAGGACGGCCTGGATCAGCCGCCGTTGAGTCGGGTCGTCGTCGACGACGAGAACCGTCTTGGTCATTTGCAGACACCCGTTAGAACCGGCCGCGTCCGGCATGGGACAGGGCTCTTGTTGGTTCAGAGTGATACAGGCGCGGGGTAAAGACCGGGTTTCGGAGACATGAGTCAGGGGTTAACGGTCGCCCTTAACGAGGTATGACGATCGGTGCGGCGCACCGTGACCGCGATGGGACGAAGGAGGCCGGCCGATGAGCCCGGAAGCGCGCGACCTGGCCGAATGGTGTCGGAACCAAAGGGCCGAGGCCCTTCGTCAGATTGATCTGTTCGGAGCCGGCGGCGTGAAGGCGCTGCTCCAGATGCCCGACGGTTCCACGCAGGACATCACGTCGGGCGTTGTCACGCATCAGGCGGAAAACGCGGCGATGTTCGAGCGGATCGTCTCGGCCCTGACGGCGGCGTAGAGGTCTTCAGCCCGAGATCTTGCCCGGCGGCACGCGGCGGACCACGCCGCCGCCGCTCTGGCTGACCAGGCGCGCGTCGATCCGGGTCTCGCCCTCGCGGCCGACGTGGCAGACGCCCACGAAGCGGCTCTTGCGCTGGGTCTTCTTCTCGACCGTGACGGCCTCGAACTTGACGTCCATGGCCCCCGCCGGATCGCCGCTGGAATCCATGTGGGTGACGTCGATCCCGTCCAGCGGCCCGATATTGAACTTCTCCTTGAGGCGCTCGGTGCAGCTGTGGAACACCACCGCGCTGCGGAGGGTCTGGGCCAACCAGCCCATCGGCTGGGGCTTGTCGGCGGCCATCGCGGATGGCGCGGCAAGGAAGGCCGCGACCAGGGCGACGGAAGCGGCGATCCTGATCATCGATTGGCCCCTCGTCCCGTCCCCTGTCGACACGCCCTCGTCGACCGGCGATATCCTAAGGCGCGACTCGCCGCCGCGCCCTTTAATTCGCGGTAATGCGGCGGGGCGCCTCGCAACGGAAAGCCAAGGCCACGATTGCGCGCGTCTTTCGGCGGGGCCATATCGGTTGATCATGAACGCGCCCTTCAAGACCGAAACCCTGCCCGAGTGGAATCTCGCCGACCTCTATGCCGGTCGCGACGATCCGAAGATCGAGGCCGACCTGGCCGCCGCCAAGGCCGCCAACGACGAACTGGCCTCGCTGGAGGGCCTGTTCCTCCAGGCGCGGGGCGAGCCCGAGCGCCTGGGCGTGCTGCTGGATCGCGGGATCAGGCTGTACGAGCAGGCGACCAACGGCCTGTGGGGCGTGGGCGCCTATGCGGGCCTGGCCGCCTCGACCGCCCGCGACGACCCGGCCTGGGCCAAGTTCGAGGCCGACCTGCGGGCCCGCTCGTCCGCCATCGCCGCCGAGAGCCTGTTCTTCTCGCTGGAACTGAACCAGCTGGAGGACGGCGAGCTGGAGGCGGCGCTGAAGGCCTATCCGGCCGCCGCCCGCTGGGTTCCCTGGCTGCGCCGCCTGCGCCTGTCGCGCCCGCACGAGCTGACGCCCGACCTGGAGCGCTACATCGTCGATCGCGGCCCGGCCGTCAGCAACTGGGTGCGCCTCTATGACGAGACCCTGGCCAAGCTGCAGGCCAAGGTCGGCGATGAGACCCTGACCCTGCCCGAGGCCCTCAACCGCCTGTCCGACCCGGACGGCAAGCGCCGCAAGGCCGCCGCCGACGGCCTGGCCAAGGCGCTGGAGGAACGCGCCTCGACCCAGGGCCTGGTGATGAACACCCTGGCCTTCGAAAAGCAGGTCGAGGACCGCTGGCGGCGGTTCGACAGCCCCGCCCAGTCGCGCCACCTGGCCAACGAGGTCGACGCCGACGCGGTCGACGCCCTGGAGCAGGCGGTGGTCGAGGCCTATCCGCGCCTGTCGCACCGCTACTATGCGCTGAAGGCCAAGGTCATGGGCCGCGAGACCCTCGACTATTGGGACCGCAACGCGCCCCTGACCGCCGCCGCGCCGCGCACCTATGGCTGGGCCGAGGCCCAGGGGGTGGTGTTGGAGAGCTTCCAGGCCCTGGCCCCGAAGTTCGCCGACACCGCCAGGACGTTCTTCGACCGGCCGTGGATCGACGCCCGCCCCCGGGCCGGCAAGCAGTCGGGCGCCTATTCGCATCCGGTCACCGCCGAGCGGCATCCCTATGTGTTCATGAACTACATGGGCGAGCGGCGCGACGTGCTGACCCTGGCCCACGAACTGGGCCACGCGGTGCACCAGACCCTGTGCGCGCCTTTGGGCACCCTGCTGGCCGACACGCCCCTGACCCTGGCCGAGACCGCCTCGATCTTCGGCGAGGGCCTGGTCTTCGACCGCCTGCTGGCCGAGGCGACGCCCAAGGACCGCCTGGGCCTGCTGGCCGGCAAGATCGAGGACGGCCTCAACACCGTCGTGCGCCAGATCGCCTTCCATCGCTTCGAGCGGCGCTTCCACGAGGCCCGCAAGGACGGCGAGCTGTCGCCCGACCAGATCGGCCGGCTGTGGCTGGAGGTGATGGCCGAGAGCCTGGGCCCGGCCGTGACCCTGAACGAAGGCTACGAGCACTACTGGGCCTATGTCAGCCACTTCGTGCACGCGCCGTTCTATGTCTACGCCTATGCGTTCGGCGACCTGCTGGTGCGCGGCCTGATGGAGAAGCGCCGCGAGGATCCGGAAACCTTCGCGCCGCTCTACGAGGACCTGCTGGCCGCCGGCGGAACCCGCACCTATGTCGAGGCGCTCAAGCCGTTCGGCCTGAACCCGCGCGAAAAGGCGTTCTGGGCCGCGGGCTGCGCCCAGCTGGAGCGGCTGGTCGACGAGTTCGAGGCGCTGGTGTGAGAACCCCCTCAGTCGGCTTCGCCGACAGCTCCCCCAGAGGGGGAGCAGCTACGCCATGCGGTCGCCAAGATCCTCCCCCTCTGGGGGAGGTGGCCCGGAGGGCCGGAGGGGGTTTGCGGCGTGTCCGATAATCCAAGAGACCCCGAACGCAACCGCTTGGCCGGCCGGGTCTCGCGCTTCGCCAAGGTCGGAGCGGGCCTGTCCGGCGCGGCGGTCAGTTACGGCGCCAACAGCCTGTTCGGCGGCGACAGCGCCGACGCCCGCAACGCCAAGGCGCTGAGGGCGGCCCTGGGCGGGCTGAAGGGGCCGCTGATGAAGGCCGCCCAGATGTTCGCCACGGTGCCGGACCTGCTGCCGCCGGAATTCGCCGCCGAACTGGCCGAACTGCAGACCAACGCCCCGGCCATGGGCTGGCCGTTCGTCCGCCGCCGGATGGCCGCCGAGCTGGGGCCGGACTGGGCCGGCCGGTTCCAGAGCTTCGAGCACGAGGCCGCCGCCGCCGCCTCGCTGGGCCAGGTGCATCGCGCCGTCGGCCCCGACGGTCGCGCCCTGGCGGTCAAGCTGCAGTATCCCGACATGCAGAGCGCGGTCGAAAGTGACCTGGGCCAACTGCGCGCCCTGATCGGCCTGTTCAAGCGGATGGACGGCTCGATCGACCCGTCGGAGATGATCGTCGAGGTCGGCGACCGGCTGCGCGAGGAGCTGGACTACGAGCGCGAGGCCAGGCTGATGGCCGTCTATGGCGGCTTCTTCACCGGGCGCGACGACATCCGGGTTCCGGAGCCCGCGCCCGCCCTGTCGACCAGGCGCCTGCTCAGCATGACCTGGCTGGACGGCCGGGGGTTGCTGGCCTTCAAGGACGCGCCGCAGGAGACCCGCGACCGCATCGCCGCCCTGCTGTTCGAGGCCTGGTGGAGCCCGATGACCCACCTGGGGATCATCCACGGCGACCCGCACCTGGGCAACTACACGTTCGGCGGTCCCGAGGGGAGCGACGGCGCGGCGCACCTGAACCTGCTGGACTTCGGCTGCATCCGCATCTTCCCGCCGAAGTTCGTGGGCGGCGTGGTGCGGCTGTACCGCGCCCTGTCGAACGACGACCGCGCCGAGCAGGTCGAAGCCTATCGCAGCTGGGGCTTCGCCAATCTCAACGACGACCTGGTCGACGTGCTGAACGTCTGGGCGCGGTTCATCTATGGCCCGCTGCTCGACGACCGGGTGCGCAGCGTCGCCGACGACGTGCCGCCCGGCGAGTATGGCCGGCGCGAGGCCTTCAAGGTGCGCCAGGCGTTGAAGGCGAAGGGGCCGGTGCTGATCCCCCGCGAGTTCGTGTTCATGGACCGCGCCGCCATCGGCCTGGGCGCGGCCTTCCTGCACCTGGGCGCGCGGCATAACTGGAAGGCCCTGTTCGAGCGCTCGCTGGAGGGCTTCTCGGAAGAGGGACTGGCCCAGCGGCAGGCGGCGGTGTTGTCGGCCGCCGGCGTTTCTTAGCGGAACAAAAATGACGGCCAGAACCCTCAAGCGCCTCCACCCCGCCCAGCGCGACGACATCGCCGACCTGGTGACCCGGCGGCCGCTGCCCGGCCCGGCGATCCCGCAGCTGGATCCATTCCTGTTCCTCAACCACCACGGCCCGCAGGTCTATCCGTCGAACAATCGCGGCCTGCCGTTCGGGCCGCATCCGCATCGCGGCTTCGAGACCGTGACCTTCATCCTCGACGGCGAGCTTTCGCACCTGGACAGCGGCGGCCATGAGAGCGTCATCGGTCCGGGCGGGGTGCAGTGGATGACCGCCGGTCGCGGCCTGGTCCACGCCGAGCTGTCGCCGGCCAGCTTCAAGCGGACGGGCGGGGCGCTGGAGATCCTGCAGCTGTGGGTCAACCTGCCCGGCCGGCTGAAGATGACGGCGCCGAACTATCTGGGCCTGCAGGGCGAGGCGATCCCCAAGGTCGAGACCGGCGGCGCGACGATCGAGGTGATCTCCGGAACGGTCGGCGGCGTGACCGGCCCGTTCCCGTCGCTGATCGGCGTGGAGATGAGCGTCGCGCGCCTGGCGCCGGGCGGGGCGGTGACCCTGCCGGTCGCCAGGGGACGGACGGTGTTCCTGTACGTGGTCTCCGGCGAGATCGTCGTCGGCGGCCAGGCCACGCCGCAAAAAGCCCCGAAGTGGAACCTGGTCGAGCTGCACGACGACGGCGACACGGTGGCCTTCGACAGCCCGTCGGGCGCGGTGGTCCTGCTGGGCCACGCCGAACCGATCGGCGAACCGGTCTTCGCCCATGGTCCGTTCGTGATGAACACCCGCGAGGAGATCATCCAGGCGATCGACGACTACAACGCGGGCAAGTTCGGGGCCGTGCCGGGGTAGGGAGCGACGCCCAGGAGCGCTTCCCCTCATCGGTTGTCATCCCGGAAGCCTCGTAGAGGCTGTCCGGGATCCAGGGGACTGGGCTCGCGCCTTGCGGTTCACCTGGGTCCCGGACAAGCGCTGCGCGCTTTCCGGGATGACAACGAAGGTTGGATGAACCTCCGACCGCCTACGTCTCGTATTCGGCCAGTAACCCCTCCAGCCGCCGCTGTTCCGGTTTCAGCACCTTGAAGAACCGCAGCGCGTTCCAGCCGACGCTGGCGCCCAGGGCGACGCCGAACACCAGGAGCATCTGGACCATGTTCCGGTCGGTGGTCTTGCCCACGTTGTTCAACTGGACCACGGCCGCCAGCATCGGAACCAGGAACACCGGCAGGCTCATCCAGAAGATCCGGTAGTTGACCCGCGCGCGGCGGTTGGCGGCCAGCATGGCCTCCAGGGCCTGGCGCACCGGCGAGCCGTCGCGCGGCGCGCGCCTGGCCCGGAGGCCGGTGATCAGCACCGCCGCCAGCACCGTCCAGCAGACGCCCAGCATGGCCAGGGCGCCCCATTCGCGGCCGACATGGGTCTGGCCGACCAGGATCGACCGCACGGCGATCGCCGTGAACAGGGTCACGGTCGCGACGGGGATCGCGAACAGCAGGATCTCGCCGCGGCGGCGGGCTTTCAGCGCGTGCATCAACTGCTCCATCAGATAGGCCTGGGCCTGTTGGTCGGGGGTGTTGGCCTGGGAGCGCCAGGCCTGTTCGAGACGCTCAAACTCCATCGGCGCGCTCCTCCACGAGGTCCGAGAGACGGCGGCGGACGCGGCTGAGCCGGGCGCCGACGTTGGTTTCGCTGAGACCATGCACGCGCGCGATCTCGGCATAGGGCTGGCCGTCCAGCGAGAGCAGGACCAGCGAGCGGTCCAGTGGCGGCAGGGTGCGGATGGCGTCGTAGAGCCGATCCAGCAGGCCGGCCTCCGGCGTGTCGTCCGCCTGCAGCCGTAGCGCCATCTCGGCCTCGATCGCCTCGCTTCGCCGGCGGCGACGGGTCTCGCCGCGCTTCCAGGTCAGGGCGGTGTTGTGCGCGACGCGGTAGACGAAGGTCGTGTCGGCGCTGTCGCCGCGAAAGCGCGGGCGGGCCCGCCAGACCGCCAGCATCAGCTCCTGCATCAGGTCGTGCTGGTCGGCCGGTTCCGCGAAGGCGCGGGCCGTCCGGCGCAGGGCGCCCAGGTGCGGCGCCAGCCACGCCGCGAAAGCCTCGTCCTCCTGCCGCCCAGCGCCCATGATCCGCCCCGTTTTCGAAAGGTTAGACGCCGGCGGCCGCGCCGTCCTTACACGGACCGCGAAAGCCTGGGTCCAGGCTTCCCCAGCGTCGCGCTTGCCAGGCTTCAAACGCTCGTTAGACTTTGCCCATGTCCGACGATCTCACCGACGCCCAGGCCGCCGCCATTCCCGAGGGCTACAGCCATCTGAACTGGTCGCGCGGCTTCGGCCGGCAGATCGGGCCGCTGTACGAGCGGCGGGCCAGGCCGGGCGAGGCGACCCTTGGCTTCCGGGTCGAGGAGCACCACACCAACGGCCTGGGCAATTGCCACGGCGGCATGCTGATGAGCTTCGCCGACATGGCCTGGGGCCGGATCATCTCGCTGCGGAAGTCGTATTCGTGGGTCACGGTGCGCCTGAACTGCGATTTCCTGTCCGGGGCCCAGCTGGGGGATTTCGTCGAAGGCGACGGCGAACTGGTCGCCGAGCAGGACCTGGTGTTCACCATGCGCGGCCGCATCTGGGCCGGCGAGCGGACGCTGATGACCGGAACCGGGGTCTTCAAGGCCCTGGCCCCGCGCGCGCCGCGACCGGGCGAGATCGCCTACGCGGCGTCCGGCGCCGTGGGGGGCTGAGCATGGCCGACGACCATCCCTCGCCCGCCTCGCTGCTCGGCCCGTTCCACGGCGAGACGCCGCCGGCCCCGGCCTGGTTCGAGGCCGCCATCGCCGTCGCGCCCGAACGCGCGCGCATCCCGGTCGAGGGCGCGGAGATCGAACTCCTGACCTGGGGCGAGGTCGGCAAGCCGGGCCTGCTGTTCCTGCACGGCAACGGCGCCCACGCCGACTGGTGGAGCTTCATCGCGCCGTTCTTCGCGAGCGACTGGCGATGCGCGGCGATCTCGTGGTCGGGCATGGGCGGCTCGGACTGGCGGCCGGCCTATTCGGCCCAGCTGTTCGCGGCCGAGATCTTCGCCGCCGTCGAGGCCGCGCGGCTGGAGGCCGGCGGGGTGAAGCCGATCCTGGTCGGCCATTCGTTCGGCGGCTTTCCCGCGCTCTATTGCGGCGTCGAGCACGCCGACCGGCTGCGCGGGATCGTCATGGTCGACAGCAGCATCCAGCCGCCAGAGAAGCGCTGGCGCGGCCCGCCCGCGCGCCCCGGCGCCGCCAACCGTGTCTATCCGACCTTGGCGGCGGCCCTGGCCCGCTTCCGCCTGGCCCCGCCGCAGGGCTGCGAGAACCTCTACATCGCCGACCACATCGCCCGGGGCTCGCTGAAGCCGGTCGAGGGCGGCTGGATCTGGAAGTTCGACCCGGCCATCTGGCAGCGGTTCTCGATGCCGGACCTGGGCCTGCTGCTGCCGCGCATCGCCTGCCCGGCGGCGATGATGTGGGGCGAGCGCTCGGCCCTGATGCATGCCGAGACCCTGGACTACATGATCGGCGAGATGCCCGACACGGTCCGGCGCGTCGCCATCCCCGACGCCGACCACCACGTGATGGTGGACCAGCCGCTGGCGTTCGTGACGGGACTGAGGGGGCTGCTGGCGGGGTGGGGGTAGGGGCCGCTGCGGTTCCAACATAACGCCGTCATTCCGGGCCTTGTGCCCGGAACCCCTCCGTCCGCCGCACGTGCAGCAGTGTGGCGCGCCGGCGCGCCAAGGCGTCTCACCGTCGGCTGAACCAGGGGTTCCGGGCACAAGGCCCGGAATGACGGCTGAAAGGCTCGGCGGGATGACAACCTCTCAGCCGCCCGCTAAGTCCCTCGCATGAGCGCCCAGAAGTCCGGCCCCGTCCTCGTCTACGCGCCCGACCGAGGGATCGGCGACCTGATGTGGCACCTGCCGACCTTCCGGGCGATCGCCGCGACCGCGCCGGAGGGGCGAGTCGTGTTGGCCGCGCGGCCGTCGAGTCATGCGCGCCAGGTGCTGGCCGTCGAGCCGTCAATCAGCAAGGTCGTCTATGCCCGCCATTTCACCGGCACGCTGAAGGGCGTTCACGAGGTCGTCGACTTCTGGCGCATCTGCCGCGAGGTGAAGCCGCGCGCGGTGTGGATCCTGGAGAAGATCGGCCGCCCCGCCCAGGCGGCCTGGCTGGCCGGCGTGCCCGAGCGGCGGGGGTTCGGCCTGGGTCACAAGAGCCAGGAGCAGTGGCTGCAAGGCCCGTTCCTGCCCAAGGCCATGCGGCCCGAGCATCGCCTGACCAAGCTGGCCGCCTTCGAGGCCCTGCACGGGCTGAAGGTCGACAGCCGCGAGCCGGGCCTTTTGCTGGACCCCAGGGCCGTGGCGGCGGTCAAGGCGCGGTTCGGCGAGCGGCCCGGCCCGTGGCTGGTGCTGGGCGTGGGGGCCAGCGAGCCGGCCCGCACCTGGCCCGCCGAGCGCTTCGCCGCCGTCTCCCAGGCCCTGGCCGACCTGTTCCCCACCGTCTTCTGGCTGGGCGGACCCAACGACGAACCCCGGATCAAGGCGACGGTCGCGGCCCTGCCGCCGGGGCGCGACCTCCTGGCCTGCGACCTGCCGCTGGACCAGGCCGCGGCCCTGGTCGCCCTGTCGGCCGGATTCCTGGGCAACGACTCCGGGCCGCTGAACGTCGCCGCCTCGGTCGGCCGCCCGGCCATCGGCCTGATGGGCACAAGCCCCGTGCCGGCCTATTCGCGCTGGCTCTCGCGCCTCGACGGCGGGGAAGGGCGGATCGCCGACATTTCGGTCGACCAGGCGGTCTCGGCTGTTCGAACGCGGTTCATCCAGGAGGAGTGGGCCAACCGCGACATCCGGGCGGCTTGAGCCGACGGCCCGCACGTTGTAAGCGGCGGGGCAATTTTTTAATTCCACCTAGGAAACTGACATGGCCGGCGACTACCAACGCGGTGAAATGGACATCCACGAACAGTCCGCGACCTTCGAAGCCTTCGGCAAGATGACCAAGTGGGGCTCGCTGGCCGTCGCGGTCCTGCTGCTGACCATCACCCTGTGGTTCTGCACCCCGGCCGGCTTCATCGGCGGCGTGATCCCGGGAATCGTGCTTGCGATCCTTGGCGTGGTGTTCCTGCGCGAAAAGCCCGCCTCGGCCCACTGACACCGGTAGACATCGGTAATTTTTTGCCCCTGCCGCGAGCGTAAGGCTCGACATCGGGCAAGAACATCCCCTAGAGAGACGCGCAAGCTCGTCGGAGCAAGCAGCGTCCTTGGGAGGGGTATGCCGATGGCCGTTATCGCCGTCACGAAAGAGACCCGCGGTGGTGAAACCCGGGTCGCGGCCACGCCCGAGACCGTCAAGAAGCTGGCCGCGGCCGGCTTCTCGGTCGTGGTCGAGGCCGGGGCGGGGATCGCGGCCTCGTATCCGGACGCCGACTACGAGGCGGCCGGCGCCAAGCTGGCCAAGACGGCGAAGGACGCCCTGAAGGACGCCGACGTCCTGTTCAAGGTCCGCGCGCCCGAGCCCGCCGAGATCGCCGCCCTCAAGCCCGGCGCCATCGTCGCCGCCGCGCTCAATCCGCACCAGGACAAGGACACGCTGAACGCCCTGGCCAAGGCCGGCGTCAGCGCCCTGGCCATGGAGTTCATCCCGCGCATCACCCGCGCCCAGGTGATGGACATGCTGTCCTCCCAGGCCAACCTCGCCGGCTATCGCGCCGTGATCGAGGCGGCCGAGGCCTATGGCAAGGCCCTGCCGATGATGATGACCGCCGCCGGCACCGTCGCCGCGGCCAAGGTGTTCGTCATGGGCGTGGGCGTGGCCGGCCTGCAGGCCATCGCCACCGCCCGCCGCCTGGGCGCGGTGGTCACCGCCACCGACGTGCGTCCGGCCACCAAGGAGCAGGTCGAGTCGCTGGGCGCCAAGTTCCTGGCCGTCGAGGACGAAGAGTTCAAGAACGCCCAGACCGCCGGCGGCTACGCCAAGGAGATGTCCAAGGAATACCAGGCCAAGCAGGCCGAGCTGGTCTCCTCGCACATCGCCAAGCAGGACATCGTCATCACCACGGCCCTGATCCCGGGTCGCCCGGCCCCCAAGCTGGTCAACGCGGCCCAGGTGGCCTCGATGAAGCCCGGCTCGGTTCTGGTCGACCTGGCCATCGAGGCGGGCGGCAATGTCGAGGGCGGCAAGCTGGGCGAGGTGGCGGTCACGGCCAACGGCGTCAAGATCCTGGGCATCCCCAACCTGCCGGGTCGCGTGGCCACCGACGCCTCGGCGCTCTACGCCCGCAACCTGTTCGCCCTGTCCAGCCTGTTCCTGAACAAGGAGGGCGCCTTCGCCCCCGACTTCGAGGACGAGATCCTCAAGGCGGCCCTGGTCACCCAGGGCGGGGCGGTGGTGCATCCGTCGCTGCTGGCCGGTTAGTTCACTGCGTGAAAACCTCGTGCTTCGACAGGCTCGGCATGAGGTTTTCAAGGAACGGGCGGTTCATTCCGCCCTCATCCTGAGCCTGTCGAAGGACGAGGGCGGTCGCACCGCCTCTCAAAAGAGGGATTGAGATGGAAGCCGTCGACCCCACCGTGTTCCGCCTGGCGATCTTCGTGCTCGCCATCTTCGTGGGCTACTACGTCGTCTGGAGCGTGACGCCCGCCCTGCACACGCCGCTGATGGCCGTGACCAACGCCATCTCGTCGGTGATCATCGTCGGCGCCCTGCTGGCCGCCGCCGCGCACGGGGCCCACAGCGACCTGTCGGGCGGTACGGTCGCCGCCTCGACCTGGATCTCCAAGGGGGCCGGCGCCATCGCCGCCGCCTTCGCCGCGGTCAACATCTTCGGCGGCTTCCTGGTCACCAACCGGATGCTGGCCATGTACAAGAAGAAAGAGAAGAAATAGGCGGCGGGATCCAGGGCTCATCCGATGGACCTGATCTGGGACATCCTGCCATTCGCGATCTATCTCGTGGGCGGGCTGCTGTCGGTGGTGCTTAGCGGCGCTATCGTCGGCGGACGGCTCTCCCGCTCATGGGTCGCCAAGGCGGCGCCGCGCCTGCTGGTCGTTGGTTTGGTGGTGCTGCTCCTGGCGCCCACGCCGCCGCCGGTCGCGGCCGCTGTGCTCGGCTATGCCGGCTTGGCAGTTTTCGGGGTGGGATGGCTTATCAAGGGACGGGTCGCACCGATCGTTCTGGCCGCTGGCGTGCTCATGCTGCTGACCGCGCGCCTCTGGACTGTCTGGTTCGTCGATGGGCGTGACGAAATGCTTCGCTGGGGAATTATCCTCGGAGGGGCCTGGGCTGGAGGGCTGCTCATCTACGGCGTCGCTGCGTGGTTCGAACGCCGGGCCAATGCCCGCGCGGGCGAGGGCGCCTGAGCATGTTCAGCGCGATCAAGAAAATCGCCAACCGGTCCGACAGCCTGCGGCGCATCGCGCTGGAGCGCTGGTGGGACGAGTTGCGCGCTTCGCCCCGGGCCCGCGAACCCGGGCGGCTGATCGCCCATGGCCGCAAGACCTACAGCCAGAACGACGAGGACGGCATCGTTCTCGAGATCTTCAACCGCATCGGCGAGGGCGATCGGCGGTTCATCGAGTTCGGCGTCCAGGCGGGGGTGGAGTGCAACACCGCCCTGCTGCTGATGGCCGGCTGGAGCGGCTTGTGGCTGGACGGCTCTGACAAGTATGTCGAAGCGGCCAAGGGCCATCACGCGGTCGCCGTGGGTCAGGGGCGGCTGACCGTCCAGAAGGCCTTTGTCACCGCCGAGAACATCGACGGCCTGCTGGGGCCCTGGGCCGGCGGGACCGCCGAGACGCCCGCCGACATCGACCTGCTGTCGATCGACATCGACGGCAACGACTACTGGATCTGGCAGGCGATCACCACCGTGCGCCCGCGCGTGGTGGTTATCGAATACAACGCCGCCTATCCGCCACCCGTCGCTTTCGTCGCCGAATACAAGGCCGATCGGGTCTGGGACGGCGGCAACTATCACAGCGCCAGCCTCAGCAGCCTGGAGGCCCTGGGCCGCGCCAAGGGCTACGCCCTGGTCGGCTGCAACCTGTCCGGCGCCAACGCCTTCTTCGTGCGCGAGGATGAACTGGTCGGCCCTGACGGGCAGCCTCGCTTCGCCGCGCCCTACACGGCGGCCAACCACTACGAGCCGCCGCGCTACGACCTCTCCGGCCTGCCTTCGGGCCATCCGCCACGGTTCGGCGTCAACGCCGCGCCTGAACTAAGGGGCGCGGGGTGAACCAAGGCGCTCAACTCGACATCTTGATGATCGTGCTGCCGCTGATCCTGGCCGCCTTGCTGGTGGGTTTTGGCATAGCCGGAACCGTCACGCCGCCTCCAGTCAAAGCCTGGATGCGCCGCTGGATCTTCCGCCCGTTCGCGATCCTCGTCTGGATCGGATGGGTGGCTTACGTGCTTGTCCTGCTGGCGTTGCAGCCGGGACGACCGATGAACTGGGTCTTTCTCGTCTTGGCCGGCTTCTTCAGCTGGCAAATTCTCAAAGGCCGCAAGACGGCCACCAAGTCTCACCCGGAAATGGGGACTTCCGAATGAACGCCAATCTCGCCGCCATCCTCTACATCGTGTCCGGGGTGCTCTTCATCCTGGCGCTGCGCGGGCTGTCCAGCCCGGTGACCAGCCAGGCGGGCAACCGCAACGGCATGATCGGCATGGGCATCGCCGTGCTGACCACCCTGGCCACGCTCTGGAAACAGGGCGCGCTGGATCCCGTGACCATCGGCCTGATCCTGGGCGGCATCGCGGTCGGCGGCACGGTAGGGGCGGTGATCGCCCGCAGGGTGGCCATGACCTCGATGCCGCAGCTGGTGGCGGCCTTCCACAGCCTGGTCGGCATGGCCGCCTGCCTGGTGGCGGTGGCGGCGATCTACACCCCGGCGGCCTACGGCATCGTCGGCCCCGACGGTCATGTGCATCTCAACAGCCTGATCGAGCTGTCCCTGGGCCTGGCCATCGGCGCCATCACCTTCACCGGCTCGGTCATCGCCTTCGCCAAGCTGAACGGCAACATGGGCGGCGCGCCGATCCTGCTGCCGGCCCGCCACCTGCTGAACATCGTCATCGCCCTGGCCATCGTCGCCCTGGTGGTGGTGCTGGTGATCTCGGGCGGCTCGGCGATCTGGGCGTTCTGGGCGATCTTCGCGCTGAGCCTGCTGATCGGCGTCACCCTGATCATCCCGATCGGCGGCGCCGACATGCCGGTCGTGGTGTCGATGCTGAACAGCTATTCGGGCTGGGCCGCGGCGGCCCTGGGCTTCACGCTGGAGAACACCACCCTGATCATCACCGGCGCCCTGGTCGGCTCGTCGGGCGCGATCCTGTCCTACATCATGTGCAAGGGCATGAACCGCAGCTTCATCTCGGTGATCCTGGGCGGCTTCGGCGCCGACGCCGCGGCCGGCGCCGCAGCCGGGGGCAAGGTCGAGACCCGTCCGGTCAAGCAGGGCTCGGCCGACGACGCGGCCTTCATCATGAAGAACGCCAGCAAGGTGATCATCGTCCCCGGCTACGGCATGGCCGTCTCCCAGGCCCAGCACATCCTGCGCGAGATGTGCGACAAGCTGAAGGAAGAGGGCGTGGAGGTGAAGTACGCCATTCACCCCGTCGCTGGCCGCATGCCGGGCCACATGAACGTGCTGCTCGCGGAAGCGAACGTCCCCTATGACGAGGTCTTCGAGCTGGAGGACATCAACAGCGAGTTCTCGACCGCAGACGTGGCCTTCGTGATCGGCGCCAACGACGTCACCAACCCGGCCGCCAAGACCGACCCCCAGAGCCCGATCTTCGGCATGCCGATCCTGGACGTCGAAAAGGCCCGCACCGTGCTGTTCATCAAGCGCGGCATGAGCTCGGGCTACGCCGGCGTCGAGAACGAGCTGTTTTTCCGCGACAACACCATGATGCTGTTCGGCGACGCCAAGAAGATGGTCGAGGGGATCGTGAAGGGGCTGTAGGCCTTCGATCGCTTCGCTCCGAACGAAGAGGCCCCGGATGTTCCCGTCCGGGGCCTTTTGCTTGTGGCGGGTCTCAGCGGGCGGCGACCGCGACGGTGCTGACGCGCGCCGCGATCCGCAGGCTTTGGCGCTGGTGCTTGGACAGTTGCGACATGGCTTGCCGGCGGACCGCGACCTTGCATCCAGCCATGGTGAACGCGCCGTTCGGATTGCCGCGCGCCATGTCTTGGCAGACGTCTTCGGCGGCCGCGCGGACTCGGGCGGCGAACTTGGCGGCGTCGGCGGGGGCCGCCAGGTTCAGGTCGTCGAACGAGATGCGAGCGGTCGGTGCGGCGGGGGCCTGGGTTAGGCCCGGGGTCGGAGCGGCGGTCAGGGCCAGGGCGGCGGCGATGGTCAGGCTGATGGTGAACTTGCCCATTGGAGTTGTCCCTCTATCAGGCATTTGTCTCCCGGCGTCGGAGTGCTTACTCTCATTTCGTTGGGAGTACACATCACTTTTCGATGCGTTTCGGAAATTATGTTAAGTATAACATTAAGTATTATCGATGATATTGGCAATTTTTAGTATCTAAAGCACACGCTAAGATGCCTCAATGCTTAAGATTATCCGCCTTTGTGGTGGCGCTTGGCGTTGTTAAGGCCCCGGACGTTCCCGTCCGGGGCCTTTTTCTTGTCGGCGTCATGCGGTCGCTTAGCGGGCGGCGACGGCGACCGGGGTGGCGCGGCTGGCCAGGTGGAGGCTCTGGCGCTGGGTCCGGGACAGTTGCGAGGCGGCCTGGTTGCGGACCGCGATCTTGCAGCCGGCCATCGTGAACTCGCCACCGGGGTTGTTGCGGGCCTTGGCGCTGCAGACCTGTTCGCCGGCGGCGTCGACGCGCGCCAGGAATTCGGCGGCGTGGGCGGGGTTGGAGAGGTTCAGGCCGACCAACGAGATGGTGGCGGTCGGCTCGGCGGCGTGGGCGGCCTGCAGCAGGCCCAGGGCGGGCACGGCGGCCAGGGTGAGGGTGGCCACGGCGGTCAGGCTGGTCATGAACTTGCGCATTTGAGTTGTCCCTTTGTCTTGGCGCGTCCCTGCGCCCCATGTCCAAAGATATACTCGCAACTTCTCGGGAATACTCGTTACGTCTCCTTCATGACGTGTAATTAAAGAAGTGTACTGGAAGTAATGTTCTGAATTTCCTGTAATGCGCCGCCGCTCCCGTGTTCGCCAACTCATGGGCATGGTTGACAAATGGTTAAGCTGCGCCGCCTTTTCGCCGCATGGACCCGGCATAGAGCCCGCCTTCATCATCCCGAAAGGTCGCCTGTGGGATGGAAGCGCGCTTCGGCGCGGTCACTTCGGGTCGACCGACCGTCTGTGAGGATCGCTCTTGGCGTCACGAGTCCTGGCCGCAACGTCGTCCCCCTATTCCCTCGCCGCGTTCGCCGCCGCGGGCGGCGCCATCGTGGTCTGGGGGATGATCAACGCCGTCACGACGATCGGCGCGATGAACGCCGAGCTGGACAAGCCCGCGCCGGCTCCGGCGATCGCTCCCGTCACGGCGCCCGAGCCGCCGCCGCCGCCGCCGCCCGCCTTCGTGTTCGACGCCCCGCTGCCGGGCCGCGTGATCAATTCGCCGTTCGGCCTGCGCCAGATGCCGTGGGAAGAGAACGGCCGCCTGCACGAGGGCGTCGACATCGCCGCCCCGGCCGGCGCGCCCGTGCACGTGGCCACCGACGGCGTCATCATGAAGAGCGGCGTCAGCGGGACCTACGGCCGCTTCGTCGAGGTGGCCCACAAGGACGGCTTCCGCACCCTCTACGCCCATCTGGGCCGCGACGCGGGCCTCAAGCGCGGGACCTATGTCAAGCGCGGGACCACCGTGGCCTATGTCGGCGACAGCGGCCGCTCGACCGGCTCGCACCTGCACTTCGAGCTGCGCAACAAGGCCGGAAAGCCGCTGAACCCGGCCTTGTTCATGGGCAAGACCTTCGCCGAGAAGGACGACCTGCCGCTGAAGGCGGCCGCCAGGGTGGGCCGCAAGGTGCGGCTGGCCCAGGTGTCGCGGTGGCCCGAGGGCGTGAAGGCCCAGATGGCGGAAAAGGCGACGGCGAACGGCGAAGGCGTGATCACGCGCGTCAAGGGCGGCCGCATCCGCACGCGGATCAACGTCGTCGACGGCTAAGGCCTGCGCAGGTCGAGCCCTGCATCGGATTTGGACGCCGCCGCCACTCGACGGACATGGTCGCTCGTCTAGAGTGACCGCATGCTCAAGTTCGTCGGACGCGTCGTTGCCGGATTCGCTCTTTTCTTCGTTTCCTTCGTCGCCGTGGGCGGCCTGATGTCGGCGGCGAGCCATCCCGTGCCGCGCGGCCGGATGGTCGACATCGGCGAGGGGCGTCAGCTACGGCTGGTCTGCGAAGGCCCTTCCCAAGGCGCGACCGCAGACCGCCCGCTGGTGTGGCTGGAGGCCGGCGCCTTCGGCTTCGCCGCCGACTGGGGAGCCACCCAGGACGCCCTGAGCGCCGCCGGCTGGCGGTCCTGCGCCTACGACCGGGCCGGCATGGGCTTCTCGCCGCCGGGGCCGGCGCCGCGCGACGGCCTGGCCATCGTCTCCGACTTCGAAAGGCTGGTCGCCGCCTCGGGCGAGAAGGGGCCGTTCATCCTGGTCGGCCACTCGATGGCCGGCCTGCGGCTGCGCGAGTACGCCGGGCGCAATCCCGGCCAGGTGGCGGGGCTGGTGCTGGTCGACGCCGCGACCGCCGACGCCTCGGAGACCGAAGCCTTCAAGCCGTTCGTCAAGGCGTTCACGGCGGCGTCGCGCTGGGCGGCGCGCGGGGCGTCGCTGGGGCTGTTCAAGCCGCTGGCCCAGACCCGCCTGGGCGACAAGATCGGCCTGCCGCCGGCCGCCCAGGCCGAGAAGCGCTGGGCCTTCGCCAACGGCCGCCACAACCGCACCGCCGCCGCCGAAGTGGCCCTGTGGTCCGAGTCGGCGCGGCAGGCCCTCGCCGAGCCGGCCTATGATCCCGCCTGGCCGGTGGCCGTGGTCACCGCCGGGCCGGTCAAGGGGCGCGAGCGGCGCAAGGCGATGCAGTCCGCGCCCGCCGAACGCTCGCGGCACGGCTATGTGGACCACGTCGAGGCCGCGAGCCACACGCGGCTGCTGGGCGAGGCGTTCGCCGGCCATATCGTCAAGGCGGTGGATTTCGTAGCGGCGGCGGGGCGGTAGACCCCCTCAGTCGGCTTAGCCGACAGCTCCCCCAGAGGGGGAGCATCTATCATGGCGTAGCTCCTCCCCCTTTGGGGGAGGTGGCCCAAAGGGCCGGAGGGGGCTTCGCGGCGAGTCGATCTCAAGGGCCGTTGGTATAAGCCTCCCGTTAACCTTTTGGGCGCACGTCCGCACCATGATCGTGTGCGGAGACCCGTCCAGATTCGCCGTCAAATGGGAGGTGACCTCTCGAGGCGAACAGCCCACCGGCCGGTTCGCCCTGGTCATCGAGGGGCAGGAGGTCGGCGACTTCTCCGACGACGGAACCTACCTGATCGGCTGCTACAACTGGACGGCCGACCTGCTTCATCGACAGCAGGACCGGCACGAGCCCGGCCTGTTCGAGATGGACAAGGTCCAGGCGTTCGAAATCCTCGTGCACCCGGTGTTCGGACACCATTACGGCGTCAAGGATCGCCCGGAGCGGTATTCCAACACCTATGGACGGTTCCACATCCAGCATATCGGCATGACGTCCATGGAGAAGTTCGTCCTGCTGTTCGTCCAGAACCGGCGGGGCGAAAGCCGGCTCATCTGGCAGGAGGACTACGGCGAGATCCGGGAGGCCCGTTTCGACGCGGGTGAGATCGAGGACGTGCTGGCCGATTTCCTGGTCAGGGCGCATCCGGACATGCCGCCAGGCAACAGGACGGCGTCCCTGTCCTGACCGGGCCGAGACGCGTCGATTCCCGGGGGCACAACGGATTCTGACGGCCAAGTCGCCGCAATCTTGCCTGGGGATTCACCAAAAGTCCGCTTGGCGCGGCTCCTGCAGTGTGCAATGCAACAAGATGTTGCTGTGCAGCATTGAAACAGCTGTCATGCGGACGCTGTAAGACCGACGCTGAGTAAGCACCAAGGAGTGAGTATCATGGCCGACGAACACACCTACTTCGTCCGACCCGTCTCCGGCGTCTGGCACGTCACCTGGAACGACGCCCCCGACCTGATCGGCTCCTATCCCTGCCAGCCGGAAGCCGTCGGCGTGGCCGAGATGCTGGCCCGCCACATGCGCGCCCAGGGCAAGACCGCCCGGGTCTCGGTGTCCGAGCCGGAAGTCCGCCGCACCAGCTGGGGCCGCACCAACCTGGGCGTCCAGGCCGCGGCCTAATCACCGGACTCACCCTCTCCCCTCCGGAGCTGGGTCATCGCATATAATCCAGAACGGCTGTCATCCCGGACGAGCGCGTAGCGCGAAGATCCGGGACCGGGGCGTGAACGCTGGCGTTTGCGGCGGTCCCGGATCGGCGCTCGGCTTGGCCGAGCTTGTCCGGGATGACAGGTTTTTCAGAGCGGATCCATCGGTGATCGCCCGGCCTCCGGGAGAGGGTTTTCCTAGCTCAAATACCCCGCCGCCAGCCGCTCGGCGATCGCGCCGGCCTCGGCCGGGGTGAACACCGTGGCGTCCAGGCACAGCTCCAGCCACAGCCCGTCGACCACGGCCGTCAGGCCGATGGCGGCCAGCCGCGCGTCGACCTTCGGGTCGCAGGCGCCCAGCAGCTCCTCCAGCCGCGCCCGGTAGCCGGCATAGGTCCGCCGGTGGATGGCGGCGATGGCGGGGTCGACCTTGACCAGGCTCCAGAAGGCCAGCCAGGTGGCCAGCAGGTCCGGGTCCAGCACCGGCGGGGCGAAGCTGGCCGTCAGATAGGCTGACAGCCGCGCGCGGGGATCGCCGCCCGCCGCCGCCACCGCCGCCTCCAGCGCCGCGTCGATCCGCGCCCCGGTCGCCTCGTAGGCCGCGGCGACCAGGGCGTCGACGCCCTCGAAATAATGCCGCAGCAGCCCGGCGCTGACCCCCGCCTCGGCGCAGATCGTCCGCACCGAGGCCCCGGCCACGCCCCTGGCCGCCAGCACCCGGGCGGCGGCCTCGATCAGGGCGGTGCGGCGGACGTCGGGGGCCTCGCGGGTGAAGGGGGCGCGGGTCATGGTTGAAGCCCACGAGCATCCCACACCGTTGTCATCCCGGAAGCCTCGCAGAGGCTGTCCGGGACCCAGGGGACTGGGTTGAGGCGGTGCGGCTGTCCTGGGTCCCGGACAAGCGCCGCGCGCTTTCCGGGATGACAACGCAATGAGGCCGTCATCCCCCGCTTCATGCGGGGGACCCAAGCCGAGCTGACCCCCGCTTCATTCTTCGCCGCAGCTTGGGTCCCCCGAACACGTCGGGGGATGACGGATGTTGATGGGGTTGGATGAACCCTCACCACCCCTCCGGCGGCCTATGCAGCCGGGCCTGCGGGATCAGCGCCCGCAGCTTGCGGCCGAAACTACGGAGCGACACCTCGGTCTCGGCCAGCGGTCCGGCCGTGAAGCTGCGCGAGGCCATGCCCTGCTGCACCCGGGCCACCAGCTCGGTGTCCTCGGCGTTGACCTGGCGGTTGATGCGCCAGTTCAGATAGCGCGCCGCCTTCATCTCGCGGCGATCATCGGGCAGGGCGTAGGCGATTTCGCGGATCATCGTGCGGGTGGGCGAGACCGGGATGAACTGCATGAAGTCCACCTGGTCGGGATAGATGTCGAACGCCTGGTTGGGCCAGAGCTTGAAATAGGTCCACAGCCGCTTGCGCTCGGGCGGCAGGTGGGCGACGTCGGGCAGCACCGCCTGGTACATCCGCTCGGACGGATTGCGCGACGGCTCCTCGATCAGCTGGCCCCACATCTTGTCGACCCAGGTCTCCGCCTCCACGCCATAGCCGCGGCCGAACAGCCGGGTCAGGCCGGGGTGGGCGACCGGGATGTGCAGGCCGTCGGAATAGTTGTCGCTGATGTTCTTCCAGTTGACGTCGCGCGGCCGCAGGGTGACGCGGCCGAACGGGACCATGTCCTCGAAGCGGTAGGGCGCCAGCTCGTGGTCGTAGGGGGCCATCATCTCGGCCACGCTGGGGCCCCCGTCTTCGGAATGGGCCCCCTCCAGCCGCACGAAGACGAAGCCGCGATAGACCTCGACCTGAACCGAGGCCAGGCCCTGCCGGTCCATCTCCAGCGCCGGGTAGGTCTCGCGGTGCGGCACGCCGATCAGCTGGCCGTCCAGGCCGTAGGTCCAGGCGTGGTAGGGGCAGACGATCCGCCCGCAGTGGCCGGACGGGCCGTCCAGCAGCCGCGCGGCCCGGTGGCGGCAGACATTGGCGAAGGCCCGCACCCCGCCGTCCCGGCCGCGCACCACCACCGTGCTCTCGCCCAGGAAGTCGAAGGTGTGGAAGTCGCCGGCCTTGGGGATGTCGTTCAGGTGGCAGACGATCTGCCAGGACGGCCGCAGGACCTTGTCCTGTTCCTCGCGGAAGAAGCGCTCGTTGGCGTAGAGCCAGCCGGGCAGGCCCCAGTCGGCGTCGGGGTCTTGGTTGGGGAGGGTGTTCATGTCCATCCTCAGCCCTCCTTGAAACCGCTCATCCCGGCGAATGCCGGGACCCAGATGGAATAGCGGTGTGGCTGACGCCAAGAGCTCCGAGCCCCTCCCATCATCCCCACCGCTACGGGATCTGGGTCCCGGCATTCGCCGGGATGAGCGGAATTTTTGAATGCGGCCGGGGACATGCGCATGTGCATGTCCCCATTCGTGACCTGAGTGGATCGAGCCATCACCGCCCCACCAGGCTCAGCTTGACCGCGGTGGCGAAGTCGCGGTCGCGCAGGATCTCGCGCGCCGCGTTGCGTCCCGGATTGCCCGACACCCCGCCGCCCGGATGGCAGCCGGCGCCGCACATGTAGAGCCCCTTGATCGGCGCGCGGTGGCTGGCGTGGCCCAGCACCGGCCGGGCGGCCCACAGCTGGTCCAGCGACATGTGGCCATGCATGATGTCGCCATTGACCAGGCCGAACTTCCGCTCGAGATCCACCGGCGACAGGATCATCCGTCCCAGGACGGACGCCTTGAAGTTGGGAGCCCACTGGTCGACCGTGTCGATGATCAGGTCGGCCGCCGCCTCGCGCTCGTCGTCCCAGCTGCGGCCGTCGGGCAGGTCCCAGGCGAACTGCTGGCAGAACAGGCTGGCCACGTGCTGGCCGGGCGGGGCCAGGCTGTCGTCCAGGGTCGAGGGGATCAGGATCTCGACGATCGGCTTCTTGCTGATCCCGGTCGCCTTGGCGTCGCGATAGGCCGCGTCCATGTAGTCCAGGCTCGGCGACAGCACGATGCCGGACTGGTGATGCTCGGCCGCGACCTTGCCGGGCAGGCAGGTGAAGTCGGGCAGCTCCGACAGGGCCACGTTCATCCGGAAGGTGCCCGAGCCGTTCTTGTAGCCCTTGACCGCCTTCCTGAACGGGGCCGGCAGGGCCGACGGCGCGATCAGCGACCCGTACAGCAGGGCGGGGTTGAGGTTGGAGCTGACGATCGGGGCCATGAGCTGGCGGCCGTCGACCAGTTGCACCCCCGCGACCCGCTTGCCGCCGCTCTTGGGCGCGTCCTCGACGTGGACGCCCTCGACCTTGGCGTTCAGCAGGATCTCCACGCCCTTGGCCCGGCAGGCCTTGGCCATGGCCTGGGTGATGGCCCCCATGCCGCCCACCGCGTGGCCCCAGGCCCCCTTCTTGCCATTCACCTCGCCGAAGGTGTGGTGCAGCAGCACATAGGCCGAGCCGGGGGTGTCGGGGCTGGCGAAGTTGCCGACCACGGCGTCGAAGCCGAAGCTGGCCTTGACCGCGTCGCTCTCGAACCAGCCGTCCAGGAAGTCGCGGGCGCTCTTGGTGAACAGGTCCAGCAGGTCGCGCTTGCGCTCCAGGCTCAGGCCCGCCAGCCGCGAGCCTTGCCGCAGGCCGCGCAGCAGGCCGGGCAGGCCGTCGGTCAGGTTGGGCGGGGTCTCGCCGGCCAGGTCGCGCAGCACGTCGCCGATCTCGTCGAGCATGGCGTAGTAGGCCGGCAGGCGCTCGGCGTCCTTTTCCGAGAACTTGCGGAACTCCGCCTGGGTGCGCTCCAGCCCGCCGCCCAGCTTCAGGTAGGCGCCATCGTCGAGCGGCAGGAAGTTGGAGATCGGCCGTTCCAGGATCCGCAGGCCGTGGCCGTGCAGGTCCATGTCGGCGATGACCTTGGGGCTGAGCAGGCTGACCGTGTAGCTGGCCACCGAATTGCGGAAGCCCGGGTGGAACTCCTCGGTCACCGCCGCCCCGCCGACCACGTCGCGGGCCTCGCAGACCGTGACCTTCAGCCCGGCGCTGGCCAGGTAGAAGGCGCAGACCAGCCCGTTGTGCCCCCCGCCGATGATGATCGCGTCGCGCTGCTGGGTGGCGGCCATGTGTCTCTCCCGGGTGTGGGGAGAGGTTGCTATACGAGTGTAAAATAGGCAAGGGGGCAGATCCTCCCCCTGTGGGGGAGGCTATCGCGAAGCGATCGGTGGGGGGAGTTTAGGCCGGTCGATCCGGTTGCGGTCGAAGCCCGATCACGCCCCCCTCCGTCGCCCTTCGGGCGACACCTCCCCCGCAGGGGCAGGGGTATCGCATATGGAAAAACGGCCATCTCGGTGCGCAGTGGAGCCGACTCGAAAGTCAGTATTCGCGCGCGATCCGAAGCTTTCCTTGGGTCGATCCAGGTGGCGCCAAAGCCGGTCCGAACCCTGATTTGGGCCGGAATTTCCATATGCGATAGCCCTGCCCGCAGGGGGAGGGCCTGAAAGGATTACACCCGCTCCGCCTTCCCCCGCGCCGTTAGCCAGTACATCACCGGCGTCGCCACCCGCGACAGCACCGTGGAGGTGATCAGCCCGCCGATGATCACGATGGCCAGGGGCGAGTAGAGACCCGAGCCCTCCATCGCCAGCGGCAGCAGCCCGCCGATCGCCGTGACCGAGGTCAGCAGCACCGGCAGGAAGCGCACCTCGCCGGCCCGCTCGATGGCGTCGTGCAGGCCCATGCCGTCGCGCCGCAGCTGCTCGGTGAAGTCGACCAGCAGGATCGAGTTCTTGATCTCGATGCCGATCAGGGCGATCAGCCCGATCGTGGCGGTGAAGCTCAGCGAATAGCCGGTGATCCACAGGGCCGCCACCGCCCCGAACAGGCCGAACGGGATGATGCCGGCCACCACCAGGGCGGTCTTGAACTTCTGGAACTCCAGGACCAGCACCGCCAGGATTCCGAACACCGCCACCATCACCGCCGCGCCCAGGCCCGCGAAGCTTTCCGACTGGGCCTCGGCCTGGCCGCCCAGGGTCAGGCGGTAGCCGGGCGGCAGGGGCAGCTCGCGCTCCAGGCGGGCGACCACGTCCTGGGTGACCTTGGCGGTCAGGTAGCCGGTCTGGACGTAGGCGCTGACCGTCACCGTCCGCTCGCGGTCGAAGCGGTCGATGCGGGCGGGGCTGGAGCGCAGGGTCGGGCTGGCGATGGCGCCCAGGGGCGCGGCCTCGCCGTCGGCGGTGGGGACGTAGATCTTCGACAGGTCGGCCAGGGCGTTTCGGTCCCCGTCAAGAGGATGGGCCCCGTCGGCCGCGGCCATCGGCAGCCGCACCTTGACCGCGTAGTCGTCGCCGTCCGGATCGCGGAAGCGGCCGGTCTCCTCGCCCGACAGCGCCAGGCGGGCCGCGCGGCGCGGGGCCCCGGCCGGCACGCCCAGGGCCGCGGCCTTGCCCTCGTCGACGCCGAGGTCGAGGTCGGTGCGGTCCAGCCGCACGGGGTTGTTGACGTCGCGCGCGCCCGGCGTGGCCTTCAGGATGGTCTCGGCGCGGGCGGCCAGGGCCTTGAGCACCTCCAGGTTCTGGCCGGTCAGGCGCACGGCCACCGGGGCGTCGATCGGCGGGCCGTTCTCGAAGGTCACGACGCTGATCCGCGCCCCGGGGAAGCGGGCGAAGTCGGCGCGCAGGCGGTCCAGCACCGCCTCGCTCTTGCCCGGCTCCCAGGCCTTCAGGCTGACGAACACCTCACCATAGGTGGTGGCGCTCTCGCGCTGGGTGACGTTGTAGAAGATCTGCGGGTTGCCGCGTCCCAGGTTGGCGGCCTGCCAGGTGATGTCCGGCTCCTGCTTCAGCCGGGCCTCGACGAAGCGCAGGGCGCGGTCGGTGCGGGCCAGGGGGCTGCCGTCGGGGGTCTCGACCCGGACCAGGAACTGCGGGGTCTCGGCGGCGGGGAACAGGGACGAGCCGATGATCTTCAGCATCGGGACGGCGGTGGCGCACAGGGCCAGCATGATCGCCAGGCTCAGCCAGGGCCGCGCCAGGCTGAAGTGCAGCACGGGCCGGTAGAAGCGGTGGATGCCGCCGTTCACCGCCCGCAGCAGCGGGTTGCCCTCGGGGTCGGAATGTTTGTCCAGCACCCGGCTGGCCAGGAACGGGATGATGGTCATCGACACCAGCAGCGAGGCGCCCACCGTGCACAGCACCGTCACCGGCAGCGACTTGATATAGGCCCCCGAGCCGGCCGGCAGGGCCATCAGCGGCAGGAAGGCCAGCATCAGGCAGGCCGTGCAGCCCAGCACCGCCAGGGCGATCTGGTTGGCGCCGTTGACGGCGGCGGCGGTGCGTTCCTCGCCCTCGCGGATGCGGCGGGCGATGTTCTCGGTGATCACGATGCTGTCGTCGACCAGCAGGCCCAGGGCCAGCACGAAGCCGGCGATCGACAGCTGGTTCAGGGTGAAGCCGAACGCCTGCAGCAGCACCAGGCCGATCAGCAGGCTCAGCGGGATCGACACCATCACCACCAGGCCGGCGCGCGGCCCCAGCGGCAGCAGGGTGATCAGCACCAGGGCCAGGGCGATGCCGAAGTCGCGGAACAGGTTGTTGAGCCGGTGCTCGACATTGCGGGCCTGGACGAAGCCGCGCTCCAGCTTCACCCCGGCCGGCAGGGTCTTTTCGTAGTCGTCCAGCACCTGGTCGACCGCCTTGGTGATCCTGGCGACGTCCTGGCCGTCCTTCTGGGTGACGGTGACGAAGATCGCCCGCTGGCCGTCGAAGCGCGCCAGGTGGGTGGGCTCGTCCTGGGCCCAGGCCACGTCGGCGACGTCGCGCACCCGCACCACCTGGCCGCCGATCGCGCGCACGGGGGTGTTCTCGACCGTCTCCAGCGCGCGGAAGGCCCCGCCGGCCTTGACGTTGAACCGGCGGTCGCCAGCCTGGACCGCGCCGATCGGGGCTTCGGCTCCGGCCGCCTTGAGCGCGTCGGCCACCGCCGCGGCCGGCAGCTTGAGCGCCGACAGCCGCGCCAGGTCCAGCGACACCCGCACCTCGGACGGCGGCGCGCCGTAATAGCGGCTCTGGCGCACGCCGGGCACGCGGTCCAGCCGCTCGCGCAGCCGGTCGGCCACCTTCTCCAGCCGGCGCATGGGCAGGACGTCGGAGGCCAGGGCCACCTGGACGATGGCGACCTCGGTGGTGCGCACCCGGTCGATGTCCAGCCGGGCCAGGCCGGCCGGCAGATTGCCCCGGATGGCGTTCACCTCGCGGACCACCTGATCGTACTTGCGCTCGGGATCGACGTCCCAGGTGAAGTGGACGCGGACCACCGCCGCCCCGTCCAGGCTGGTCGACTCGACCTTGTCGATATTGTCCAGGCCGTCGACAGCGTCCTCGATCGGGTCGGCGACCAGTTGCTCCATCTCCGAGGGCTCGGCCCCCGGCAGCACGGCGCGGATGATGACGATCGGCACGGGGAAGTGCGGATCCTCCGAGCGCGGCACGTTCAGGAAGGCGTTCAGCCCCAGCATCACCAGCAGGCCGAAGGCGACCAGGGTGAACTGCCAGCGGCGGACCGCGAAGCCGGCGAGGTCGAACTTCATGGCGAAGGCCCCCGCTCCGGCGCAGAGCGTTCTCCCTCAACGGCCGTCATTCCCGCCCTTGTGGCGGGAACCCCTCTGTCCACCGCAAGGGCGGAGACGTGGCGCGCCAGCGCGCCAAGGCGTCTCACCGTCGGCTGCACCAGGGGTTCCCGCCACAAGGACGGGAATGACGGTTGAAAGGGGGGCGTTCCGGCGGGAAAGGGGGAGCGCCTCATCGCCCGGCCTTCCGCTCCCGCGCCTTCGGGTCGGTCACCGTCACCCGGTCGCCGTCCGAGACGAAGCCGGCGCCGGCGGTGATCACCCGCGCCCCGTCGGGCAGGCCGGCGACCAGGGCGTCGTCGCCGTCGAAGCCGCCGAACCGGACCGGCGTGCGCCGGGCCCTAATGCCCCCGGGGCCGTTGTCCAGGCGGAGCACCGCCGCCTGGCCGCCCGAGGCTTCCAGCACCGCCTCGGCGGGGACGCGGGCGAATCCGGTGTTGGCGCCGGCCGCCACGCGGCTGGCCAGGCGGGCCGTGGCGATCTGGCCGCTGCGCAGCTCCGGCCGGGCCGCGACCTCGATCTCGACGAGCACCGCGCCGGTCCGGGCGTCGGTCGACTGGCCCACCCGGGTCACGCGGCCCGCCAGCACCTGGCCGGGCAGGGCGTCGACGGTGACCTCGACCGGCGCGCCGATCCCGATCCCGGCGACGTCGCGGTCGGGCAGGGGCGCGCGCAGGACCAGCGGGCTGTTCAGGTCGGCGATGCTGACCACGGCCTGGCCGGGCTGGACCACCTCGCCGGCCTGGGCCCTGCGCTCCAGCACCACCCCCGACGCGGGGGACACCAGCCGCGCCCAGCGCCGGTCGAAGGCGGCGGAACTGTAGGCGGCGCTGGCCGAGCGCACGGCGCTCTCGGCGTCGTCCAGTCGGGCCTTGGCCACATAGCCCTTGGCGTAGAGGGTCCTGGCGCGGTCCAGCTCGCGGCGGGCCTTGTCGAGGTCGGCGGACGAGGCCTGCTGGCGGGCGTCGACGGCGGCCGGGTCGATGGTCGCCAGCACCTGGCCGGCCCGCACGCTGTCGCCGGCCTCGACCGCGACGCGGGTCAGCACCCCGGCGATGCGGAACGACAGCGACATCTCGCGGCGGCGCTCCAGGGTCCCGGTGGCGGCGACCCCGCCGGTCGCCCGCGGCGCCGAGACGGCGACGGCCTCCACCGCCTGGGGCGGCGGCGGGCCGGCGGCAGGCTTGGCGGGGCCGCAGGCGGCGAGGGTCGTGGCGAGAACGGCGGCCAGCGCCATCCCGCCGCCGACACCCCGACGGTTGTCATCCCGGAAGCCTCGCAGAGGCTGTCCGGGACCCAGGGGACCGGGCGATGCGGTGCGGTTCACCTGGGTCCCGGACAAGCGCTGCGCGCTTTCCGGGATGACAACGGATCGGGTGAGCCCGCTCGACAATCGCCCGCCCATGACCCGCCCCCTCGACGATCGATCAGTGATAAGTTATCAGTGATAGATTATCGCGCCTTGTCAAGCCGCCCGCGCTCGGCGAAAGGTCGGAAACGATGAAGTCGCCGCAGGTCCGATCCCCCCGCAAGCCCAAGGGCCAGGGCGCCGAGCGCCGCGAGGAGATCCTCGACGCCGCCCTGAAGCTGTTCAGCGCCAGGGACGTCCACGCGGTCTCGACCCGGCAGATCGCCGAGGCGGCCGGGATCAGCCAGCCGGCGCTGTACGCCTATTTCGCCACCAAGGACGACCTGATCGCCGAGCTGTGCGTGCGGGCCTTCGCGACGCTGTCGGCGCGGATGGCGGCGGGCAAGGCCGACTGGACCCCGACCCCGGCGGCCTTCGACAAGGCCATGCGGGTCTATATCGATTTCGGCCTGGAGCAGCCGGACGCCTATCGCGTGGCCTTCATGGTCGAGAAGAGCCACGACGGGTCGTTCCACGCCCGCACCGGCGGCCGGCCGATGGCGGCGGGCATCGAGGCCTTCCAGGCCTTCGTGGCGATGATCGCCGACCTGCACGCCGCCGGCCTGACCCACGACGACGATCCCCTGCGCCTGACCCAGACCCTGTGGGCGGGCCTGCACGGCCTGACCTCGCTGCTGATCGCCCGGCCGGAATTCCCCTGGGTCGAGCGCGAGGCGCTGATCGCCGGCCACGTGGCGATGCTGCGGCGCGGGGCGCTGAAATAGACGCGGATCGGGGACGCCGGCGGGCGCGGTCCCCGACGCCGGATGCATTTTCGTCCGGACGCCCCTATATCCGCGGCTTCCCTTTCGCCAACATCGGAACGCCCCATGGCCAAGCTGCAGCTCCTCGAAACCTTCAGCCTGCAGGAAACCGAGGACGGCTATCGCCTGCTGGTCTCGGCGGTGGGCGGCGAGGCGCTCTACGTCTCGATCACCCCCGACCAGATGGACGACATCATCGAGAGCCTGGAAGCGGCCATGGGCGGCGAGGACGACGAAGGCGTCGAGGAGGACGAGGCGTTCTGAGGGCTTTCCATTCCGGGGCGTGTCGGCCGGCGATGATCTAGACCCCCGCGCCGGTCGACGAGAGCGCCGCCGTCGTGCGTTCCGGGCGGCGGCCTGATAGAGACGCCGCATGTCCCTTCCCGCCGTCCCCGCCGGCCCGCGCGCCGGCTTGCCCGCCCTGCTGCCCTACGTCTGCCTGCTCGGGGCCGTCCTGTCGTTCTGCGCCGGCACCTCGCTGGCCAAGTCGCTGTTTCCGCTGGTCGGGGCCCAGGGGACCAGCGCCTACCGCGCGGGCTTCTCGGCCCTGATCCTGTGCCTGGTCTGGCGGCCCTGGCGCGCGCCGATGGCCCGCGGCGACCTGGCCGCCGTGGCGGCCTACGGGGCGATGATGGGGGCGATGAACCTGTGCTTCTACATGGCCATCCGCACGATCCCGCTGGGCCTGGCCATCGCCATCGAGTTCACCGGCCCCCTTGGCCTGGCCCTGATCCACGCCCGCAGGCCGATCCACTTCGCCTGGATCGCCCTGGCGGCCGCGGGCCTGGGCCTGCTGCTGCCGCTGGGCGACGTCAGCCTGCGCCTGGACCCGGTCGGGGTGGCCTTCGCGGCGGCGGCGGCGGTGTTCTGGGCGCTCTACATCGTCACCGGCCAACGGACGGGACACCTGCACGGCGGCCGCTCGGTGGCCGTGGGGATGGCCGTGGCCGCCCTGGTCGTCGCGCCGTTCGGCGTGGCGGCGGCGGGAACGGCCCTGCTGAGCCCCGCCGCCCTGGGCCTGGGCCTGGTGGTGGCGGTGGTGTCCAGCGCCATCCCGTTCTCGCTGGAGATGGTCGCCCTGCGCGGCATGCCCAAGCGGAGCTTCGGGGTGATGCTGAGCCTGGAGCCGGCGGCCGGGGCCCTGGCCGGCCTGCTGGTCCTGGGCGAGCACCTGGCGCCCCGCCAATGGCTGGCCATCGCCTTCGTGATCGCCGCCTCGGCGGGAACGGCCCTGACCGACCGGTCGCGCAAACCGGCCGAGGCCCCGCTGCACGACTGACCGCCGCGACCTTTATAACTCCCTTTATACCCCCGCCCTGGTCTTCGACCTGATGTCGACCTCGTTCTTCGTCGGTCGCCGCACGGTGGTGGCCTCGCCCGGCTCCTCGCCGGTTGGGGGCATGCCGCTGTGGCAGGACCGGCTGTTCATCCGGATGGTCAGGAACGCCGCCGACCCGATCGACTATTTCCACATCCCGGCCGGGCGCGTGGTGGAGATGGGCTCGCAGGTGGTGGTGTAGGCTATTCGATCGAAGAACGCCGAAGACCTGAGCCCGTTGTCATCCCGGAAGCCTCGCAGAGGCTGTCCGGGATGACAACCATCCGGGGGGCGGCTTCAACCCGCGCCATCCCGGCTTCATGCGGAGGATCCTGGCCTTTCCGGCGCTCGCCGGGAGACGGCGGCCTACCCCGCCATCGCCTCGCGCTTTTCCTCCAGCGCCAGCCAGTCCTCCTCGGCCGTCGCCAGGTCGGCGCGGGCCTTGTCGAGGTCCTTCATCACCTTGTCGAAGCCCTTGGGGTCGCGGGCGTAGAAGCCCGGGTCGGCCAGCCGGGCCTCGATGTCGGCGATGATCTTCGGCGAGGCGGCGATCAGGGCCTCGCACTCCTCCAGCCGCCGCTGGTCCTTGTAGGACAGCTTGACGCTCTTCTTCGGGGCCGGCGGGGCCGAGGGGGTGATCACCGCCTTGTGCGAGCCCGTGCCGGTGGCGAAGTCGCCGGCCGCGCCGCGCGCGCCCTTGAAGAAGTCCGGGCTCTGGTCGATCAGGTCGCTCCAGCCGCCGGGGGTCTCCAGCACCTTGCCGTGGCCGTTCATGGCGATGGTCGAGGTCGCAAGTCTATCAATGAAATCGCGATCGTGGCTGACCAGGATGAGGGTTCCCTCGAAATCGGCCAGCACCTCCTCCAGCAGGTCCAGGGTGTCCATGTCCAGGTCGTTGGTCGGTTCGTCCAGCACCATCAGGTTGGTCGGCGTGGCCAGGGCCCTCGCCAGCAGCAAGCGGTTGCGCTCGCCGCCCGACAGGCTGGTGACCGGCTGGCGCAGCTGGGCCTCGGTGAACAGGAACTCCTTGGCGTAGCCGGCCACGTGCTTGGGCTGGCCGCGCACCAGGATCGAGTCGCCGCCGCCGGGGGTCAGGAAGTCCCACAGCGTCATCTTCTCCGACAGCGCCATGCGGTTCTGGTCGACGTAGGAGATCTCCAGGTTGGTGCCCAGGCTGATCGTGCCGGCGTCGATCGGGATCTCGCCCAGCAGCATGCGCACCAGGGTGGTCTTGCCCGCCCCGTTGGGACCGACCAGGGCCACGCGGTCGCCGCGCAGGATGCGGGTCGAGAAGTCCTCGACGATCACGCGGTCGCCGAACTTCTTGGTGACGTGCTTGGCCTCGACCACCTTCTTGCCGGACGTGCCCGAGCTCTCGACGGCCAGGGTCATGCTGCCGCGCTTGTCGGCCTGCAGGTCGCGCTTCTGGGCGCGCAGGTCCATCAGGGCCCGGCGGCGGCCCTCGTTGCGGGCCCGGCGGCCCTGGACGCCGCGCGCCAGCCAGGCGTTCTCGCGCTCCAGCTGCTTGTTCAGCCGCCGCTCCTCGTCGGCCTCGGCGGCCAGCACCTGCTCGCTCCAGATCTCGAACTCGGCGAAGCCCTTGTCCAGGCGGCGCACCTTGCGGTGCTCCAGCCAGAAGGTGCGCTGGGTGACGCGGTTGAGGAAGGCGCGGTCGTGGCTGACGATCAGGGCCGCGCACTTGGAATTGGCCAGCTCCTCTTCCAGGGTCTGGATGGCGAAGATGTCCAGGTGGTTGGTCGGCTCGTCCAGCAGCAGCACGTCGGGCTGCTCGGCGAAGGCCCGCGCCAGGGCCGCGCGGCGGCGTTCGCCGCCCGACAGGCCCACGGTGCTCTTGGCGTAGTCCAGGCCGAAGTCGGCCAGGGTGGCGTGGGCCTCGTAGTCCTCGGCTCCGCCCTGGGTGCAGTAGTCCAGCAGGGTGTCGCCGGTGATGTCCGGTTCCTGGCTGACATAGACGATCTTGGCGCCCGGCTGGGCGGCGCGCTCGCCGCTGTCGGCCTCGATGCCCTGATTGGCCAGGATCTTCAGCAGGGTCGACTTGCCGGCCCCGTTGCGGCCGACCAGGCAGGCCCGGACCCGCGGCTCCAGCGCCAGGTCCACCCCGTCGAACAGCGGCTTGGCCCCATCGGCGAGGCGGACGTCCTTGAGGGCCAGGACAGGGGCGCGAGTCGGGGAAGCCATGGTCGGGAGGGTCTAACTGTCGGACGGGAAGGGGAGGAGATGGGGGCGTATAGCAGGGGAGGCGAGGGGGCGGGGCGGTTTTCTTGCTGAAGCCCGCGAGCGCCTGACGACACCTTCTCCCAGAGGGAGAAGGAGGGGCCCGCGCGAAGCGTGGGAGGATGAGGGGTTACACCGCTAGCCGGAGCGCCGGCACGCCGGTTGAGGCCGTCACCCC